>CAXTNZ010000017.1:0-39754 GCA_964245695.1 uncultured bacterium | reverse complement strand
CATATTCACCAGACCAGATAAAACTTGGTTGTAATTTGCATAAATTTCTCGTCCTAATTCTACATTTATGTAGTTGCATTTGACAGCAAATTCAATCCAGGAAAAGAGTTTCGGCAGCTTCTGCCTCACAATCATTTAATTTAGCGATAAAAGCTGCTACCCTTCGGGAACGCTCCGCGAACATAACGCCGTTTTCTCCATGCTTCTGCCATATTTGCACACACAGAACGCGATAGCGAAGCGGTAGCGAGTCTTCGAGCGTCTGATCTACGAATTTGATCAGTTAACGAATATCTCTCCTCGACAGGGAACTTCTTTGATAACTCAAAAATTTTCATTGCTGCTTCAAAGGCAATTTTATAAATTCCCAAATCTTTATGATCTTTGATTGCTTCTTTATTCATTGTTTTGCCTCCCCTGCTCCCGAAGCCTCAAGAGCCTCCCCTGCTCTCTTCACCATAATCTCACTTTTTCGCGTTGCTCCCCCCTCACTTGTCACTCCTTGGTTGACTGACTACTAATGCAGCACTACTAGAATTACACAAATATGGCACAAGACAATCAAGAATTCATCAAAGTCAATCGGATTTTGGGTAAGCAAGCCAGCATTGGGCCAATTCCGGCTGAACAGCTACTTCCTTGGATTGCCATCATTGTAGTTTGCTATGTTCTCACCAATGGTTTACTCAGTTTGGGTATGGGTTGGTTCTTTGCCACCTCATTCTGGCTAATTATCAGTTGGTGGATTCTTACAGGCAAACAGCCCCACCAGTTTTTAGATCGATGGCGTAATCCACCGGGAACAGAGTGGTGCAATAGTAACAGCATTTACATCTCACCGATTCCCGAATATCGACCTTGGTGGGTGCGTCGGCGCTACGGGGACTCGCAAGTGCAAATCCGATTTAAGCCGCTGATTGTACCGAATCAATATGGAGGCAAAAGTAAGTTCATGCCCTTCCAAAATGAAGTAAATATCTGCTGTATTGCAGAAATTAAGAAGGATGATCGTGAAGTGGCTGCCCTTTTATTGGATAAAGGCAACTCTCAGTATCAACTCGTGTTTGGGTTTCGCATCGCTGGACTGCATGACATACTCCATGAAAATGAGGTCAGCGAATTTGCCCACTCTATCGAAGAGGGTTTGAAAGAACTACCCCCCGGTGAAAAAATTACCTTTTGTACAGGCTGTTATAGTGATGATACTGAGTCATATCCCCTACAGACAGGCTCTACCAAGGCAGTACCGCACAAACGCCAAACCCCGCTTACTGCCTTAGCAGACGATTGCCACTTGAAACCAGTTTCTGTGCTGCTTCGCAACGAGCAATTGCGGGTGGAACAACTCAAGGAAGCAGGTTCTCGCCAAATCTGGAATCAAATTGCCTTCTGTACTTGGACGAGCGATGATGATTGCAGCTACAAGCAAAAGGATTTTGTGGGTGGACTGATTGAAAAATGCAGAAAATTTGGCTCTTGGGCAGTTGAACTGATTACAGGGAACAAACGCATTTACCAAGAGGAGTTTTTCAAAAAGCTTTTACTGCAAGGGTTTCAGCAAGGATTTATCCAGTGGGAATTGCTGCTCAATACCAAAATTGGCTTAGAAGTAACACCTTGCAATGCTACAGATTTGTGGCAGTGGCTTTGGAATCGATTTAATGAGGGTGCAGCACCTCCTATTCCCCAAGTCATTACACTGAAGGAGACTGAGACGGGACTGGAGTTAACAGAAACCCTAACCACTGATAAACACATCTGTACATTACTGATTGAAGGACAACAAGGACGTTCTGCTTGCCCCGAACATCGGGGAGATAATGACCGAGTTTACTTGACAGGTAAAAGCAAGGTTTGTGGAGTCATGGTTGTAACAGATCCCCCCGTCGGTTGGTCTAATGCCCAAGATCAGCTAAAGTGGGTGTGGAAAATCCTTGCTTCCAGCTACGTCCACGATACAGAAGCTTGGGTTGAAATTAGCCGCAGCAACGACTTCTTAATCCAAGACAACCTGGCGCGTCAGGCAAAACAATCCAAAACAGCCCGCACTTTAGCCATAACCAAAGGACAGGGACGGGACGTTGGAGCGGAAATCAAACAGGAGGAATCATTTGAAGCCCAACGACGACTTTATGAAGGGACAAAAGCATTGCACTGTGCGCCTGTATTTCTAGTTTATCGTCACAGCGCCCAAGAGTTAACCCACGCTTGCAACTTGTTAGCTAACAGCTTTGAGACTGCCAAAGTCATTCGAGAGCGTAATATTGCTTGGGAAATTTGGCTGCAAACCCTGCCGATTACCTGCAAATGGTTGCTGCATGGAGGTAATCTCAGCGAACGCAGAATAACTTTAGATACCCATACTGTGGCTGGGATTATGCCCCTAACTGTCCCCAAGGATATCGATAAACAAGGTGTAGAATTCCTTACCAACCGTGGTGGCAAGCCTATTTATGTTGACTTATTTCACCAACAGATTGGACGCGCTCTAATTACAGGTACTTCCGGCTCAGGAAAGAGCGTTTTGGGATGGCGCTTTGCTCTAGAGGCATTAGCGAACAATATTCCCGTTGTTGGTATGGATATCTCTGCCAGTGGTAACAGCACTTTCAAGACGGCGATTGAGCTTTTAGGCGAGCAAGGAGCATATTACGATATTTCCAGTGGCAGCAGTAACCTACTGGAACCGCCAGATTTGCGACGGTTCGACAAGTCAGAACGGGAACGGCGCATGGAATCTTGGAAGGACTTTATTCGCAAAGCATTAACAGCGATCGCAATGGGTAAAGTCACAAACCCCCATCTAGCTCAACGGGTTGATGCCTTGCTAGTCAAAGCTTTGGACGTATTTTTAAAAGACCCAGAAATTATTACTCGCTACAACCGAGCCTTTGAGATGGGCTGGCTTTCACCAGAATGGCAGCAGATACCCACACTACCAGATTTTGTCAAGTTCTGCACTAGAGAGCGCCTTAATCTGAGATCCTTTGAAGAGATTGACCGACAGGCACTCAACCAAATCCAAAATCAGGTTAGTGCTTTACTAGCATCTAGGTTGGGGAAAGCGATCGCTCGTCCCAGCACTTTTTCCCCATTACCGGCGATTAAATTCTTTGCCCTCAGTGGATTGAGTAACGAACAGGATGCTTACTTGATGGCAATTAACGCCCATAGTGCCTGTATCCGTAATGCCTTATCCCATCCTCAGAGTTTGTTTATTGGCGATGAGCTTTCCGTATTGTTACGTAAAGATGGCTTTGCCCAGATTATAGGCGAAACCTGTGCCACGGGAAGGAAAGAAGGCATTGCTGTTCTGCTGTTGTCCCAAGATCCGGATACCATTTGCGAGTGTTCAACAGGCGCTCAAATTATGCAGAACATGACCTACCGGATTACCGGACGTATTACCAGTAGCGGTATTGCTTCTTTCCAACAGTATCTGGGCTATCCCGTCAATATTATCAGTCAGAATGCGACTGAAGCATTTTTGCCCCGTACCAGCGACCTTTATTCCTGCTGGCTAGTAGAAACAGGTGGTAGATTCTGGCGTACCCGCTTTTATCCTGGGGAAATGATGTTGGCCAGTGTTGCCAATAATCAGGATGAACGGGAAGCACGAGAACGGGTGATGGCTCAGTATCCAGATACCGCTAAAGGCAACCTGTTAGGACTGAGAGTGTTTACCGATGCTTACATTCCTGCTTTGAAGGAAAACAGAGGGTTTAAGCATATTGGTGGAGAGATAGATCAAACCCCAGCATTGCGCGATTGGCTACACCCCGCCGTAAGTCCTGAAGACAGGCTTAACCAAAGCGGAGCATCTCTGCAACAAGAAGGCGATCGCCAAGACAGTAACGATGACCAACAGGCTGAAAGTAGCCTGATTGCAAGTTGATATATCTAGAAACTGCATTAAGGAAGGTGAATCATGAAATCTAAACTTACCTTTATCAGATTGATAGCACCGATTCTAATTTTGTCACTTGGTTCTATCGCCAGTCCAGCCCTTGCTCGCACTCAAGACAACGGTCGAGATCCAGTAGCTGCTGCTGTTAGTAACAAAACTACTGGTAGTATTTTTACCTCAGACACAGCATCTCAAATCAGTGATTTTGTGGGAGATGTCAAAAATTTCGCTCAAAATGACCTATTTAATCCTCTTGGCAATTTGCTCAATTCTGCCTTGGGTGCAATTCAAATTCCAGATTTAAACAAAGTTTTGGCAGGAATCATGAACGGTTCAGCCAACAATGACCCTGGTGCTGTGCTGTCTGAAACTTTGGAGAACAAAACTAATGGTCAAAGCTCTTATGGTATCCGTGAAGACCTTGGTAAATACGCTACTAGAACAGTTGCCACAGAGATCGCTAATCAGGCTACTTTGAGCCAAACAGCCCAAAGTCAGATGGCTCAAATTAAGCAAGCTACTCAACAAGATACTCAAGAAAGCGTCACCTTGGGTGAGGAATCCCAAAGTTTAGATGTCACTCAACAGATTTTGCAAAACCTATCTCAACAAACTGCCATTACCAGTCGTGTCAACGAGCGGATGCTTATTGAAGCCCAGCAAGCACGCATTGACAGGGCATTGAGTATAACCATTACCGCTCAAACAGCCAAGGAACTTTCAGCCATCAATACTGCCGATCGCCGTAAGAGTGTTGCCGCAGGTAATGCTGCCACTCAACAGGCGGGGTTATTGATCATGCCTGGTGGCATTACCCTTGGTTCTGAAAAGCAGTAGCTACGAATTGGAATCTTAGAGCTAGTACCGTAAGGCGGAAGTCAAAAGTCAAAAAGCTGATTAATCAACCTTTTTAGCTATATTGTAGCAAGTTTTAAGAGTAGGGGTATGGTTGGTTTATTTATGCCGTGCTGTACTAGCTCTCAGTAATTAATTAGACATTGTAAATCAATTATCACTTACGCAAAACCTTCCATTTGTTCGCGTCTTCCCTTCTCTATGAGAGGCTGCGCCATCGAGACGCTCCGCGAACTCATTCCTTATCCGTAAGTCATGTCAATTTTAGCTGCCAACGCCAACGCTAACGCTTTCGACACTCATGATCCACATTATTGCTCAATCATTTCCAGTAACAGGCGGAGAATCCGATGCCCTAGAAATTATCTCCAGTTCTTTAGAACTTTCTCGCGCCACAGTTGAGTCGTGGAATACCGTCTGGCTAGTTACTTTAGATCCGCTCGGTTCGGCATTATGGATTGGCTTGATTAAATTGGGCATTACCTTGGGAGCCGCCAGCATCTTATTTGTAGCGCTGACCACTGGTAAAGAAATCATTGAAAAGCAATCATGGTCAGAACTGGCATCAATCTTTGTTTGGCCCATCGTGATTATGATTTTCTTGGGGTCCAACGGCAATATGCTGGTGAAGACAATTACTGTTATCCGAGGCTTTGCTTACAATCAAGTGCAAAGCGTTCTTCAGCTTCAAGTTGGTGAACTAACATTTCGAGATGCTATTACGAATGTGGCAATTAGCAGTATCGCTAAACAACAGCTAGAAAACCTCTATAGCGAATGTCAAGGAAAAGTCGGTACAGAGTTAGTTGAATGCTGGAACTCAAAGCAAACCCAGGCACAGGCAATTGTTACCAAAGCTGAAGAGCAAGCTAAATCTCCACTCCAACCACTACGAGATTTTGGTAGTTTTCTCTGGAATAGAACTTTGCCTGGTCAAATCGGTACTGCTGTTCAGTTTGCCAATGATCCAGGTAGTGTGTTTCGAGATACTGCCATCCCCATTATTCGCTTTATTCTCTATGCCCTGCAATGGGGCTTTGTAAATATTCTGGAAGCTGCTCTACTGCTGACGGCATTATTTGCGCCGATCGCAGTTGGTTTATCTTTACTGCCATTACAAGGTCGTCCTATTTGGGCGTGGCTGACAGGGTTTATTTCCTTGTTTGGTGTTCAACTTGGTTACAACATTTTAGTAGGTTTAGCAGCCGTTGTGCTGGTGAAGTCTGGTGCTGAATTAGCATCTGATGTAGCATTTTTATGTTTCCTAAGCATCTTTGCACCCGTTTTGGCGGTATTGATAGCTGGAGGTGGGGGAATGGCGATTTATAACGGCATTTCTGCCAATGTCAAAGGCTTAATTGATATTTTTAGCAGTGCCATTGGAACTGCAACCAGTATTGCTCTACTCCGTAGGGGGTAACTATGCAAATTAAACGACTTCAAGGTCCGTTACTTCCAGAAGCTAAAAATCTCCTGGCTGTTTGTTTTCTCTGCCTAACTGCATTTAACGGTCTGATATTTTTGTTGACTCTATTCACCGCTTTCAGGGTCAATAAAATTGCCGATCGCAAGACGACCTTTGCCCAGTTGGTAAATGGCGAGACAATCTACATTTCCGAGCAAGACCGCAACTGGCGTTATCCAGCTGTAATTCAAAAGCTAGTTAGTGACTGGACAACTCTAACATTTAACTGGGATGACAAACTCACTGGCACTAATCAACCAGACCAAGGCATTCAAGTTGGTAGAAATGGACGCATTCCCACAAATACTTGGTTTGCTTCCCTGCTCCTAGAACCGGAATTTGCCAAAGCTTCTCTACCGAAGATTGCCGAATTAGTTCCTACTAGCTTCTTTTCAGGTCAGCTGCGTAGCACCACTATTATTTCCTATCTGTCAGAACCGAGAGCAGTACGACCTGGGGAATGGGAAATAGACATGATTGCTAGCCGCATCTTAGTTGACCGTACTACTGGTAGAGATGAGCGTATTCCTTTTAACCGCACGTTTACCGTCCAAGCAGTAGAGATTCCCCGATCTCCTTTAGGTAAAGATGCCCCCCTGGTAGAACAGAAAATTTATGAAGTGCGATCGTCTGGACTGCAAATTACCAAGATGGTTGAGTTCAATTCTCAGCAACGACGCTAAGGCACTTACAAGTAATAAAATATCCAGCCGTGTATTGAAATGGTTGGTTGGGTATCGCGGATCTAGGTTATGCCGGGATGATATTTTATTTTTTGGATCTCCCTAAAGGAAAAAGGTAGAATTATGACCAATTCAAATCAAAACCATGAATTTGACTACCTAAATGAAAATTCTGCTGATTCTTCCCTCGAATTCAACAGCACTAACGGCAATCATCGCTCTACCCAAGCCACTTTGGTTGCTGATGATGATATCAGCCCTGAAGAGGAGCAGTTGTTGGCAGGTTATAACCCTACCGCAAGTCACCTCATTTCCGAAGAATATCGCTTGAAACAAGATGCAGAAGGAGCGGTAGAGCGACCGTTAGCAGAAAAACCTAGTGTTCGATTAGGTTCAGTAGTTGCCTTAGTGGGAATGGTTATTGGCTCTGTAGCACTGATCTGGTTTGGATTTCTCCAACCGAAACCTCCTGTCAAACAAGTAGTCCAAACCCCTACTACATCTCCAAAAGGCGAACCAATTTTAGATGAATCTGCTGAACTGAAAAGCAGATTAGCGTTTCAAGACCAACGGCAACAACTCAAAGTAGAACCTGTTGCTGCTAAATCCCCAACTCCAACACTACAAAATAAACCCAAACCAACGCCATCTCCACCTCCTCCTCGTACAGCACCTCAAACTTTTTCACCGCGCACAATTCCTGCATCACGCACAACACCAATAACTCCTGTAAGAATTTCTCAACCTGCGCCCCCAGTAGTGCGGTATATTTCTCCAAATCCTGTTATATATCAAGCTTCAACACCAATACGACAGCCTGAAAGTAATGTCGATCCTTTCCAGCAGTGGAGCCAACTAGCTAGCCTGGGACAGTCGCAAATCGGTAACTCTAAAGTAGCTGAAACTCAGTCAGAAGTCGCTGTTAACACTCAAACTCCAACAGGCTCGAAACCAACAGCTAGGACATCCATTTCGACTCCCGAAGACCCTGGTATTCAAACAGTTTTAATTGGCTCCAAAAGCACTGGCAGTAAAACTGATAACTTGACTCCAGGAATGGTAGGTATCCTCAATCGCACCCCTGTAGCTACAACCAATCTCAATGTCAATGAAACTAAAGAGGTAGCACTGGGTACATCTGCCCCAGGTAGAATTATCATGCCGATGATTTGGGATCAGGGAGGCAATAATAAGAGCGATCGCTTTGCTATCGAGTTAACCAAACCTCTCACAGCCACGGATGGCACGGTGGCACTCCCGGCTGGTACTGTTTTAGTAGCGAAAACAATGGCAGTAGGTAAAAAGAATAACTTGGTATCTGCTAGTGCGATCGCGCTTGTTTACCCTGACTCCCAAGGCACAGTCAAACAGGAAACCATTCCGGCTGAGACTTTGTTAATTCGTGGTCGAGGACAGCAACCGTTAATTGCTAAAAAGCTGAATGATGTGGGGACAGATATTGCCCAACAAGATTTATTGGTGGGATTACTCAGTAGTTTGGGTAGGGTGGGTAGCATAGTGAATCAACCCCGTACTCAATCTAGCACTGTTGTTTCTAGTGGCACTTTTAACCAAAGTACTATTACTAGTAACTCTAATCCTCAAATTTGGGCGGCGGCGCTAGAAGGCTTTTTTAGTCCAGTCAGTGAACGTCTGTCTAGACGCTCTGACCAAGCAGTGCAGGAATTACTACAACGTCCAAATATCCAGTTTTTAGCTGAAGGTACAGAAGTCTCGGTTGTCGTCAATAGTTTTTTGAAAGTAGACCGATGAAACAATTTGCTACTCTTATCATCGTTAATAGCACATTACTGCTCGGTGTAACGATACCTGTTATACATGCACAAGCACAAACTCCTGCATATCGCTTAATTGAACGGGATATGGCTGCAAACAATAGGATTCAGGTTCAAGTTACTCCAGGACGTGCTACGCCTATTAGCTTCACTCAAACCGACGAGGCGATCGCCTACATTTTGGTAGCAGACCCTTCACGACTGGTCTACACCACAGATACGGATTTAAAAAGCGGACGCGCTACAACCATTTTTCTGAGGGCAATCCAACCGCTGAAGTTTCCAGGGGCTACCACTACTGCTATTACTAACTTACTTGTCCAAACTGTAGACAAAACGGGACAAAAACGACTCTACAACTTCGATATTGTTCCACTGCGTAGAAACATTGAGTATGTTGGTATTGAGATTGCAAATGCGATTGCCTCCGGCACTGCGCCAAGACGCGGAGCGGCTTCTGAAAGTAGCGCAATCGCTGGACAGCAGACACTATTAATAGATAAAAATCGCACAGCTAGAGTAGATGATATTGAAACCGGGCTGAAAATTGCTATTAATCGGGGTTACACCAACAAAAGCGATCCAGTTGTTTCTAAAGTGCAGCAAGTTTTAGACCTATTACGAAATAGCAAAGTAACAATCCCAGAAGCAGCTACATCTGTTGGTGTTCCAGTTGAGGTTATTTCTGAATTAGGAAGAGTCGCCTTAAATGACCGTCTCCTGAGATTAGGACAGCAACGCTAGAGGTACTAGCGATCAAGTTTTTAACACCTCGATTATTTTGTCCACGAGTTCCATTGGCTCAATTGGCTTGGTAATAAAAAGTTGAAACCCTGCTTTTAAAATACGTTGCTCATTTTTGGCTCCAGCAAATGCGGTGAGAGCGATCGCCTTCGGCATAGCTTTGCTTACCGCTGGAATTTGTCCCCCTTGCTCTATAGTGCGCGAGCGAACCTGACGAATCAAGGTAAAGCCATCCTCATCTGGCATACTGATATCACTAATCACTAGAGCGGGCGAGCGCTGTTCTAAAAGTGCCAATGCTTCTTTTACTGATGCTGCTACGAATACATCTGCCCCGGTGCTCTGGAGAACAGTCTGCATTAACATACGAGCATCTGCATCGTCATCCACAACCAGAATGCACAAGTTCTGCAATAGGGCAATTTTCTGATTGCCATGCAGCAATTCTCCTACCACTAGTTCCTCATGACTCAACTGCTTTGTCATTGTCACGATAGGTAGCCTCACCGTGAATGTCGATCCCTTGCTTTCTCCCGCACTGGCTGCTGTGATATTGCCATTGTGGAGTTGTACAATTGTTAGAGCGATCGCAAGTCCTAACCCTAATCCACCAGCAGAACGAGTAGTGGAAGCATCACGCTGACTAAACCGTTCAAAAACATAGGGTATAAATTCTGCTTCTATGCCCCTCCCTCTATCAATAACAGTAATCTGAGCCTGAGACTCAACTTGTTCCAACCTCACCTCTACACTTTCATTCTTGGAACTAAACTTGATTGCATTTGAAAGCAAATTCCAAACCACTTGTTGTAAACGAATGGCATCACCTAAAACGTTGGACACAGCAGCATCAAGATGTAACTGAATTTGAATGCCCTTTGTTTCGGCTGACAATCGAATAGTATCTGCTGCTGACCGAATTACACTTGCTAGGTCAACAGGTTCGATTTCCAAATTCATCTCGCCCTTTTGCATCCTAGCCAAATCCAGCAAATCATCAATTAAGCGAACTTGTAAACGGGCATTCCGCTCAATCGTTTCCAGTCCCTCAATTTTCAGTGCTTCATCCATCTCAGATTCAGTTAGCAATAGTTGCGCCCAGCCGTGAAGATTATGCATAGGAGTACGTAACTCATGAGACAAGACAGCAACGAATTCATCCTTTACTCGATTTATTTTTGCCAGTTCCTCAGTCTTTTGTCTCAGTTCCCCCTCTACACGCTTTTGTTCGGTGATATCAATGCCGATTAAAAATGCGGCTCTGTTCTGGTCATATTTTTGAGCCACAATTAAATAACTACGATCTGCGGTTATGGATTTCAACTCATATAATGCTTCAGATTGATCGTAAGCAAAGAAATTTTGCACGAACTCACGAAACCCATTACCACTAGCTAAGAAACCAATATCCTGACCAACAAAAGCTTCGGGAGGCATATCAAAACTATCAGCTAAGTGCTTGTTGACACCTAGATAGCACAAATCGGAACTGACCCAAGATACAATTCCAGGTACAGCCTCCAGTACAGTCTGTAACTGATCTCTAGCAGCTTGCAGTTTTTTTTCTGCTTGTTTAAAGTTAGCAGTTAGCGCACTGATTAATAGACCCTCGATAACAAATAATACAGATTCCAGACTATCAAGAGTAGAAGATGGGTCTGTAAAAAAGTAATAACTAGCTAAAGCAGCCAAAAACACTGATGTTAATCCTGAAATGATGCTACCGTACCAAGTATTTATAGAGATAGCAATCAGCCACAAGCTGAAAGAACTTGTGATTCCAGTTAGATGCTCTAGTCCCAGATTAACTAGCAAGGTTACTCCCACACTGAAAAATGCAATTCCGTAGGGTAAGTATTTTGGTCTGATGAATAACATAGATATTCTCTACACCACCGCGAGTAAAGCAGTCTGCAAACCTACCACAAAACTAGCCAATATTCAAGGCATGGACTAAGTTAATAAATCTTGGGAAAAATAAAGCTGTTCCGTATAAAATAGTTGCTACAGCTCCACTGGCAAATAAACTATGGGTACAACTGCGTCTAGCCTACAATCATCATTTTTTAGTGCATTGTCTACTATATTTGCAGTTAAGTCTTGTGAATTGTCTGCCATTTTTTGTAACTGTCTTGTAACTCTTCTAACATTATCTGCCATGCAATCTGGCAGACAGTATGGTAAATTTACGGTTTATATGCTGCGAAAATTTTGACTTTTTAAACTGTATGGCGACGTTTTGTAATATTACGAAATATTACGGAAACTTGAACTGCAAATTAAGGCTGCCTCTAAAGGTAAGCAAATATTAATAATTTGTTGCAGCGTTTTTGAAACTACCGCAGTAATTAGGCTTATTTGTAGTAATAGCTCATAGATTGGCTCCAAGGGTGCATCTGTGCAACATACTTGCGCGGTTGGGGCTTTGTCGCAGTTGCAGTCACGGCGATCGCTCCTGGAGCAAAAGACATACATAATAAAATTAAAACTTTACTGCAAGTCAGTGCAGCCCTAGAGCTAGCGCAAATCGAAAAATTTTGCAATTTTTCACGGTACATCTACTTGGCGTATATTCATGCTGATTATTCGCTTTTTTCGGTATCTACATTTGGCTGAGTTCCAAACAACAAAGAGACAGGTTTTTTGATGGCGGTGTAGGGTATATCTTTTTTGCTAGTCACGGCTTGGTTTCAAGTTTTTCTAAATGGGTGGCTATTTTTTTGAGTCCGCTGACGGCAGGATGATTTTTATCGAATAGTGCTAATGGTAGCCTGCGTTAAAAATGCATCGGCGAAGGCAATACTTTTAGGAATTGGTGGAAAAACGGTAGCAATGGATGATAGTTGTTCCTGCACGGCTTTAACGGTACGTGATTCTTGTGCCGTGCGACCGTCGAACACAGAATATAGGCGTTTGGATTACCACAAGCCCAAAAAAAGGCATTCCTTAGGGGTTGTGCAAAAATAAATTGGTCAACCGTCCCACCTAAATCCGCGACACCAAACGAGTAATTCAATACACGGTTGACCAATTTATTCAAGCAAGGTGCCTTAGTAAAATTGCTAGAAAAATTTCTGTCAGTTTTTCTGAATTCATAGCTTAATGTTGGCTACCGTCTTATTGTTTTGGGGAATGCTACTAAACTTAAAATTACCCAAAACTACCACTTCAATTTCATCTGCCTTGAAAAAGTTGTATCTAAAGATGATGGGCGCACATACACGGGTGCGATCGCAAACGACAATCAGGATTAAACGCTCTTTTTAAACATCAAAAAGCCCCCACTTGTGGGGGCATTACTAAGTTTTGGCTTTTTATTACTGCACTCCTGCCTCAGAGGATGTTTGGAAAGTCCTAAAATAGACCAAAAACCCCTCTCCAAACCTCTCCCCCCGTGGGGGAGAGGCTTTGAAACCCCCATTACCTTGTAGGGAAGGGGGGCAGGGGGGTTAGGTTTGCTCTTGTTTTAATGTTAATAACAATACTTTTCAAACATCCTCTCAGCAAGTGCCTCTAGATGAAAGGCAAGATTGTTGAGCGACATCTGAATTTCGTTGCTGTAGGAAAGACTTCTCAACCTTCGAGTCGTGGCATTATCTAGCGCAGTTGTATCCAAATATCGCGCAAAAACTACTAGCCTCTGTGAATCTGTATTAGCGCTTCGCCAAGTCTTCCAAAAATTCTTGAGGTGTCATAATTGCCAACTTTATTCATGTTTACGTTTCGAGCCTTTATATTTTTGCCACACCTGCATTTAAATTTCTGATATCAGCTTACCCAGATTCAAATATGAGCAACAATGACACGCGCCATCCCAAAAAATAACCCCCATACGGGGGTGTTCGGTAATTATTGCTGATGCATTTGTTCGAGTATTGCTAAACCTCGTTCTATTTTTGGCTGTTTTAGAAACTGTCGGCACTGTCTGCCAGCTTCAACAGCCTGACGCATTAAATTATGTCCTTCACGATATTTTCCTTGCTGGATTAGCTGTAAGGCTTGATTACTCAAGTTCTTAGCATCGTTAGCTAAGGCAAGTGCTTGCTCTCTATCCATTTTGTTGCTCCTGCAAAACAGCTATAATCGCCTCTGCTTGTTCAAACAATATTTCGGCTCTTGCCTCAAGCAAACTAGCATCGGCATCATCTTTATTTTCCATCGCTTTCTGAAATTCGTTGTAAAGCTCCACAACTATTTCTTGCAATGAATTATACGCTTTTAGTAAAGCGCTTGCAGTAGATTGTTTCATTGCTGTTCAATCCTCAATTCCCACGCCACACCGAATTATCACTATCTTTGTCATGTTTTTTACTGCACCAAAATTATGCGGTCGAGAATACTTATCACCTCACCTGGGTTGGTAGTTGGTTGCGGTCTGCTCCAATCACTAACTTCTGCGTAGCCAACTACTTTTAAGTAGTGAATGGTACTTGTCACGGCTTTGGGTGTACCAATGAGCAAGTGTCTGAGCGGTTCTCTGCATGGAATTGCTTGTGGGTTAGTTTCGCTTTTGGCTGGTGTATTTGGATCGGTGCTGGGTAAAAAGGCTTGGATCGCAGATTCTACTTCATAATTTCCGCCCTCTTCGGGTGCTGCTGAAAAAGCTTGCTGGGCTATGTACTGCTCAAGTTCTAGTTGGGTTATTGCTTGTTCGTCAATAACGAGCGTTTGTAATTGTGTCATCATGTGAAAAGTATTCCTACTGTCGGTTTACGCATGAAGGCGATCGCACTAGTTCCGCCAAGAAGGGTGCGATCGCTTTCTTGTATGAAGTAAATTATATCAATTTAAGGGGAACAGGGGAACAGGGGAACAGGGGAACTTAGCTAATATTCCCCCTATGCCATGCCAGAATAATGAGATGGCAAAACCCGAAGACACTGTAAAGCTAATTATTGGTAAAGAGTTAAAAATCCGTTTCAAGTCCCTATGCGTCCAGGCAGAAACGGATATGAGTGCTGTTGCCAAAGATTTAATCGCGCAGTGGTGCGAAGAGCAAGAAAAAAAGCTTGACCAACAGAAGAAAAAAAAGTAGAAAAATATTCATCCTGTCAAGCTGTCAAGCACCATGACTAAAACTACAGTTCACCTTGTCGCCAGCATCCAAGATTGTACTTTAGTGGTGTTTTACACTGATGCCCACAGAGGAAATGCAGTTTCGGGTGATTAGTCCGGGTGGTGCAGTGTTTGGAGAGCGCAAGATTTATTACTCGGCTGAAGCGGCGGAGAAAGCGTTCTGGGAGTGGATTGAGAAAGGGAGTTGATGATTAGCTGCAATCAAGGTGCTGACTGAAATTTAGTTAGACGGGGTGAATACTTCAAGGGTTAAACTTGTAAAACCCGATGGGTTGTAATGGCGAATAGCACGTTGTAATAAAGTATCGCTACTTAGCCAATCCATTGCCAAAAAAAACTTTTTTCCACTTTCTACATATCGTGGAAAACTGACAGCCACCCCGTCGTTCAAGTGTAAATTTTGGTAATTCTCCGATAGATCCTTTAGTTGCATCCATGAAGTTGAAGTTTCTGGGTATACTATCCAATCAGGTGTCATCTTTATAAGTGTTCCTTGCCAGTTACCGTTTGAGTTATTCACCTCGGAAACAAAAGAACTTTTAGCAAAGCTATTTAGATTTTCTACCAGAACTGTAATGCGCTGTAAAGAGCCGCTTTCATCGTATCTGGTGATCGCACTCGCACGTCTATCTTTATCTCTTAAACATGTATCGAAAAAAAAGGGAATGCCTGGTTCTACCGTTGTAGACCCCCAGGAAAAGCAAGTGTCCAAAAATAAGCCCTTCGTTATTGGTTTTAAATAGGGACTAAAAGTTTTTGACAAACTTGTGCCATCGGCATAAATATAATGATTCTGATGAGAGATTTCACTACAATCATCGTTGGCACGAAAACTTCTAATACATTGGAAAGATTCTCTAAATTTTTCCTTTAAGTAATATCTAGTCCAAGTCCCATACAAGTCTCCTGAATAATATCGACAGAAATTGCCCCAATTTTGTAGTTGTAGGTTCATAAACTCACTTATCCCATCAAACTCAGAATCACCTCACCTATTCTTACTTTTTTTGAATCTTTTTGGACAGCCGCACCACTTGTCTTAATTTATATTGTCATACAGATTTCGTATCCGATCTGCCAGATTTTGATATAAAAAACACGTTATTGGTGTTGAAGATGGGTTATGTGCGATAGGCTTCATCCCAGCCATAAGAGCGATGGCGCAGAGTGTCCGCACAATAAGAGCGATCGCTCTTATGTCCGAAATGGCTAGCTGCACCGTTGTAGTAATTAAAAGACTTACAACTATAACGAAACTATATAACTAACCCACGGGGACATACCCCAACTCAAACCCAGTCGCAACGGCGCTCGTTTTGGGTTTTGGTAGGAGTGCGCCTGTAAATTCCGAGGCGATCGCCCGAAGCGTTCTTTCATCACTCATCCGCAAATAAGCCATCACCCGAACCGACTTTGAAGATGTCGCCACTGGGTTGTAAACTTTCTTAATGTTGCCAAAACTCAAATGACAGATTATTTTTTACCAGAAGATTTCAAGGTATATGTCAGCCCGTATGGGCATGTAGTTAACAAAGGCTGCACCTGGGTATGAACAGAAATTTTTACCCACAGTCAATAAATATATGGGTGATGACAGTGGTTACATTGCTTGTTATTCTCGCAACGAAGAAGGAAGTATTTATTCTGTTGGTGGTAGAATTTATGTAGTGGGTCAAATCCGATTGCAAGGTCGATACATTGGGCGAATATTTCACCCCAAGGGTTATGAGGGTAAAGATATTAGTGCCGCTCAAAAGTTCAAAACCCTCTGCAATGAAACATTTACGAATGCACGCTCTCTTTGTTGGGCAGGTGGTGATACTGGCGGTTGGTTTGGAATTCAGTAATATCGTTTACTGAAAGTACTATCATCTATAAATGTTTCGATTGCGGCTAAACAGACTTGAGTAACTAGCAGCAGAAATATTGCTGAAACTGCATAGGTTAGAGTCAAAAACTGAAGTGCTGTTTCAAATGCAACGATGGGGGTCATTGTTTGTTATCCTCATAAAAATCTTGATTTACTTTCTTATAGGGATTATTCAAATCATCTTATGCACTTCGATCGCACCCTCAGTTCCTTAAAAAATAATCCACAACTGGCGGTATAAACTGCATCGTTATTCCTCATTAGTACCATAGGACACACAAGGACTATCAACTTCCTGTGTTGGCTGAAATGAACTACAGAAAACTACGGTTGAACAATTTACACCTGCTTTGTCAGGATTAGTGCATTGCACAACGCCTTCTACCAAGACGTAAAAAGCACAATCATTGCAGATAGTCTTGCGTAGCGGTGACTGGCAATGTTCTTCACCCAACTTCAGTTTCTCCATCATCTTGCACTGTTTTTATCGCTGCCTTCAGACGATAGAGAGACTCTTGGATATAATACCCAGCCGCCCCAAGGTCTTCAAAAACATCATCAAACTGGGGATGGTTTGTTGGAAACAACTCTCCTAGTCGCTCGCCAATTTGCTCTAGTTCTTGTTGAATTGCGAGTAGCTTCTCACTATCGTCCATACTGTAACTCCGTGCGATTACCCTGCTAGGTATAGATTCTCAGATAGTAGTGCGATCGCACTCCCACAAATATTGGCAATGTCTTGCCTAATACATCCAAAATTTCAGAGGTTATAGTACCAACTATTTAAAACTTGTGATTTACTTTATCATTTTACATAAAGATAAAAAATTATGAATGAATCTGAAATGTCTGTTAAAGATTTAGCCTCAGTTAGGCAAGTTATTTATGAAGTTTTATCTGATACTTATAAATTGAATCGAACTGATGCTGAAATCTTATATTTTCGCGCCAAAAATGCAATGATTGTTTGACCATGCACCAATGACCGTAATGCACGTATGCAGCGCTTTGATGTGCGGCACTCCAGATGTACAACTACATCTACTTGAAAAGTTACAAAAATGTAATTGCTGGATGGAAGTAGAAAGCGTGTTGGATGATTACTTTAACCATTATTCGGGGAATGAATGATGAGTGGTGCTTTCTTTATGATTTATAGCAAAGCTGAAAATTGACGTTGAAATCTGCCGTTATTGAAACTTCCAAGGAACGAGTTTCAACGCCATCGCACTCCGGGCGTGAGTGCATTCCGAAGCAATCGCATTTTCTCAAAAAATCCGGCAACATCACTTCTAATTTTCCGTAATGCCCAAGCCTACCCTTGTAGTTATTACTAGATAAGCAACTTATAAGTAACCTCTATAGCTAAACCACGGAGATATACCCCACCTCAAACGAGCGTCGCAACAGCGATCATTTTGGTTGCGGTGAAAATCAATTAATTTTTATCCGGATTCGACATTAACAGCACAGTAGTCAGTGTTTATACTGATTAGCAAGCTACTAGCTATCTACCCACCATGCCACAGATTAAACCCTAACAATCTCAAATCGCGTTCAGCGGCTGACGAAGCAGCATCGCGTACAAGTTTACTATTCAACAGCAGGATGAACGGAAAACGAGAGCGATTTAGTTTACAGGGTGTAAATTATAAGAGAAGCATTTGCTACTTGTTAATTACTAGTATTTTCGTACTACCCACTAAATACATTACAGATAACAGTCATTATGGCAGAAATGGTTCCGGATCGGCTTCCACTGAAGGCTTCCGTTGGTGAGAAGAAGCTTTTCTCAGTTTTACAAAAACTTCCTGATGATTATATTGTTTATTACGAGCCAATCGTTGAAGACCGTTATCCTGACTTTGTTGTTATCTGCCCAGATTTAGGACTATTGGTTATTGAAGTTAAGGGTTGGTATCCCAAAGACATATTGAGTGCTGATAATAATACTGTTCGTGTTAAAGAATCACGGGGGGAAGTTCGCCGCAATCATCCTGTAAGGCAAGCACGCGACTATATGCTGTCTTTAATGGACTCTTGCCTGAATAGCGCTTACGGCAAACGACTGTTACAAAAAAATGGAGAATATCAGAATAGGTTCATATTTCCGTTTGGGCATTTCGCTATTCTTTCCAACATTACAGATACTCAACTTAAACAGCACCATAGCGGAAATTTAACAGAAGTCTTCACACCAGACAAAGTTGTTCCACGCGATGTTTTAGAGTCTTGGTTGGATGATTCTTTTACTGACGATAACCTATGTCAAATTATTTTATAATTTTTCAATCCGTTTTGGGAGTTTCCAAAATTAAACGAAAGTCAAATTAATGCAATTCGTAGTATTATCCACCCAGAAATTATTCTACCAACATCTAACAACGTCCAACAGCCAACATCTAATAACGTCCAACAGCCAACATCTAATAACGTCCAACAGCAACCAATTGATATTTCCTCCAACCCTAAGACCCCTAACCAACCAATTACTAAAGTTAGCAAACCTGAAAAACCAGCAAAGCCGACTACTCCCAAACCGCAAGAAGATTTAGAACCTATAGACCTAAAAGTTTTAGACCTTCGCCAAGAAAATAATGCTCGTAAAATCGGTGAAGGACATCGTATTGTCTATGGTGTTGCTGGGTCGGGTAAAACTGTCCTGCTGATTGCCAAAGCGCGGATACTTAGCGCCCAAAATCCAGATGCACAAATTCTTTTACTTTGCTATAACCTCACCTTAGCGTCCTACTTAACTGAAGCTGTTCGCTCTTGTTCTAACGTTACCGTCAAACATTTTGATGGTTGGGCGAAAGCTAACGGTTGCGTTCGCAAAAGAGAAGAGTCTAACGAAGAACTTGGCGATCGCTTTTTAGCAATGCTAGAGAACGGTTGTACAGATTCCCGCCGTTATGACGCACTGTTAATTGACGAAGCCCAGGATTTTGCTATCTCCTGGTTTAAGTGCGTGCTTGAAGCTATGCAAGACCCAAACGATGGCGATTTGGTAATTGTTGGTGATGGTAGTCAGGGTTTATACAGAGGGGGTACTAAGCTTAATTGGAAGGACATAGGCATTAACGCAGTTGGTAGAACCATCTCGGCAAAATTTGACCTGGATAAAAATTACCGAAATAGCCGCGAAATAGTTGAACTTGCTTCTGTCTTTGCTACACCACCTGGAACTGATAAACAAGGAGAAGATGCCATACTCTCCTTGTTCGTCGATCCAGAAAAATGCCAGCGCCGTACCGGAATTAAACCAGTATTGGTAAAATCAGCCAACCGTCTTGAGGAAAGCACCAAAGTTTTAGCGATCGCTAAAAACTTACTTGATGGCAATTGGTTTGGTAAATCAATTGAACCCCTCAAGCCAGAGAACATTGCTATTTTCTATCCACTTGCCTTCAATAACGAAAAAGCAATTTTACAAGATTTAATGCGAGGTTTAAGCGACCTTGCACCCGTCGTTTGGCTTAATGACGCTAGCGATCACGCAAGCAGAACGAGAGTCAACGAACCGGGTATTAAAATCCAGACTATCCACTCTGCCAAGGGATTGCAGTACCGTGCTGTTATTTTGATGTGGGCTGACCACCTACCACGACAGTTTAATGATTCAAATGAAGCAGAAGAACGTTCCTTGATGTACGTTGGCATCACCCGCCCAGAAGATTTTCTAGCTATCAGCGCCTCCGGTTATTCAACATTTATCTCTGAAATCGAAAATTCAAAGAAAGTTGATTTTGCATAAAGTTTGGCAGCTGTCATGTTGACACTTTTCACATTAGTTTACAAAGCATCAGTGCGAGATATGGATTCAATCAACTCCTCAACTTCTTCTTCGTCTAGACATTGTTGAACCTGGGTGTTAAACCACTTTATCTCTTCCGGTTCTGTGTCCTCGATTTGGTAGACCAGTAATGTTCCTGCAACACGGGCGAGAGTGAGGGGTGATGGGGAAACATGGCTAAGTAAATCACATGCATTCTGGTATATTTCCATGACTGATGCTTCGTCTAAGGGAGTTCCCAACTGAGCGGAAAGCTGTTTTAGGTTCTCCAGAATAGACGAATGGAAGTCTGGATCTTCTATAGGGGAAAGAGGACTATTCATGATTGTCGTTCAAATGCGATCGCACAGTCTAATAATTCCATTTTCATCACTGTATCGCACCTTACATCACAGAAAAAGCTCTCCACAGTTCTAGCATTTTTGCCTTGAGTGCTACAATTGCTTCATCTTTAGTCTCGCTTGGCTCTGTATCAAGCAAGTGAGCATCACCGACATCAGCGCTTGACCAGAGATAGGAATGTTGACCGATTGTTAAACATCCTTGCCACTTATTTTCATGATTTTTATCAAGTGTGATGAAAAAACGCCGTGGCATTAGTTCTTCGGGGTTAATAACCAACTCTCCCCAGACAGAAAAGCCGAAATACTCCTCGTTTTTTTCGTTATTATATTCCCAGTTAGTAAAGAACGGAAAAGCAGTTTTGACCTGCTCCAAAACTTGTTGTATTTCCGGTTCTGTAGTATATTTTCACTCATAATTGCGATATTTGGTCACTGAAACTAAACTAAATCCGCCAATATATAAGTCATTTGAAAAAGGCAGCGAGTAATTTTGGCAATGCATAAGGGGCTTTCGTTAGTCCACTACAACGAACCACGCTTCATATTTCGTTGCATACTTACACCAAATCTGCCAAAATATCCGTCATTTTCTCAGTTTTTCGGTTTTAATCCCTCGCGTAAAGCCTTCACAAAAAGGTTTGTGGCGTGGTATTCGTCATCTAAACCCAGCCTGGAGTTTACGCCAATTACGTATAAAATTGCACCCTCCAGATTATAAGAATGAGCGTTGATAGTTTCTTGAACTCTATGAGACGCAAAATTAACACCCAAAGAACACAAAGTTTCCCAATGAAACGCTAGAGACTCAACCTCAAATTCGTCTAGCTCCAGCAGGTCTAATTGTTTTAAAACACGCTGTTCTGGTGTTTGCTTTAACTCGCGTAAAGTTCGGGCTATTTCTTCAGAATTAATTCGCATTGCTGCAATGAAATGATATGAATGTTTAATAACTGGGATACCACCAAGGCAGTTGGTTTACTAATATTATTAACTATGTTAGTTCCCTACAGCATCGGGAATTAACTCCCACCACGCAATTACATCTCGCCCTGTATCTACCACCCATAAACCATCGGGCTGCTGGTACAAGTCCAAAATCTCTCGGTTGGACTTTGCTTCTGCTAGCTGCGCCAATTGTTCTTCTGTCGGTTGAGGGTGATTCACTTTGGGTTTGCCCCAATTGTCGGGCTTTCTGCCCTCCTTGCAGGCTTTGACAAACACGGCTTCGGGTGAATCAACTTTTTTCCAAGTCCGAATCGCTTCTTTAACATAGGCGATCGCACCCGCTACATTGCGCCAGTATTTAGCAACGGTACTTTGAATTTGGCTATTTAGCCTAAAAGCTGGGGTGCAAGGTAATTGGCGCAGTTGTTGATAAAATTCCCTAAGCTCCTCCCGTGTTGGTTTTTCCACAGTTTCCGAGGCGGCGGCGGAAAATGTGTCCTCATGAAGGTCTACGCCGTTAGTCTCGTTGTCTTGGTTTGGTTTATCAACGTAGTGAGTAACTGGGGGCTGCTCAAAACTTGGTGGCTCACCAGTTAACTGGGCTTGCTCCCAAATAAGAGTTTGTTCTTTGACTTTCTCCCAGTCCGGTTCCATAGTTTTTTCTGACACAGCAGCACCTTGTTGTTGTGGCTCAGAAATTTGAGGATTGGAAATTTGTTGGTGTGTTTCTCCATTGAATTCCGAACGCTCTAAATTGCACTTGCGGCGTTCAAGTAGCTCATTTAACTCAGAAAGGTTAATTTGGTACTGATAAGTTTTGTCCTGCTTATTATTTGGGTTGTTGCGCTTGGACAATATTTTCTTATCTTCCAAGAATGCGATCGCACTTCTAATAACGTGCAGGCTGTGTTCGCCCATCAGGTCAGCGTAGATATTTTTCAGGGGTTGATATATCCAAGGAGTGCGGTGAGTTTTAAGCTTCCACTTAGTCCAGTGTTTGAAATACTCGATTAGCTTGGCGGCGCAAAAGTTGCCGTTAGTAATCTCCAAGTATTCCCGCCTGAGAATGACCAGAAGAGATGGTTTTTGTGTTGAAATAATAGCGCTCATGGAATGCCCTGCATAATTTAAAAACGAAACAGATAATTGCTGTAGAGACGCAACGTATAGCATCTCTACAAAAGTACGTATTTTATGTTTAGAGGAAATAGGGAGCGTGCCTACTTCACTCAAAATCCCTCACCCGTCGCAAGTCCCAAGGCAGCGATCGCTGGCTCTGGCGCAGAATTGACTGGTAAGCCTCTGGCGACAGCCAAGAGCCGTCCTCTAGTTGCTGGTAGCCTTCTGGCACTTGTTCTGGTGGGGTGTCCGAGGGTAGCGTCCAGGGGCGTTTGGGTTTTGCACCAGGGAGTGATTTAAGCGAGTAGTGAATTTCGCTCAGTTGTTGGTTAATGGGGGTCAGGGCTTGTTCGAGTACAGCGGTGATGGTGGCGGTGAGGGATTCGTTATTAATTGGAGACTGCCCAGTGGTAAGCCACTGTTCGACCCATTCTTCCACCAAATACCCAAATTCATCACTCAACCAGATGCCAAATCTAATGGCAAGTCTTGGATGTATCCAAGTGCCTCCCCCAGTTTCTGGAGAACCTTGGAATGCTTGATATAACTCAATTACGGGAATTCCCGTTTTTGAACTTAGATGTTCTAAAGTCTCTTGTGTACGCTTGTTTGACAGCCATTCGCTAACATCACGCCTATGCTGTGTTGCTAGTTTGTAAGCTTTGCTTAAGGCTGTGGCGTTGATGTAGCCATCCGATTGTCGTTGCTCTACTACGGAGTCGTTGATGTTGTGTGCAATTACAGCAAGTTTATTCATAGTGAGATGTCCTCAAAACAGCTTTGTCAGAGGCGCACTCCCCAAGTGCGCCTCATGACTTTTTTTTGGAGAGAGAAATATTTACGGCTACGCTACGTCAGCCACAAGCAACCCACTCAGGGCGATAATTAACAACTGCGCTTGTTCTAGAGTCTCGCACCGAGGACGCAGTTCGCAGCAGCAAGGCTGGGCTACCCATAAGCCATCTGAGTCTGCACGGTAGAAAGTACCCAGTAGCTTCATGCCTTGCCAGACGCGGTAGAGAGTACCAAAGTCAGCGTCATGCACAGAGTCAATCTCAAACTCTGGTGCTATATCTTGGGCTTGTTCGTCGATATGCTGATTTAGCTCAAGTTGCGCTAAGGCTTGAGCATCTACTATTATTGGATTCATGGTTTGACCTTCAAAAGAGGGTTACAACGAGGGCGATCGCGTAAGTTTCTCAGGCTAGGCGATCGCTTTTGTTTTTTGGCAAATTTTTGTTTGCTCTCGATAGTTATATTGTATGCACTAACGCATACAATATACAATTTAGTTTATATATATTTAGCGGTAGTGCGTTAAACGTTTGCTTATCCGCTTAAATTGTGCTAGGTTGTGTCCATCAGTACGATAGGAGGCATGAATAAGATGTACTGTCGCCTAGCCGTGTTGATGGCAGAAAAAAACCCTCAGTTGTCACAAAGGCAGCTAGCGAGGGACACAGGACTGGATATCACAACCATCAACCGTTTATTTACAAACAAATTCAGCCGTGTCGATGTAGGCACTGTAGAAGCCTTGTGCAACTACTTTGGCTCTGACGTGGGTGATTTATTCCAAATGAGAAAACCCGAAGACATTCCAACTAGAAGGACGCGAAAGCGCCAAAAGCTGGAGCCTAAGCTGGAACAAAATTCAACAGAAGCGGCGTAAGTGCGTTCGCGTGTGTTTTCTCCAATCTTCCTGTTGGCTACCAGCAGGAGGATATGTTGAACTTGTTCTTTAATTAGCTGCTTAATTGAGTAGAGGGTGGACTATGACCGATTTAATCGAAAAGCAACAGCGCTTTGTACAAGATGATATCCCCACCCGTTTAGCTCAACTGGCTAACCATTTACTTGAAATCAAATCTTTAACTGCAAGTTCAACCAACCTGGATGAGGCAGTTAACCTCATTAGAGAAAGCCAATTTTTCATTGAGTGGACTGTTCCCCAAATTGTTGAAACTGATGTAGACCTAGCCGCAGAGTTGGTTGATTTGGGGCGCACTTTGGCACGTTGGAAACTTAATTGGTCAAAAATCTGTTTGGATGGTGCAACCCTTGCTCAGGTTTCTGTTGAAGCTGGTGCTATGTCAGAGCGGGTTTTGGAAATAGCAGTGCTGTTATCTTGAACAAGGGTTGAGAGCGATCAGCTTCTCTTCTCCTGACGGAGACGCTGCGCGAACGAGACGCTACGCGCTCCGGCGATCAGCTTTATAGACTCATGACAACTTTAAGTAATTATTCTGTGCGACACCTTAGGGTTCTGAATGTGAGTTTTAAGCAAATTTTAATTTAAAATTTTTTCAATAACTTCTTGGCATTTTGTTACATTTCTAAAGGTATTTGCCGGATAGGAATTTGGGTACAAATTAGTAGTTTCATTGATAATACTTTGTAATAAATTTGAAGTTATATCTTTAATTTCATTGATTTGTTCTAATGTTAAATCAGATGGTGTATCGAATAAATTATTCGGTAAAGATTTGTAGACAAGATGTAAAATGAGGCGATTACTATGAACTGCAAATAATCGTTCTCTTCCATCACGTTGTTTTTGCTCTTCTGATAAATTCTCATCTACTACTCTTAAAATTTGAACTAACTTCCAAATATCGGAACCATTTACTGATGTATTAAATAAGGTTTTATATGGAGATTTTTCTATATTTTCCCATAACGAACTGATTTTATCTTTGACTCTGGTAGCAAAAGCAACATCATTCTGTTTACATGCTAGACTAATCGTAGCTTCGTTTAAATCAAAACCTTTTTGCCCAGATGGGATTGATTCCCCTGATTTATAAGCATAAACAATTCCTTCTAATTGAAGTTCATTTTTTATTCTTTCTTGCTCAGGATCGAGAGATACAAATTCTCGACGATCAATTCGGTTTTGAGTATTGTTGAATCTAGTAATCTCTGTAGCAAATTCTTCGGGGCAGTTTTCCAGAGATATAAAACGAATAAAAACTTTTGCTTTTTCAACTTGCTCAGAAGAATTATTATATGCTCTTGCTATTGAACCAACAGTTTGAGCGCCATTAACTATTTTTACATCTCTACACTCAAAAATTCCCGTATCTCTTCCACTGCCCCCAAGTGGTTTTTTCCCAATACTAGAGCATAAAGCTGTTATTCCATTATTATAATACCAGAATTTGTCTGGCTCTTTTTTGACTGTGTTAATCATGCCTTCATTGACTTCACTATCTTTCAAAAAGAGTCTAATATTTGAAGAAAACAATTTAGGGTAATGCTTAATCCACCAATCAGCTACTTCACTCGCAGAAACTTGTCCATAATATGATTGATAAGGTTCTTTTGTTTGTCCCCAGTCAAAAAGGCAAACATCTAAATTTATAGGACTACCTGTTGCTCCTTGAGATATTATATTGTATATACTTGACTGATTAAGAATTCTTATGCTGACAATATCTGTCGTATCATTCATATCACGTAGTAAATCATCTAATTCTCTTTGAGGTTCATCTGCTAAAGAAGTTTGACCTGAATAGACAATAATTATCTCAAACCTTGTTCCTGCGTCATTAAGTGCTTCTTCAATATCTTTAGTTTTATTATTTAATTTGGAATTGAACCTTTCGTATCTAGCGTTCACCAAGTCCCTAAATCCTCTAGTAAATTTCATAACTTCATCTGCTTTTATACTTCCTTTACTATCTTGTTTCCATTTTGACTGTGATATATACATTATCTTTTCTCTTTTATCAAAATAAATCGAGTCTATTCCATTATCCTGCCCACCATCAACTATTGATTTTGATGCTTCTTGAGGTGATATACCAGCTAAGGACATTAATGCAAATGCAGCTAGACTTCTTGTTAAAAAAATTAGCTCTTTATCTGTTTCAGATTTGTTTTGATAATCTAATAAATCAATCAAACCATTAAATGTTTTTTTCAGGTAGGACTTAATTTGACGTAGGTGTATTTCACTCATAATTTTGAAAGTCGGCTTAACAAGCTTTGATTATACCGAATATACAAAGCCAACCTAAGCTAGGTCGTAGTGAAAAATGCTCAGTTTGGTAGAAATAGAGAATTTTCTGAGGTTATAAAGCACAAAATTGTCAAATAAAGTATTTTGGGATACAAAACATTCTGCGATCACACTGGCTTTCGGTAGCGCTACGAAGATCGCATCCTCTGTGTGTTCTGCATTCCGATGTTTCTACTGGCACTAAACTAAATCTGCCAATATATCGGTCATCTGCTTTTGCAGCTTCTGCCGATTGTCGTCGTATTTCATCACAGTATCGGGTTTGGCATGGCGGCTAAATCGTTGCGTGGCGCGGTAGTTACCGTTGTTTTTATCTAACACCGTTGTAATCGAACTATGACGAATGCGGTGGGGTGACATTTGTTTAGTGATACCAACTTCCTTACACTTTGACGAAACCAACCGCCGGATGGCTTCCCCAGTGAGGCGTTTACCATTACCGTTGTAGGCAATGACCGTAAATAGCGGCTGTTTTAATTTACTCGACTTTTTACTTGCAATTAACCAGTCTGCGATCGCTTCGGTAGTTTTCCGACTCAAGTCAACAACAGTTTTCTGAGTACCTTTACCCTTACCTAAAATCGATAGTACGCTTGATTGAGCATTAAAATCGCCGACATTTAAATTACATACTTCACTTCGGCGCAGCGCATTATCCCACAGCAGCCGCAAAATCGCATAGTCTCGTTTACCCTTGAGAGTTTTTCTATCCACCAACGCAAGCACTTTGGCAAAATCGGTGGGTGGTATACCCGTTGTATCTCTGTACGATTCAACTTTCTCCCCTTTAATATCTTCGAGCGTGTAGTTACACACCCCCAACTTGCGCCCCATCGCAGTTAAAGATTTAATTGCACTCAGCCGCCGATTGACTGTTGCTTCTGCAAGTTTCTTCTTATTGACCAGGTGAGCTTTGTACTTTAACACCACCGCGACGGCGTGACGCTGCTCTAGGTGCAGAAACTCTAACACTAAATTTTGGTCGGGCAGCCGGAGCGATATAAACAAGAAAAAATCCCGTAAATCTTTCTCGTAGGCTCGTTTAGTGTTGGGCGCTCGCGTATCGGCAAGAAGCTGGTCAATAACATCCGGGTCGCCATCAATACAAAAGTCATCGCCAATCGCTAGGGTGTATGCCGTTTCTAAAAGAGTGATGTTTTCACTTAGCCCATCAGCCATAACAATTTTAATAGTGTGATAATGACTCTTGACGCACTATTCTATTTACGCATACAATGGGGGCTGATAATTGACAATAGTTTGTAAGTATTATTAGCATCACTCTTTAAGTTGTCCCTCACTTCCCTTACTTGACAGGATGATAAAGTCCGTCCTTCGAGTTAAACCGCCACCCCACCGGACTTGGGTCTTTGCGACGACACCACGATTCAAACTCACTTTCACTCTGATTTTCTCGCTCTCTTGTTAGGGTTGCGATATCAACTCCCAACCTTTTGGCTAAATTTTCACTACTTGTAGGGCTGAAGTTCTAACTGTGGAGGATGATAATTAAAAGCTTGCCTTCTGTAGCCCCCACCTGTATGCGAACGCTGCTGCCCAAGTGTTGCGATCGCTCCTTCAATTTTTGCTAACTGTAAAGCTTGTGCTTCTAGTTTCTGCTCTAACAAACTAAGTCTGTTGTCCACACCAGTGTCTACATGGTTATCTGTACTGTCAGTGAGGTGGTTTAATTGTTCTTCGAGTTGGTCAAGACGAGCTTCTACACTGTCTTCTGTACCCGGAACTGAACCCAGGACGTGGTGCAGCCCCTCGATGACCAAATCGGTGGCGGTGGTGTTGCGCTCTCTAGCAGCTTTGCGAAGTGCTGCTGTTAAGGGTTTGGGCAGTTTGAAGTTAATTGATTCCCGTTCGATTTTGGTCATGTCTACACCCACGCATATACGGTCGTGTAGATAGTTTACTATGCAGGAGAATATAAGACATTGAGGTTAATTGTTGTAACTGTAAGCATAAAGTGAGCAACTTGCTCATTTTATGCGCGAACCCACAATCTTTTCCTTGTCACAAGCATTGACAAGATAATAAATTACATCATTGGCTAGAGTTTCGATTCTTTGAAGACTGATTGAAGGCTCAGAAAACATAAAATTTAAAAGCATTGTTCCTTGAAATGTTGTAACAGCAGCACTTAAAACGCTTTCAAAAACTGCCTGTGCTGGCACAAAACTAATTTCTTCAAGTTGAAATAAACCGTAGTCATTAGGAATATTTATTTGACCAACATTGGTGACAGCTATAGTCACAGGTGCTTCATTTGGGCGAGATAGAAGAGATTCGTAAATCTTCCTAGACGCTAGCACAATACTGAAGATATCTTCACTTTTTAAGCCTACCTCTAATTGTTGTCTGACATCTCGCGCTAAATCCCAAAAAGATGTATTTATATTTAGGTTGTGAAATGAAGTGATAGCTGAAGCTAATATACCTAAGTTTTCACGATTTACTTCGGGTTTAAGGCGTTTTCGTAAATCAATAGACGAGCTACAACTTAGGCGTAAATTTTCTTTATTATCATCTCTAATTATTCTTGCTGCTGCAAACAGCAGCGCTGCACACAAAGCACCCTGTACAGTTGTTTTTTCCTTTCGACATAATTCTACCAATTGTGTAATAATTTGTTTATTTAACTTTCTATAAACCATGCCACAGCGGCGTAATTCAATGGGTACAGACTTCTGGAAACTCATAGTTTCGGGACGATACCAAAGGAGTTTTAGCTTTAATCGCAATAAAGATAAAATGCCCTTTATTGCTCCTACTTTTCCCTGCATCGATTTCGGCATCAACTCTTGAATATCAGGAAGTGGAAGTAAGCTAGAAATATCATCTTCTATTTTACCAGCAGCTATTTTACCACAGAAAGTCAATATTTCTGAGTGTAACTGAACAGTTGACAATCCATCTGATATCGCATGGTGTAATATTGTCAGTAAATAACTTATGTTTTCACCCCGCAAACTAATTAATACTGTTCGCGCTAGACCTTTATCGCTTTGAATTGGCTTGTTCAGTTCTTCTAAAACAACTTCTAACCACTGCTCGTTGTCCTTTTGGTAGGCTACACGTAAAGGAATCTTGTCGGCTCCAGATTCAAAGTGAAGATTATCTAAAGTACCAACAATACGAGAGTTAAGACGCGGGTGACGAGATTGAATTAAGTCAAGAGCTTGACGAACTATTTCTTTACTTAAATTTCCTTTGATGCGGCTAATCGTTACTACATTATAAGAACCCGCACAACGATTTAAAATTTCCATGCTTTGCTCGTTAGGAGCAAGTTTTCTGTTAT
This sequence comes from uncultured bacterium, assembly GCA_964245695.1. GTDB lineage: Bacteria > Cyanobacteriota > Cyanobacteriia > Cyanobacteriales > Nostocaceae > Hassallia. The sequence continues at coordinate 9,823 of CAXTNZ010000017.1, read as the reverse complement.
CTGTCATGATTTCACCCTGATTAAATATTTACTTACGGTTCTAAGCCTGGTTCATTAAAATTATGGGTGCAAGCGATATATAATTATGCAGTTTTTAAGAATACGTCCATAACAATGAGGAAAGCTCAATTTTTCACAGTTTTTAGCTGCTGCGATAGCGAAGCATAGTTGCATATGCCATATTTTTTTAACATAAGCTAACTTAAGTTATTAGTAGTTAAAAAATTCTACCATTCCGGCGATTGAACAGTCCTTAAAAACATGGTTGCTGCAACCCTACTTGTACTAACCTTTGCTGCAATTGCGTATACCGCTCTTTCTGATTAACAGAACGCACAGCCATACCAATGGCTTTTTGGGAACCAATAATAATCGCTAACTTCTTCGCCCGTGTCAAACCAGTGTAGAGGAGGTTACGCGAAAGCATCATGTAATGTTGGGTGTACATGGGCAGTATCACCACAGGATACTCAGAGCCTTGAGACTTGTGAATGGTAACGCTCCACGCCAGGGCAATTTCATTTAAGTCTGCATAGTCGTAGGTAACTTCACGAGCGCCATACTGCACTATTACTTCCTGTTCTTCGGTATCGATAGCCTTAATAAACCCCACATCGCCGTTAAATACTTCACGGTCGTAGTCGTTGGTGAGTTGGATTATGCGATCGCCTGTTCTAAAAATCGTTTCTCCCCTAGTAATTTCAATTTTTTCGGGACTCGGAGGATTGATTAGCTGCTGAAGTACTTTGTTGAGATTGCGAGTTCCCACCAGTCCCCGTGCCATTGGAGAAAGGACTTGTACATCGGTGGCAGGGTTAAAACCAAGGTTCGGAATAAAATCACTAACCAACTCGCTAATTACCTGCACCCCATGCTCCGGCTGATGTCCGCCACCATGCCACAAACAGTCAGCATTGGGAGTATTAGAAATTGGTTCGATTGTGGGATATTGACCCCGATTGATTTGGTGGGCGCTTCTAATAATTGCACTACTTTGCGCTTGGCGAAATACTTGGGTTAATCGCACAACTGGTATGCGCGAGCTCTTAATCAAATCGGCAAGTATCTGTCCGGGTCCGACCGATGGTAACTGGTCGATATCCCCGACAAAAAGTATTTGTCCGTCTTCGGGTACAGCTTTGACTAAACTGTATGCAAGAAATAAATCTAACATACTTGCCTCATCCACAATGATTGCTTTTTGTGGCAAGGGGTTACTCATATCCCGCTTAAAACCCATTTTTCTGGGGTCAAATTCCAACAACCTATGTACGGTTTTTGCCTCCAACCCAGTCATCTCGGTTAATCTTTGTGCTGCCCGTCCTGTTGGTGCAGCCAGGGCAATTGATTTACCCATCGCTTTCCACAATTCCACTTCGGGTGCGTACACTAAATGTTTTCCCAGTACCGGGACCGCCAGTCAGCACCGCAATTTTAGAGTAAGCTGCTATCTCCACCGCTTCTTGTTGGTGCTCGGAAAGTTCAACTTTGCGGCTGTTGGTAAAACGTGTAAGCCAGGTGCGGACGCGCTCAATGTCTGAATTGACGCGGTGGACTAGGCGCTGACCGATAACGAGCGCTAAATTTTGTTCGGTGTTAAAGAACGCAGGATTATAGCATAGCAAGGTTTTATCAGGGGCTTGCTCTCTGATTAGTTCGTCAGCGAGCGACATATTTTTGATGATTTGGGCGATCGCATCCTCACTAGGTTGATGGTCATCGGTCTTCAACTTTTCGGCGACTTGCTGTATCAATTCCGGTTGTGGTAGATAGCAATGACCATCCTCGGCAGCTTCGCTAAGTACGTGGGTCATACCAGCTTTGTATCTAAATTCGGAATCTGACGGAATGCCTAAGTTGCGGGCAATTTTATCAGCGGTGAGAAACCCAATACCATAGATATCGGTGGCTAGTTGGTAGGGGTTGTTAGTCACAATGGCGATCGCTTTATCGGCGTATTGCTTGTAAATTTTAACCGCATAGGTGGTGGAAACGCCGTGAGTTTGTAAAAATACCATCACTTCTTTGATGGCTTTTTGCGTCTGCCAAGCTTTTTTAATGATGGCGATGCGCTTTTTGGCAATGCCATTAACTTCGATGAGTCGCTCAATTTGGGTTTCAATAATGTCGAGAGTTTCTAGCCCGAAGTGGTTAACTATGCGCTTTGCTGTGACCGGACCGACACCTTTGATTAATCCACTACCCAAATACTTCTCGATACCAGTGAGAGTTGCAGGTTTCGTTTCTTTGTAGTTAACTACTTGAAACTGCGCTCCATATTGCGGATGGTCGCGCCAAAATCCGGTTAGTTGCAGCGTTTGTCCTGGCTGAATAGTTGCAAAATTCCCCGTAATTGTAGTTAAATCCCTCATACCAGAACGCTGCAACCGCGCAACAGTGTAACCCGACTCTTCACTGTAAAAAGTCAGGCGCTCTACTACTCCCGTTATCGACTCGTGTTTGGGGGTAGCGTTTACTTTGTCTTGTGCTTGATTTAGCGCGGGTTGCATTAATTAACCATTTGTGTATGGCACGCGGTTATTATATCGTTAGATGCCTGTTAAGCAATTTGTTGTCACACTTTTAGTATTTTTGTATTATAAAGCAAGCGATTGCGTAGTGGCTCTTTCAGAAGCGATCGCCTCCGGAAATCGCGGGTACGCCATCGCACGGAGCGGCAACTTTTCCTCGCTTAAATTTTTTATGGGTGATCGCGCGGAGCGGCAACTTTTCCTCGCTTGAATTTCAGGAGACAGGCGATCGCTATAAATGCATGTTTGTCCTCAAAGAATTTTTCTTTATAAGGGCGATCGCTCCTTCGACTTAAACGGCAACTAAAATTGGGTTAGGCTTATCCCTAAAAATATCCATTTCAACCGAAGAAAGTACTTTAGCCTTCATTTCTTGCAAGTCGTGTAGCACGATTTTGGCATCCTCGGTATTAAATTTGTAATATTCTGTTAAGTTGCCTATGGGGTAATTAAAGTCACGGTAACGATGTTTGAAATATAATTCAACATTACCCCGGTTAACCCAGGTTCCCAACACCTGAATGGTAATGCTTTGATAGTGCGATCGCGCGAAAGCGCCCAAGAGGTGCGATCGCAAATCAAATTCTATTTCTGATACTCTCTCTGCAATAGGTCGTTGAGTTACTCCTATTTTGTAGAGAGTTTCTTTATTTGTTTGAATCTCTAAAAAATATAGGGTACACGATAAAATGCGTTTAAGTTGGGCGCGGTACAGTTCTAAGTCGGCAAGCCGATGGGGTAAATCTGGAGCATTTTTGTGTTTAGCGTGTTCAACAGCTAGCTCTAACTTCAGCAGCTTTTTGAGCAGCAGTGGCTCCTGCACTTCGTTGAATAGTGTAAACTCTAATGCTCCAACGGGAATTTTACCAAAGGGCGTAAATTCATATCCAGGTGGAACTGTGTAAACATTTTTTTGCAATATTGCCGCTTTAATTAAATTAGAAGGAATTAATTCATAGCTAATAGGATAACTATTTAACCCGTACTCTTTCCAAAGCAGTTTTAATTGCCCTAAATCCTTGCCTGATAAATGAATGTTGAAGTTATCATACAGTGGTAGAACTGGAAACTCCCGCTTGGCTACTCTTCGGCAGGTTTCTTCAGTATGGGCAAAGTGATGCTCTTTACGATTGCCCTTTTTAGCAGTTAGCCTACAATCGCAATAGGGACACTTAAGTAAGGTTTTTCCCCTGGTAATATCGAGGATATTTACTAATGTCCCGTGTTCATCTACACCATATTTTAACCACATCGCAAAACCTAAGCCCGTTGTATATTACTGTAAGGATATACAACGTTATTGCTATATGGCGCTCTTGTAGACGGTTAAGGCAGGGCGAGCGCCGACTTTGGTGATGAGCCAATCGGCGCTCTTGGTGAAAATCCCAAATTTTTAACTATTAGCGGATCATGAGCGCGAATGCTATGGCACTTTATAGGCGATACTATCCGAAAGTCAAAAAACACAATCATGCGTCCATAATAATGAGTCAAGCTCAATTTTTCGGTCGCCTACAGTTTTTAGCCGCTGCGATAGCGAAGCGCTGCTGCTTTCAGCAGATCGCTCTGCTTGTATTACTGGGATGTTCGCCAAAACAGGCTCAGTCACCAACAATAACTCAACCACCAGCAGAAACTCAGTCACCAGCACCTATAAGGCAAAAACCATTATCACCTGCACCTAGCGTTAAACCTCAGCCCCTAACAAGCGTCCATCTCCTTCTAGGTAATCCCAGCGGGGCAACAGCAAGTGTTACTAATGTTAATAATTACTTGATGGTAAAACCTCAGTATGCACTTTCTTACAGCAACAGCAAGGGTACTCCCAACTGGGTAAGCTGGCAATTAAACCAGTCGTGGTTGGGAAGTATAGACCGTCAAAACAATTTCCGCCCCGATGGCACGCTGCCTACAGAATTTTCACGAGTTACACCCACCATATATGCTGGCTCTGGTTACGACAAAGGTCACGTTGCACCATCGGCAGATCGCACCAAGAGCATTGAGGATAACGCTGCCACATTTTTAATGACAAATATGATGCCCCAAACGCCCGATAACAACCGCAATACTTGGGAAAGCTTAGAAAGTTACAGTCGAGAACTGGTGCGCCAGAGCAAGGAACTTTATATTATTGCGGGACCCGTTGGCGACCGAGGCAAGCTCAAAGGCAAAGTGACAATTCCCACATCAACTTGGAAGGTAGTTGTCATATTAGACAGTCGTGGCGCTGGGCTTAATGGTGTTACTAAAAACACTCGTGTTCTTGCGGTAAATATACCCAACGAACAGGAAATCAACAACGATTGGAGAGCTTACAAAGTCAGCGTTGACGAGTTAGAAAAACTGACGGGTTACGATTTTATTTCTAATGTTTCTCCAAACATTCAAGCGGTTATTGAGTCTAAAGTTGATACAGTTGGTGCAAGTGTCAATTCATCAAAACCCACTCCAACAAACGCCCCTGCACTGCCCAAATTAACCAAGCCCACTCAAACCACCTCTGAACTGCTTAACTCATATCTTGCAGCTCACCGTACAAACCTGTAAAAGGCAAATAAAGAGTACAAAAATGTGATGGGAGATGAAGGTGAGACTTTAAGTATAACAGGTTATTTAATAATAAGTTTAATATGTAATTTTACTTAAAGCGAGTTCCAAAATTACAAGATGCAAGGATGACGTCATCCTGTAGTGCGATCGCCAATTGCCAAGTGTGAATTTGCTTAGATAGCAGAAAATATGAGAAAAAGGGCGTGAAATATCGAAATCTTTTAAAGCAAGAACAATGCTTGTCCACGCCCAAGAGTTAGTTTACACCTTGAAAGAGTTGATGCCCACACAGTACCAAAAAGATAACCTCGAAGCGATGTTAGGGTTATTCTTAGAAGCGCAAGGACATCCGTTACCTGAACATAGTCAAACAAAATCTCCGAGTGCATTAAGTCGATTTTTAAATATTAATCCTTGGTCAACAAGGGAGATGATTCGTATAATTCGCCACCAGATACTGCAAACAGTTTTAAAGATTTTATCCCAATCTGGCAAAGGTCGCAGACCATTTTTACAGGTAATTATTGATCTGACAACTCTAGAAAAACGTGGTAAATTTAAAGAATTTAAAGATTTAATAAGAGTTTATAACTCTAAGCGTGGTCTACATCTGGTAGTAGTTTATTTAGTTGTTGGAAAGTGGCGTATACCTTGGAGTTTCCGAGTATGGAGAGGCAAGGGTACTCCCTCACCAGCACAGTTAGGATTAAAGCTAGTCAAGCGTTTGCCTAAATGCTTAACTCAAAAGTTTCAAGTGATGATTTTGGCTGATACTGCCTTTGGCAGCGTTGAATTTCTTCATGGTGTACGTAAGCTTAAATATCATGCAGTCACGGGTATACCTATTAACCGTAAATTAGTTGATGGCAGAATTTTAAGACATTTGCATAAGCAGGGACAACAAGTTCGTTTAGTTGGTTTAAAATTTCCTGTTACCGTATCTTGGTATTACTTAAAGCGTGATAACGGAAAATTAGAAAAGCGCTTTGTTCTGTCTACTCGACCCATTAAAGCTTCTACTCTCAAATGGTGGGGTAAACGTCGTTGGCAGATCGAAGGATGGTTTAAAACTGCCAAGCATCGCTTCGGTTTACATCGTTTTGGGCAAGGAACTCTCCTTGGTATATATCGCTGGCTCATCTTTCTCTAACTGCTTACCTCATAGCCCATTGGAGTTATCTGCATACTCAGGCAGCATCACCACCTAATTGGGGTCAAGCGGCACAAACTGCTTTAGAGTCTATCTTTCCCCAAATAGTAGTGTCTCTTCTTTTACTTGAAATTGAACGCCTAGCTCCCCTTGCACGTAGTTGTGGTTTTAACATTCATACTTCCAGGTGCAAGATGTGAGTTAAGTCACCATTACCGACTACAACAACTACAAAACAAAACAGTAACTGTTCGGAAGCTTATCCCGATGTTTGCATTCCGCCATCGCCACCTGATTTAAATTGCCCAGATGTTACATATAAAAACTTCAAAGTCTTGCCACCCGACCCACATGGCTTTGATAGGGACGGTGACGGTGTTGGGTGTAAGAAATAAGTGCTGTTAAGTTTCGACAACTTTAGTGGAAAGTCCTGCTAAATTTCCCGTTGGCGTTTCGCCCACAATGTAAGCGTCAATCTCGATTTTGCCCAGTCGATACACCTGGGGATTATTTAGATTAGCTTTGATTGTTTCCACAAGAGCCTGAAATCTTTTGACCATTTCTTTTTCCTCTTCCTCATGCCAGTCTTCTGGGGTTGTCGCCACCCGAAAAAAGTCATCAACTGTTACGACCTGGACGGGCGTATCTGAAGCATGGTTTGTCTGTTGCAGCACTTTTACTTCAGTTACAGGTGCAACACCCGACCATAAAAAAACTTCAAATGGGTACTCAGACTCGCTCGTGCAGAGCAAGCCATTGGATGTGGTTTTTAGTTTGTCAATAATTTCTGTATTAGTGTTAGTCATTATGAGTAAATATTAAAGCGTTCAAAAATCTTATCTGGAATTTTCGATTAAATTATGGAGATAGTCACGCGCTTCTGACAAGCTTAGATACAAAAAAACACCATTTTTATCAAGTATTTCGTATTCATCGATAACGACATGATTGGCATCTTCCCCCCACCCAAGACCGGAAATTAGCCCTAAGTTACAAGCCTTGCTTCCAAACTCGTCGATTTCTAAAAGTATGTCTTTATATTCCGCTTTGAGCTTTCCCAATTTAATCATCTCATCAAGCCTAGCTTGATATTCGGCGTTTGTTTCACTCATAAAATCACTAATAAAATTGAAAATTATCCCAAGCCTTAAATGTATATCGGCAGCATTGAGATTGCATATCAGATTTTATGCGATCGCCTATTACGGTATCATGCCCATTGGCACTTCACACGCTATCATCCATCCAGCCACAATCAGGGCAATCGTAGTGTACCCGTGCCGTGTAGTCGCGCTCGTAGTCGTACCCACACCGAGGACATTTACCTGTATGGATGGGATGCCAAGATGTAAGGTCAAGTTGAATTATTTCGATTCCATCAACAAGTAGGTGGTTTCGCTCCAATACCAATTCCCCGTTAACTCACATCTTGCACCTTGGGGTTCCCAAAGTTCTTCTTCCTCTGGCACTGCATCTGGGTCAAAGGCAAAGTGAGGGCAGAAATCACCTTCCAAACCGTCGGGCATCACAGCGCAGAATAAATATGGATTGCCGCAGTAAAAACGGCATGTGGGGCACTCTGGCAACTGGCGAACGGCACGGGGTTTAATCATCGCAGGTGTAGGCACAGTGTTATATCACGATAATAACCAGTAGTACAGATATACGTAAAGGCGGTAAGGGCGATGCTGCTCCAGCACCCGCCGTTAAGAGCGATCGCCGTTTCGTTAATGTCAATTCGCCTCTTCAATTTATGATATTTGTCTATAGTATGAGCAGAGTTTTGCAATAACCACAGGAGCAGGAATTGGGAGGTGAACCAAGTAAGAAAAATCATCCACATTGACATGGATGCTTTTTATGCATCGGTAGAGCAGCGCGATAATCCTTCTTTGCGAGGCAAACCGTTAGTGGTAGGTGCAACTCCCAACCAACGCGGTGTAGTAGCAGCCGCGAGTTACGAAGCAAGAAAATATGGTATTCACTCAGCCATGCCTTCACGAATTGCATTAGCTAAATGTCCTCACCTTATATTTACCCGTCCCCGCTTCGAGGTCTACCGCGAAGTTTCAGCGCAAATCCACGCTATCTTTGAGCGTTATACAGATTTAGTTGAGCCAGTGGCACTCGATGAAGCTTATCTTGATGTTACCGAGAATAAAGCAGGACTGCCCTACGCCTCCACCGTTGCTCGACACATCAGAGCCGATATCTTCCGAGAAACCAACCTCACGGCATCGGCAGGCGTATCCGTCAATAAATTCCTAGCAAAAATGGCATCAGGCGCAAATAAACCCAATGGTATGACAGTAATTCTACCAGAAAATGCCCAAACCTTTGTAGACTTAAATCTTGCACCTGGAAATTTGAATGTCAATTCCATGACTAAGTGCCAGAGGACGTATTCGTTCAAGTTCAAGTAAAAAATAACACAGAAGTACTTTTGGAAAGAAGGTTTGAAATGCAAATTGTGCTGCGCTCCCCCAATCAGGTAGACCTGTAGTGGTGATCGATAAGTAAGCCCAATGCGCCAAAAGATAAGCAATAAGTGAGAGTACAAGCCAACGATAAACGCCCAAAAGTGTTCCTTGCCCAAAGCGGTGTAACCCAAACCGATGCTTTGCAGTCTTAAACCAACCCTCTATCTGCCATCGACGTTTACCCCACCAATTGATGGTGCTAGCTCTAAGCGGTTTGGTAGATAGAACAAACCGTTTTTCCAACTTGCCATCATCTCGTTTAAGATAGTACCAAGACACTGTGACGGGAAAATTTAAACCTACGAAGTGTACTTGCTGTCCCCGTTTATGTAAATGTCGTAAGATACGCCCATCAGCCAATTTACGGTCAATGCGGACACCAACAATTGCATGATATTTAAGCTTGCGTATACCGTGCAGAAACTCAATGCTTCCAAAGGCAGTATCCGCCAGAATCATGACTTTGAAGTGTTTAGTTAATGGCGACGGTAAAGATTTGACTAGCTTTAATCCCAACCGTGCGGGTGAGGCAGTCCCCTTTCCCCTCCAGACGCGGAAACTCCACGGTACTCGCCACTGACCTACAACTAAATAGACCACAACCAAATGCAGTCCCCGCTTCCCGTTATAGACAGTGATTAAATTCTGAAAGGATTTGAATTTCCCGAACTTTTCCAGAGTTGTTAGGTCAATGATGACTTGTAAAAACGGTTTGCGCCCCTTTGGACACTCGGACAAAATTTCCTGGATTATACGCCCACGAGTTGCACGAATCACGAGTAAAGGTTGACCAATCATAGACATTGAGGAACCGACTCAAGGCGCTAGCTGACTTACTTTTACTATGCTCAGGTAGGGGATATCCTTTTGCCTGCAAGAACAATCCCAACATTGCTTCAAGATTTTCTTGCTGGTAAACAGAAGGCATTAATGACAGCAGAGTGTACACTAAGTTTTGGGCGTGGGCAAGAATTGAAATCATTTTTCTTGCTTAATTCATATGTATTTCAACGCCCTTTTTCTCATGTTTTGGCACAATAATGCAAATCTGATGACTTTGCATAGAAACCAAATTGGCATTACTCAATGATCATGATCATCGCCAGGAG
>CAXTNZ010000016.1:25944-39989 GCA_964245695.1 uncultured bacterium | reverse complement strand
ATCTCTTTGTCTCCCAATCCGCTTGTCTTTTTACCTTGTTAACACTCATCACCTGCTGCTTCTGGAGCGATCGCACTTTCTCTCATAATTCAAAGAGCAAATTTATACCTTATAGCATTTTCCTAGAAATGCAGTTTTATTCACCTATTTTTTCCCGCGCCATTAAGTCTTGTAATTGCAGCACTAACGAGGGAAGGTTATTGTCGATGGTGTTCCAGACAATCTTCAAAGCAACTTGAAAGTATTCGTGAGCCATGACGTTTCTCATGTCACCCATTACACGCCAGGGAATATCTGGGTAACGAGACTGAATTTCTAAGGGAATGTTGATTGCAGCTTCACCAATAATCAAAAAGTCGTAGCAAACAGCTTTGGCAATTGTGGAATTGCTTTTGAATTGCTCAAATGTTATGCCATCTGTACGCTGCTTAATCTCAGTAGCTGATATCACAATATCTTGAATCCGCTGCCGCCAATCTCTAGAAGGCACGAATCACATCCTTTAAAACTGGTTGTTGTAAATGTTCCTTCAAAGCATCCAGAGTCCCCATGTCCACAGAACGCCCCAAAATATCCTCTAAATACAGTCGCACGCGGCTAAAGTCAAACAGCCCCACTGGACGGCTAAACTCTACCAAAAAATCCACATCACTATCTGGTCGAGCCTCATCCCGCGCTACTGAACCAAACAAATCTAAAGACCTCACCCCCATTTCTTTCAACTGCTCTTGGTGTGCTTGTACAATTGCCAGAACCTCATCCCGCTTCATTGTCATAACTCCAACTCGTAATAATCGGAAAATTCTTGCCGATTAACTTGGTGTCAAGATTATTACCTGCTGCTTCTGGAGCGAACGCACTTTCTCTATCCCCAACTGCACACCCCCTAAAATCTCTCCCACCATTGCTTTACCGTCACAGTTTTGCAAAAACTCAAACTCCCTGTCCGACAAGTTGATAATTTGATAATCGTAATTAAAAATACACTGGCTCGGAAAACCGTCTATACAGGGATTAAGTTCGGGAATTGCTGCAAGCATTGCATCATCGGCTGACCAATCGGCTTTGGCTATGGGAGGACGACCGAGGAAAAACTCGTAATGGGTAACTTCTGGATCTAGTAATTCTATCAGGCGATAAAGTTGGCGATCGCTTAACTTTTCTGCCCGTTCGATTAATTCTGGTGCTTTGCTCAAAAGTCGTTCTAACTGCCAAAAACCAGGATTAGAGAAGTTGATAAACTCCAAACCCGAAGCATCAATTAATTCAAACAGCGTCTCAATGTTGTAGTCAATCTCTTGGGGATGGACATACATATCGGCAAAGCATTCGTCTCGTTGGTTTTCCATTGCCCAACGTTGCTTCTCGTACTTGACAATTCTATTGTTTTCTGGTAAGGATGAAAATAATTGTCGCCCGACTTGAACGCCATCGCGATAATCGCCGCGTTTGTCGCCTTGAAGGAGTGCGATCGCCTTTTGCATAAGTTGAATTTCCCAGCGTCCCAACTCCCCATAGACGAAGATGTGCATCAAGCCACCTGGGGCTAACTTCTTCGCCAAAGCTTGAATACCGCGAATTGGATCGCTTAAGTGGTGCAATACGCCCACGCAGTTAATCAAATCAAACTCACCCGGAAGTTGTTCTACATCATACAAACTGAGGTGATGAAATTCTACCCTGTTTGCGCCTGAACGTTTACAGCGCTCTTTTGCAACTTCCAAAGCGCCAGCACTTAAGTCAATTCCGACAACTTGCGCGTGTGGGTTGAGATGCACCAAATATTCAGTACTCACCCCCGTACCGCAGCCAGCATCTAAAATGCGGATATCTTGCTTTTGGGGTTTTTGTCCGGTACAGAAGTTGTATGCGGCTAACCAATTCCAGCGCCAGTTGTAGCCTGGAGGTGGTTCATCTAGCAGCGGTTCTGGGGGAAAGGGGTAGGTATTGTAGAGTTTGGCGACAGCAGCGCTAACGGTTTGATCGGACATTTTTGGAACAGTATGGCAGCATTTTTGAGTGTAGCGAATGCTGGATGCTCAGTGAACATTAAATTACGCGATTGATTGTGGATGCACGATTCTCCTTCATGAGAGGCTACGCGATCGCACAATTAATTTTAGGAACGAAAATTGAATAATATACAACCTCACCCCAAACTCATCTCCAAATTCACAGAGAGAAAAGACAATATCAAGTTGTACGACTTAATTGATAGTTAGGAATAGGTTGTTTGCTAATCAAAGCATAAAGAACATCAGGGTCAAGGTCTCCTCCGGATTGCCATTGGGGTGAAGCGCGTATAGTTTAAAATTTAAATTATAACTATTAATCAGCTATTCTAGGATTAGAGTTAGCCAAACTGGTGAAACTATGACAACAATTACCTCAACAGCTAATCAATTTGTTGTTCCAAAACGATTGCCTTTTTTAGAGTCTATTTGTTGGCAGACTAAAGATGTTTATCGATTTACCCCAGAGCAAATGTTGAGTCGCTATGAGCGGGGTTGGAAATATCGCCAGCAATTTAGCAATCTTGAGGGTGAAGAACTAAATTTTTTAAAAGCGCTTGCCAAACGTTATAATTCTTGGCTTGAAGTCAGTATATGACTATTAGGTTAGAACATCATCATAAAATACTCACGATTCTTGAATGCTTGAATCTTGAAGTATTCAAGAAGGGTTCTGCTTACTTTGGTGGTGGAACCCTTTTGGCACTCGACTTTGAAGAATATCGTTTGAGTAAAGACGTTGATTTTATTTCTAGTGTACTCACATCCGGTTATAAGTATATTCGTACAGTAGTATTTGATGGTGGGCATGAAGCATTGTTTTCTGACTTGAGCAGAATTAAAGTAAAGCGAGGTAGTACCGATCAATATGGAATTCGGATGATAGTTATTGTGGATGATGTACCCATCAAGACGGAGATTATTGCTGAATCTCGTTTTGTGTTAGATCTGCCTAGATATCCAGAATGGTCATCTGTTCCCTGTTTAAGCTTCAATGATTGTTTCACATCTAAGCTGCTTGCAAATGCCGATCGCTATATGGATGATAGTGTTGAAGCAAGAGATTTAATCGATTTAGCAATTTTGAGACTACAATCTCCAATTCCTCAAAAATCAATTGAGAAAGCTGAGAACGCTTATGAAGTTATGCGTCCTTTGAAAAAGGCGATTGAACGTTTTCAAGAAAAGTCGAGTTATAGACAGGAATGCTTTATTAGTCTTTTAATTGATAAAACTCAATTTCCTAAAATTATTGATGGTCTTGATTTACTGGCTAGTGATTTAGGTTTATCTCTTACTGAAAGAGTTTTTAACGAGCAACATGATATTTTTAGTGATTGAGAAACACAATTAATGTAGCCGAACCAGTGCGTTACGCCAACGCACAATTAATATTTTGATATTTCATGGTTGTACAACAGGTATATTCTGTGTCAACCTGAAGGCAAGATTCGTGTTTTGCTTTGGTAAGCCATTAGCGGTGTTCGCCCACATCAGAGCCAGAGTGAAGAAAGCAGCGTGGAAGAGTAAGTTAAATTTATTACGCATAAATATAGGTTTTTTTATAAGCGATCGCTGATAAATACAGCTTCACTCACTTCTATTTCGGAATAAGCCTGGAAATATAGCGGTTCTCTTTTGCGCTTGGAGTACGCGGGTAGGGGCACAGCAATGCTGTGCCCCAAAGAATGGTCTATACTTCACCCAACAGAGAACCGCTATAAATTTCCGGCTGAAAGCGATCAAGGCGTTTAAATAAGTTGGAATCTATACATAGTCTGCTAATCGCATACTTTAGCTACTCGCTGTGTAATTTATTTCCGGGCGCCTGCGAAGCGTCAACAAAGCTGCAAAATATCAATCATTTTTTCGCGAGTATCAAAAATGCTGTACGAATCCACGCGCCAAAATAAAGCGCCACACGACGCAGCAACGGGGGACTGATGGCTTATGGGGTGATTGGTGCGTAAAGCGTTCATCCAAGGATAAGTCTAACAAGAGTAGGATTAAAGCGTATTTAAAACGATAATTATAAATTTATAAAGCGGCTGAAACATACTATTTACAATATTTTCAGCCGTTTTTAATTACAGAAAGAGTGCAGTTTTCTCTAGTTTAATCATATTTACCTACTTGAAAGAAAACCCAAACCTGAAAAATTTAAATTATACTACCAATCAAACTTAATCATTCACCCAAAGACTTTTCTATTGCTCTTCGGATATATCGTTGGTATGGAATACCCTCTTTCTTAGAAACAGCTTTGACTGTTTTTAGCATCTCTTCAGAAAGTCGTAAGTTTACAGTTTTGTCTTTAGGTTTAAATTCAAAATTGACAAGCTTAAAATTATCTGAATGAAGATAGTCTGACAAATCTTCATCTAATAAGCTTTCTACTTCTTCATCAGTTGTCATTTTTTGCAAGATTTTTTTCATATTTCTGAACCTCTTTTTCGTGCATATACCGGGCGCTAATTGGTCTAATAAATATTTCCTCTTCCTTCTCACGTATGGTAAAGGCTAAAAAAATATATTTGCCTTTAGTTGATTTACCTATTGCAAGAAATCTTTGCTCAAGCTCAGAATGGTTTATATCTGGTCCAATCCAAACTTTGCGCTTAGAATAAAGTCTCAATTTCTTCTATTGAAACCCCGTGTTTTTGACACTTTTGATAATTTCCATCATCCCAGTCATACCCTGATATATCTTCTATCATAAATTAGAAATAACATTTGTATATACAAATGTCAATACATTTAAGGAGCGATCGCTCTTTGCGTTGCCTCAACAAAGCTGCAAAATATCAATCATTTTTTGGCGAGCATCAAAAATGCTGTACGAATCCACGCGCCAAAATCCCTCGCCACACGACGCAGCAACGGGGGACTGATGGCTTATGGGGTAGATTGCGTTCGGTGCGACTAAGAGCGGCTACGGACGGTTAGTGAGTTAGGAATATACCAGTTCTCGCTTGGGTGCAGTACAGTTTTGACCTCTCTCCAAACCTCTCTCCTACGAGGAGAGAGGCTTTGAGTCTTACTCCCCTTCCCTTATACGGAAGGGGTTGGGGGTTAGGTCTGTATTGGACAGAAGGTGCAAACCGCTATAGTTAGAGATTAGAGCTTGTGTGGGGGATTGTGGTTGTCTAAACATGGCGAGCTATGAGGAACCTTTTATATCGTTTTTTAGACTATAATTTTCGTACCAAATAGAATGTATATTTTATGCCTCGTGTAAAGAATTTGTTTAACGTGTTTGCCTTATCTGCCGTGATGTTTGGCGCTGGGGCTACTGTCGCAACTGTTGCTTTGTCATACTTACCTACAGTGAATGCAACTCCTACAATCGTTGCACAGGGATTAAAGCAGTCAAAACCTGAAGCAATTGATGAAGAAGGTAACTTGAAATTTCAACTTCAAGATTGTAAGAGAGGTACTAAAACAATAGTTTGTAATGTTACAGTAACAAACCTAAAAGATAAAAATCGAACACTACAGTTTAATGCTAGTGAGGGCAACAATAGCACCAGAGGCATTGATTTTTCTGGTAATGAATACATTGCTAACAAAGTCCAAATTGGTCAGGAACAAGGTAAAGAGTGGCTAGTTAAAAGCCTTATCGGAGGTATTCCTACAAAAATAAGTTTCAGCTTTGAAATGCCACCAGAAGTAACTAAGTTAGCAGTTATTGAAGTTAATTATTTGTTTGGTGATAGACCGGAAATTGGTGGTGATGCAAGGCAAAATCGTAAAGTACAAATCCGCGATGTTAATATTAGCGGTTCGCAAGCTTCTAATCCTGCTAATCCTGGAAGTAACTGTACTTGTCCACCACAAACAAACCCGAAAAAACCAAGAGCAAGATAAATTGTACTGTGGTGTAATTAAGTAGTAACCTAAGTTACTGGTATCAGGTGCGTCTACTATGCTTAAGCCTATATGATTTAACCCCTCACAGCACATTGTGGAGGGGCTTCTAATTTGCGGTAGATTTTATTTGACTGTGCTTTGAGATGTCGTCTAATTACAATTTACCTACCCAACCCTTGTTTGTGAGAAATAATGTTGTGGTACTTTCGGCAGGATTGTCTTTTGTTTGCACCATCTTTGCAACGTAAGGTATTGAAGCCTGTACTTCTGAGTCTTCCGTCCAGCTAGGAAGATTTTTAATCCTATAAGTGTATTTAACTTCAGATACAGTAGTTCCAAGCTGATTTTCTGGTTCAGTGAAGTTAATAACTTTATCAATTTCTATCTCTCCAAGGCAGAAACCGTTTATCTTTCTTGATGTGTCTGACGGAGTTAAGTCTCTCTTAAAAAATTTCTCACCATCCTTTGTTAAAGTATATCTAGTACCTGGAACTTTTTTGTTAATAATAGAAAAGGCTTCCTTTACTGTTGTTTCACTAGTAGATAGTACGCCAACTTTAGTAAGTACTTTTAGTACGGGAAACTCTTCTTTTTTTTCTAAATCTAAAGGAAAATCTATTGCTACGCGTTGGTTCAACGTCCTTAGTGACTGAAGATCCTGAGTAAAGCAGTTTAATTTTTTATCAGGCAATACACTAGCAATTGCTTTTTTGAAATTCTCTTCATTTGCAGCTTTGGGGTTGTCACAACCTGTTATAAAATTGCCTAGTGTTAATATACAAAAAATTACTTTTCCTACTTTCATTTTGTTCATATTTGAAACTATTTTTAGATGTTCTAATAGTTTTATTTATCTCTTCATAGCCACCACTTCATACCATACTTCAGCCACTATCCGCTTTAAATGCAGATAACGTTATCAAAGTCAATCAGCAAATATATTGAATAATAACTTGCTATTTTGGTATAAAGTTCATTTAACAAATTGATTTTAACCGCTTTCTGGAGGGATGTACGTAAATATTACGTGAACACTGATCCGAAAATGTAAATATTACGTGAACACTGATCCGAAAATGTAAATATTACACTACGGTAATAGCGGAATTATCAGCAACGTTATTGATTGACAAATACTTTGAGTTTTACAAACAAGCGCCCGAATCTAAGTAGGTTTTGTTGTTTGGGTTGAGGTTGGTGGGAGAATGTCATCAAACCTCGATTTACTGACATTCTCACCCACATTTGTCACCGCCAACTAAAAATCATCACTCTTCATAGTCCGCGTAGGCGGACTTTGTTCGTATAGCCGCGACTTTGAGTCGTCAGGCACTAACGACACAAAACTTAGGATTTTTCTCACCGATGCCTTCCATCCACTTTGCGAACCAGACGCTCGAAGATTACAGATTGTACACACTTCTTAATAAATCCGCTCAGACGCCGCAAAACGTTCTAATCTAAAAGCTGAACGGGTTAAATTTTTCTGGCAGTTTTGCAGGTGACACCGGTAGTGCATGACCACACCGATGTGTCGCGCCGCAAACAAACCCAGACTTAACACATAAATGCTTATGATGGGAGTTTTAGAAATCCGATGAGTGTTAAGGCAAGTGGTGGAAGCTCAGTTGCGCGTCCGCAACTATATCAAACTTTAGCTTTGTCAACAATTACCCAAGCGGAACAGCAAGACCGCTTTTTGGGAACCGGCGAACTGAAGGAACTCGAAAGCTATTTTGCATCTGGTGCAAAGCGTTTAGAAATTGCCCAGACGCTCACGGACAATTCTGAGATTATTGTCTCACGAGCCGCTAACCGGATTTTTGTCGGTGGTTCGCCAATGGCTTTCTTAGAAAAGCTTAGAGAACCAGAATTGGCGACAGTCGCTGCTGGGGGAATGGATGTCAAAGAAGGAATGAAGTTAGGAACCGTCACCTACGTGGAAACTCGTGGGGGATTCCTAGAAAACTTGCGTTCCATTTTTAACTCCTCGCCTAGTGGTGGTGCGACACCTCCGGGATTTAGACCAATCAACATTTCCCGTTATGGTCCTACCAACATGGCTAAGAGCCTGCGGGACTTGTCGTGGTTTCTGCGCTACGCAACTTATGCGATCGTCGCAGGCGACCCCAATATCATATCCGTGAATACACGCGGTTTGCGGGAAATCATTGAAAACGCTTGTTCTGGTGAAGCAACAATTGTTGCTTTGCAAGAAATCAAACTAGCATCACTTTCCTTTTTCCGCAAGGATGCTGAGGCAACAGATATTGTGACTCAGTACATGGATGTTTTGCTGGGAGAATTCAAAGCACCCACCCCGTCAAATAAACTGCGTCAACGTCCTTCTAGCGACCAACAAGGGTTAGAACTACCGCAAATTTACTTTAATGCGGCAGAGCGACGACCCAAGTTTGTCATGAAGACTGGATTGAGTGCAGGTGAAAAAGTTGAAGTCATCAAAGCGGCTTATCGGCAAATCTTTGAGCGCGACATTACCCGTGCTTACAGTCAGTCGATATCTAACCTGGAATCTCAGGTGAAGAATGGCGACATCTCGATGAAAGAGTTTGTCCGCCGCCTTGGCAAATCTCCGCTTTACCAAAAACAGTTTTATCAGCCTTTTATCAACAGCCGCGCTTTAGAATTGGCATTCCGTCACTTTTTGGGACGCGGACCAAGTAGCCGCGAAGAAGTGCAAAACTACTTCTCGATTATTTCCAATGGCGGTCTACCTGCTTTAATCGATGCTTTAGTAGATTCTCAGGAATACTCTGACTACTTTGGTGAAGAGACAGTACCATACCTGCGGGGTCTGGGTCAAGAAGCTCAAGAATGCCGTAACTGGGGACCGCAGCAAGACCTGTTAAATTACAGTGCGCCTTTCCGCAAAGTACCTCAGTTCATCACGACATTCGCTGACTACGAACAGCCACTACCAGATCAACATCCCTACGGTTCTGGTAACGATCCGCTGGAAATTCAATTTGGAGCGATTTTCCCGAAAGAAACTCGCAACCCCAGCACTCGTCCGGCGCCTTTTGGCAAAGATACCAAGCGGATTTTGATTCACAAAGGTCCTGGTATTTCTAACCAAAATAGCAATCCCAAAGCGCGTGGTGAGTTTCCTGGTTCTCTAGGTCCCAAAGTATTCCGGTTGGATCAATTACCAGGAACCTTTGGTAAAAAGACTGGCAAGGGTACTAGTGTAAAATTCTCCGAAAGCTCCACACAAGCGGTGATTAAAGCTGCTTACCTGCAAGTTTTCGGTCGGGATGTTTACGAAGGTCAGCGGCTGAAAGTAGCAGAAATTAAGCTGGAAAATGGCGAAATTTCGGTGCGGGAGTTTGTCCGCGCGATCGCTAAATCCGATCTGTTCCGGAAAATGTACTGGACTTCGCTTTATGTGTGTAAGGCGATCGAGTACATCCACCGCCGCATTTTGGGTCGTCCTACCTACGGTCGTCAAGAAAACAACAAGTACTTCGATATCTGCTCCAAGAAGGGCTTCTACGCCCTCGTGGATGCGATTATCGATAGTCCGGAATACAGCGAGGCATTTGGTGAAGATACAGTTCCTTACGAACGGTATTTAACTCCCCAAGGCGTAGCTTTGCGACAACTGCGCGTAGGTACTATTCGCGAAGATTTGGTTGTCGGTAAAGTTGAGACGCAAGAAACGCCGATGTTTGTGGAACTGGGTGCTGTCACCGAAAATCGGTCAGAACCAGATATTCAGTCTCGCATCAACCAAGGTGTTAGCAAGAAGCGCGAACAAACGAAAGTCTTCAAGTTGATCGCTGGTACTAACGACAAAGGTGCCGTTAAAACTTTGATTAACGCTGCCTACCGTCAGGTTTTCGAGCGCGATATTGCTCCATACATCGTTAAAAACGAATTTACGGCGTTAGAAAGCAAACTGGGTAACGGCGAAATTAACGTTAAGGAATTCATCGAAGGTTTAGGTGGTTCTAGTCTATACCAAAAAGAATTCTACGCGCCTTATCCCAACACCAAGGTAATTGAACTGGGAACCAAGCACTTCTTAGGTCGTGCCCCATTAGACCAGGCGGAAATACGCAAGTATAATCAAATACTGGCGAGCCAAGGGCTGCGTGCCTTTATTGGGGCGATGGTGAACAGTGCCGAGTATGTCGAAGCCTTTGGTGAAGACGTGGTGCCTTACAACCGCTTCCTGACATTGCCGGCGGCGAACTTCCCGAACTCTCAGAGATTGTACAACCAGCTCACCAAGCAAAACGATGATGTGGTTGTGCCCAGCTTTGACACGGTGAAGCCGCGCATGAATGTGGAGCAGATGCCGATTTTGAGCAAGGCGATCGCAGACTTGGCTTCCCAAGCTCGTCAAATCGACAAGAGCAAACCGCTGTTTATCGAACTCGGTCGTTCTTTCAACGACGGTCGCGGACAGTCGGTGGAAGTTGGTGTGGGTACAACCCGTCGCAAACCAGCCCGGATTTACCGCATGACTACAGGCGCAGGTCAAGCAGAAATGCAACAGGTGATGGACGCTATTTACTGTCAGGTATTGGATGTATTTAGCGGTCAGGTTCCGAGTTATTTCCGCCGTTCTGACTTGGAAAGCAAACTGCGGAATGGGGAAATCTCCGTGCGCGAGTTTGTGCGCGATCTGGCTAGTTCCGAAATCTATCGCAAGCGCTTCTATACGCCTTATCCCAACACCAAAGTGATTGAGTTCCTATTCCGTCACATATTGGGACGCGCACCAGCGACTCAAGCGGAAATACGCACTTACAACAAGCTGCTGGCTGATGGCGGTTTAAAAGCCGCTGTAGTGGCGATGGTGGAAAGTCCAGAGTATGCCCGTTACTTTGGTGAAGACGTAGTGCCTTACCCACGCTACCCGTCTTTACCTGCGGGTAACTACCTCGGTAGCGTAGAAGCGGCAGCTGACTTGGTGAAACAATCCTGGTCTAGCTTGTCGCCATCTGTGTTAACCGGCGGAGGCGGAGGACGAAGCGATCGCGCTTCGTAGCGCTTAGTCAATAGTCAACAGTCAATAGTCAAAAATCTTGGACTATTGACTATTGACCTTTGACTTTGGACTATTGACTCTGGACAGCCTCGCAACCCTCCGCAACAAAGCTTTCAGATTGTCGGTGCGACTGCAAATCTGAAAATAAATATTACAAAGTGTTAAGAGCAGTCATATTTGCTCAGCATAATGCCCGAAAATATTTTGCGGAAGGTATCTGAGTTTAACGGCTTGTGTAGTTCTGTTTACCCAAGTCAACTCGAAATCACTAGCACAACACGAACATTTATGCAAGGGTTGTGTCTAAGAAAACGAGAAAAACTCAGTCAATCCAAAAAGTCGCACCAGTTTAATCAAATTCTGGTTTTATTCGTACTGGAGGAATCCAAATCATGAGTATCGTCACGAAAGCTATCGTGAATGCTGATGCAGAAGCCCGCTACCTTAGCCCTGGCGAACTGGATCGGATCAAGAGCTTTGTTACAGGTGGTGAGCGTCGTCTTCGCATCGCTCAAGTTTTGACTGAAAACCGCGAGCGGATTGTGAAGCAAGCTGGCGACCAACTGTTCCAAAAGCGTCCTGATGTTGTTTCTCCTGGTGGCAACGCTTACGGTCAAGAAATGACCGCTACCTGCCTGCGCGACCTGGATTACTACCTCCGCCTCATCACCTACGGAGTCGTTTCTGGTGATGTTACCCCCATCGAAGAAATTGGTGTTGTGGGTGTTCGCGAAATGTACAAGTCCTTGGGTACTCCCATTGAGGCTGTTGCTTCAGGCGTAAACGCAATGAAGAATGCAGCTGCCTCGCTGTTGTCTGCTGAAGACTCTGGTGAAGCTGGCGCTTACTTCGACTACCTAGTCGGTGCAATGCAATAGGCTGAACCTGTTTCCTCAAGACGAAACAGAACAATTGCAATACGGTTGGAAATAAGGAATTAACAACATGCAAGACGCAATTACCGCTGTCATTAACTCTTCAGACGTTCAAGGTAAGTACCTCGACACTTCTGCTTTGCAAAAGCTAAAAGGCTACTTCGCAACTGGTGAACTGCGCGTTCGTGCTGCTACCAGCATCAGCGCTAATGCTTCTGCCATTGTCAAAGAAGCTGTAGCAAAGTCCTTGCTGTACTCTGACATCACCCGTCCCGGTGGTAACATGTACACCACCCGTCGCTATGCAGCTTGCATCCGCGATTTGGACTACTACCTGCGCTATTCTACCTACGCTATGTTGGCTGGAGATCCTTCCATCCTAGATGAGCGGGTGTTAAATGGCTTGAAGGAAACCTACAATTCCTTGGGTGTACCCATTGGTGCTACCGTGCAATCCATCCAAGCAATGAAGGAAGTAACTGCTAGCTTGGTAGGTCCTGATGCTGGTAAGGAAATGGGCGTTTACTTCGACTATATCTCAAGCGGCTTAAGCTAAGAGAAAGGCAATGCACTTAAATAACTAGTTTTAGTTAGGTGCGGCTTAATTAAGGTCTGGAAATCAATCGTGAGTGCTAGAAAGTTATGTCGCTTGTCTTTTTCAATTTAAATTGGTGAGTGTTAACCGTCTAGTATTGATGCTTGATTTCCAGCCTTGGAGTGATTAATTAAAGATTTGCGTAAAAGACACACTCCCATCTTTTGTTTGACATAAAAAAGTTTCCACGATAGATACAGGAGATTTAACCCGATGCGGATGTTTAAAATTACCGCTTGCGTTCCCAGTCAAACCCGGATTCGCACTCAACGCGAACTGCAAAACACCTACTTTACCAAGCTGGTTCCCTATGACAACTGGTTTCGCGAACAGCAGCGCATTATGAAAATGGGCGGCAAAATAGTCAAGGTGGAACTAGCAACTGGCAAGCAAGGCACTAATACTGGGTTACTGTAATTCCTATAGAACGAAAATTATTGTAGGGAGTTGCAAAGAGGTCAAGGAAGACCTCTTTTTTGTTTACGTAGTAAGCACTTTAGTGCTTAAAATAGGCGGTCTAAGCTGTTTTTCAATTTCATCACACGCTACACAAACACCATTCTCTAGCTGAATAATGCGTTTGATTTCTGTTGCTTTTGCTGCATAGCTGGGATTATCTAACAATTCACGTAATTCTTTTGCAGTCGTTGAAGCTGAATACTGCTTGCGGGAAATGGTGCGAGAAGTTCCCAATCGTTCGACTCGTGCTGCGTTGTCCGGTTGGTCGTGGCTATAGGGCATCACGAGGGTGGGACGACCAGCCCGTAAAGCTTGAGCCGTCGTACCAATCCCACCTTGATGCACGATCGCACAAGCGTGAGGAAAAATTTGCGAGTATGGAGCATAGCTAACAGCAAGAATGTCTTCTGAAAGATTCTCTGGAGGCGTATTTTTACCAATAAACAGGACAGCGCGCCGATTAAGGTGTTTTGCGGCTTGGATACTTTCTTGATAAAAGTTACCTGGATCCATAACTGCGGCTGAACCGAGGGTGAAAACAATCGGTGGTTCACCTGCATCTAAAAATTGCTTCAGTTCCGGTGTTAGTTCTGTGCTGCCATCATAGAATGTGAATCCTGTCATAACTGTGTTTGCAACCCAATCGAGTTGGGGTTTTGCCAAGACAGGAGAAAACAGAGCAAGAACAAGATAGGGTGAAAACTTGTCATCAATAAAGGGATTGCCCTTGAGTTGAGGTAATTTAAGTTCGCGACGAAGTTGATGAACCGGTTCAGCCCAAGAATTGCTGACAAGCTTGGCAAAATTGATGACTCCCCGGTTAGCGATCGCACCAAACCGACGCAGTTTAGCTAAAAATGGAAATGGAGCTAACACCGGCGGATCGTAAGCAGAGAAAAACGAAATCGGTGCCATAGCACTTGATGCCCATCGCATTTCTAATTTTTCCGCTACTAATGGAGCCGCAGTAACTCCTTCACCAGCAAAGATGAAATGTGCTTGTTTTGCAACGTTCAGCAGGTCTGTATACATCTCACGCAAACTTGGGCAGATCCAGTTGCGAACCATATATTCTTGACCTTTTTGCAAATCCATCATTCGTGCCATTTCTTGCGGATCGTCAAGAGCAGTTAAATCAGGACGCATCCGGTGAAACTCAAATCCCAAAGCTTCAATTTTAGCTTGATATTCTTTGTGGGTTGCAAACACAACATCAT
>CAXTNZ010000016.1:12899-25934 GCA_964245695.1 uncultured bacterium | reverse complement strand
CGAGCGCGATCGCAATTTTGGGATGAAGGTCGCCAAGAGAACCGATTGTGGTTAAAACTATTCGACTCACTATTTTACTTCTCGGTTAGCACCACTCAGAAGAAAACAAAAATAACTTATTTCATAAAAGGTAAAAGGTCAAATTCTTGACAAATCTCCAAAAGTGATCGCTCCTGTTTTTTGTTTACGTAGTAAGTACAAACCGCTGTAAAATAGGCGATATCTACGCCTACTACGTAAGAGACATTCCGGGGTGAGGAGTTGAGGCACGATAGACGGGTTTTGCCCAAAGCTGAAAAAATGAGCATATTTGGATTTGAGTTATGAACGCTCTTTTTCGTCAAGTACGTTCAGCGCATCAAATACGCAGACTGAGTTTTCTACTTTTGCTCGTATGCACGGCACTGCTACTGTTAGCTTTACATGCTTGTGGGCAAGAATCTGTAGTGCAGACGCAATCACAAGTAGAAGCTCAATCACAAGTGCCTACCCAATCACGATCGCCTACCCGATCAAAAACAGGGCAGTTCTTCAACTGGGAGAATGTCAATATTCAGGGGATGGGCTACGTTACTGGTTTAGCGATCGCTCCAATAGCACCTTATGATGTCTACATCCGCACGGATGTTGGTGGTGCATACCGCTTCGACCGGAAAACGAATCAATGGATTCCCCTGTTGGATATGTTTGATACCAACTTTGCGAAGGGGGGAATAGGGGTAGAAAGCATCGCCATAGATCCTACACAACCTCAGCGCGTCTATGTGGTGACAAACCATAGGAATTCGACCGTCAAGGCTGGCGATGGCAAGATGCAATACAAATATGCCGGGGAGGTCATGGTTTCCGATAATCGGGGAGAAACTTGGAAACCGACTGGTTTAGGGAAAAATAATGTCTTTGTTGGTCCAAACAACGCATACCGTTCGGATACAGGTGAGCGGTTGGCAGTTGATCCGAATAAGTCTGGGTTGCTTTTGTACGCCTCTCGCAGAGATGGTCTTTGGAAAAAGGATGGCGTTGGTGCGTGGACTCGTGTCTTAGGTGGACTGCCAGATCCTAGCAGCTTGCCAGGATATAAAAACCCTGATGGTAAAGAATCTGACGATATACCAGGTTTTACGTTTGTCGCTTTTGATAAGAACAGCAGCAAATTGAACAACCCGACCCAGACTATATATGTTGGAATTCACGGCAGTGGTGTATGGCGCAGCACGAACGGCGGCAATAACTGGAGTAACATAGTAGGCGGCAACGACCCATTACGAAGTGCGATCGCCTCCGATAATACACTTTATGTTAGCTTCGGCACTCCGGGTAGCAATGGCAGTAAAACATCCGGTGGTGTTCGCAAGTACAAAAGCGGCGCTTGGACTGATATTGCTCCCGACGGCACAGACAAAGTTTATTCAGCCGTCAGCGTGCAGGCGGATCAACCAAACACGGTGATGGCAATTTCCGACAAGTACGTGTACCGCTCCCTTGACGGCGGTAAAAACTGGAAAAAGCAGACGATGTACATGGGTGCTCGTGATGCCAACAACCCCAAAGACCCAGTTAATTCCTCTGCTCCCGGCTACTATTTATCCTACTCTGCAACTGGCGCATCAGTGGCACTCATCGACCCAAGCAACCCCAAACAGGTCTGGTGGACAAACGGTTGGGGCGTGGCGCGTACAGATGATGTAACCGCCGCCACCCCATTTTACAAATGGCAGATGAACAATTTGGAGGAACTGGACGTTAACATCTTGCGCGTTCCGCCTAAGCCCAAAGCACAGGGAGGAGCCGATTTGTTAAGTGGGGTGCAAGATATGATCGGCTTTCGCCACGACAGCCGCAACTTGGTACCAACTGCTAAATTTGACCCGGTGAACATTCCCATCAGCCCTGGGTACAAATGGGCGAACCCTGATTGGAAAGTTTACCCTGCGCCCTTTCCCCATGTAGCGGGCGCGACAGGCATGGATTATTCTTACAATAAACCCGACTACGCTGCATTTGTCGGCTTCCACCAGTGGCAAGGTAACTGGTCAGTGTACGGGATGACCAGCGATAACGGTAAAACGTGGAAGGCGTTCGAGTCTATCCCCAAAGAGAATTTATGGAAAGCAGACAAATCTGCTCAGGAAGAAGTCGCCGCAATCGCAGGTCAGATTGCCATGTCCCCGACAAATCCGCAGAACATGGTTTGGGCACCGACGTGGGGAACTTGGGCGCACTACACCACCGATGGTGGCAAAACGTGGCAGCTGGCACACTACGTGGATCATGACCCGAAACCCAATCCCTATGACCCCCAGAACAACGACCAGACGCACTACGACGCGCTGCCCAAGTCCTGGGCTAATAGCATTTCTCCGTGGGTGAGTGCATATATTTTGGCAGCCGATCGCAAAGACCCACAGGGTAAAACGTTCTACTACTACGATGGCTGGAAATTCTACTACAGTAACGACGGCGGCGCGAATTGGAGAAAAGGCGCATCTGGGAACTTACCTGCATGGCTGATTCGTCCGGCGATCGTTCCCAATCCGACACAGCAGGGTGACGTATGGATGAGCTTTGCTCGCAATCCAGAAGATGTCAACGTTAACAAATTGTACCACTCTAAAGATGGCGGCAAGACTTTTAGTGTCGTCTCATCGGTGGATAGCTGTGAGTTCATCACCTTTGGTAAGGGTTCCTCAAATACAAAACCGTATATTTACATATTTGGTCGTGTCAATGGCGCAACTAAGGACACGATGTATAAATCAGAAAACATGGGTAAAAGCTGGATTGCGATCAGCAACCTGAATGTGCAGCAATTTCCCGGACTGACTTATCTAGAAGGCGATATGCGATCGCCCAACCTTGTTTATGTGGGATTGACAGGTCGTGGCATTATGGTTGGCGAGGGTTTCACTCCCAGCGTCAAACCAAGGCGCAATTCGACTTGATGCTTTGTACGGCTTTTTACGCTTTGACAACAAAATAATACTTCTAGCATTTTTCAAGTGACTGAAATGCACATCTAAAGTAGGTAAGGCATATGCCCTACCTACTTTTACAAATTCATAAACGGTGGAAATACGGATGCAGCTATGCTGGTTTTAAAAGTTAAAATGGCAGGGCATTTACTCTTTTTTTCGCAATTATCAACCTGTAAATGACAATATATATTCAGCTTTGACTCCAGCAAAATTTGAAATTTGAATAACTGCTGTAGAGCGTTAAATTTTCGAGTCTTGGTCTTCAAAAAGTAGACTTTGTGCATCCACAGGAGGCTTTTATGTATGGATTAGTAAACAAGGCGATTCAAGATATGGTGTGTAGTCGCTTTGGCGAAGAGACTTGGAAACAAATTAAGCAAAAAGCTGAGGTGGAAGAAGATGTTTTCATCAGTATGGAAGGCTATCCCGACGACCTCACCCATAAGCTGGTAAAAGCTGCTAGTGTTGTCTTGGGTTTATCTTCCTCAGAAATTATGCAAGCCTTTGGAGAATTCTGGGTTCAATACACAGCCCAAGAAGGCTACGGCGAAATGTTGGATATGAGTGGGGATACACTGCCTGAATTTCTAGAAAATCTCGATAATCTTCATGCTCGTGTAGGAGTTAGCTTTCCCAAGCTTTCACCCCCATCGTTTGAGTGTAGTGAGATGGAGGAAGATTCTTTAAGCTTACACTATCGCTCCACCAGAGAGGGGCTTACTCCAATGGTTTTTGGTCTAGTAAAAGGATTAGGAACGAGGTTTGATACAGAAGTTGATATTACCCAAACCCAGAGTCGGGATGAGGGTGGTGACCACGATGAATTTTTAGTCAAGTATAAACCAAACTGAGCGTCCCCATGCATGGTTCCTCCTCACCTGAGTCTTTCGCCAGAATTGTTTGCGAAAGCTTTTCCTTTCCACTTTGTATTTAACCGCAGTCGAGAAATTATACAAGCTGGTGATGTTTTAGAACGCATAAGTCCTGAATCACTAGTTGGTAATCAAATTGAGCAGCATTTCCAGATCAATCGTCCAAAAATTACGTTTGATTTTGATGCTATTAAAAAGCAGTCCCGCTCTCTTTTCATATTGGAGTTTCTCCATAATAAAATGCAGATTAAGGGTCAAATGATGTATGAACAAGAGCAGGAGGTAATATTTTTCCTGGGTTCTCCTTGGATTACTGATACGGCTAGCCTCGCTCCTCTTAACATCAAACTTAAAGACTTTGCGATTCACGACCCAATTGCTGATTTCCTCTTTCTATTGCAAGCTAAAAATACTGCTTTGACTGATGCTGAAAAGTTAATGGCAGAGTTAACTAAGCAACGCGCAGAACTACAGACGGCGCTGGAAATAAAAGAAAATTTAACTAAAATTGCTCAAGCACAGGCGACAAAATTAGAACAATACATCAGAGAATTACAGCAAAGTCAAGCCCAATTAATTCAAGCCGAGAAAATGTCCGGTTTGGGACAGTTGGTTGCGGGAGTTGCTCATGAGATTAATAACCCAGTCAACTTTATTTCCGGCAACTTGAAGTATGTTGCTGAATATACTCAAGACATATTGAAGCTTGTGCGTCTTTACCAACAATTTAATTCTGCTCCTGTCCCAGAAATTGAAAATTTTATCGAATTAATTGAGTTTGATTTCTTAGTTGATGATTTGCCGAAAATCCTAAATTCTATGCAAATAGGAGTCAAACGCATTTGTGAGATTGTCTTATCTCTCCGTAACTTCTCTCGCCTTGATGAGGCAGAGATGAAAAAAGTTGATATTCACGAAGGACTTGATAGTACTTTGTTGATTTTACAGCATCGGTTTAAAGAAAAAGTTGATCATAAAGCAATCGAAGTAGTTAAAAATTATGGAAATATACCTTTAGTTGATTGCTATGCTGGTCAACTAAATCAAGTCTTTATGAATATTATTAGTAATGCAATTGATGCTTTAGACAGCTATAACAGTGAACGTTCTATTTCCGAAATAAAAGCTAATCCTAGTAAAATTACAATTTCTACAGAAGTCCTAGAAACAAACATTGTCGCTATCCGAATTGCTGATAATGGATTGGGAATGAAAGAGGCAGTTAAAGAACAATTGTTTAATCCATTTTTCACAACTAAGCCAGTAGGCAAGGGTACAGGATTAGGTTTATCAATCAGTTATCAGATTGTAGTTGAAAAACATAAAGGAAGACTTAGATGCATCTCAGAACCTGGACAGGGAGCAGAATTTTGCATAGAGATTCCCTTATCAATTGACAGCCAAGCATATAATTGTGAAAAATCACTTAGGACTTACGCACCAAAGATGAAATAATCAGCTTTTTGGAATGCATGGGAACCTGCTTTTCAGTTACAGCACATCCTGCGGATTTTGATTCATCGAGATATTAACCCACGCTATATTACAGCCAAAAATTTGCGGTCTTTTGTTGCCGAAAACTTTGATGCGGTGATTGTACCCGGAGAAGGAAAAGATTTGCCTTTGTGTGAATTGGCAAACGTGTATCATACAGCACCTTGGTTGATTCGCAGCGATGTTGACTTACCGGAGAGAACCTTGACGCGATCGCGTATCCTGAAAGTGAACGAAACTATAAAAACTATCGTTGTTTGTGCCGCTGGTCAAGCGTCAGAATTACCTTTATTTGCAGAAATAGCGCTAAGACTCCATCAGGAATTCCCTAAATGTGCAGTCAGAATTTTAGCTGCTGATTGTCCGCCCAATTGTCAGCATTTGTGGATATCTCATCATCCAGGAATCGAATGTTTAGCCTTCTCTGATGTAGTATTAGGCAGCGCTGGCTACAATACCGTTTACGAATGTGCATCTTTGGGTGTACCGTTGGTAGCGTTGGCGCAGAGTGCGATTGTACGATCGCCAAGACAAACATGGCTAGCAGATGTTACTGGGTGCGGGATATTGCAGGTGCTATCACCACTGTTAGGATGCTTCTAGATCAAGTAGAACCTGGAAAAAAGCCGTTGCCATCTTATATTAACGGTGCTGTGAAGGCGGTGCGTCAGATTGATTTTGGATTTTAGATTTTAGATTTATACCATTTCTTTAATTAAGAATAAGCCTAATCAGCCTTTGTCTTGCGGGCTTTGTTCGTATAGCCTCCAGGCTTAAGCGCCTGAGGGTATCTGCAAATAAAGTTAGCGGTGTATATCTCAAAACGCTCTTTCCCGTCTAAAATCTACGAGAGTCGGGATATATACCGATAAACCCCAATCTAAAATCTAAAATTCTTGTGAATCTACGCCGCCTGATACCAATTTTTGATCACTCTGTCTCCACCTGGGCTTTAGAAGCGCGGTTATTGCGCTGGTTAACATTGATGTGGCTGTTTGTCGGATTGATAATGCTGTTCTCGGCATCCTATCCCGTGGCTGACGCTCGTAATCATGATGGATTGTACTACTTTAAGCGTCAACTGCTTTGGGTGTTCGTGGCACTAATAATATTAAACATCATTGTTAATTTACCCTTGCGGAAAATTTTAGGGATATCCCATTGGTTTGTCTTTTTGTTTTTGGCATTAATTTTCGTCACCCTGATACCAGGATTAGGAAGAAAAGCGTTTGACGCATCTCGCTGGCTAGCTTTAGGTCCAATTCCAATTCAACCCTCTGAATTAATTAAACCCTTTTTAGTGCTGCAAAGTGCGCGGCTTTTTGGTCAGTGGGAACGAATAACTTGGCGAGTTCGCTTTACTTGGCTGGGTATTTTTGGTCTAGTAATTCTAGGGATTTTGGTGCAGCCTAACTTAAGTACAACCGCACTCTGCGGTATGACAATTTGGCTAATTGCTTTAGCGGCTGGTTTACCTTACAAATATCTGGGAGGAACAGCTTTTGGTGGGATACTTTTGGCAGTTCTCAGTATTAGCATCAAAGAGTATCAGCGCAAGCGGGTGATGTCCTTTCTCAATCCTTGGGCGGATGCAACTGGCGATGGCTACCAGTTGGTGCAAAGCTTGCTGGCGGTGGGTTCTGGGGGAACTTGGGGTGCTGGGTTTGGGCTTTCGCAACAAAAGCTGTTTTATTTACCAATTCAGGACACCGATTTTATTTTTGCGGTATTCTCTGAAGAATTTGGATTTGCTGGCGGTATAACTTTGCTGGTAATGTTAGGTATATTCGCCACGTTAGGATTAATCGTCGCCCTAAAAGCGACAAATCCAGTGCATCGATTAGTAGCGATCGGTGTGACAATTTTGATGGTAGGACAATCATTTCTGCATATTGGTGTAACCACTGGTGCGCTGCCTACAACCGGTTTACCGTTGCCCATGTTTAGTTATGGTGGTAATTCTATGATTGCCAGTTTATTGGCAATTGGGTTGCTAATTCGGGTAGCACGCGAAAGTAATGAAGCCGAGGTTGTGCCACTACGAGGAGAACAGTCGGAAAATCGCCGTAAGCGTCGCTTGTTCCAGAAAACAAAAGTTTAAGAAATAAACGTGAAATACCGTAGTAAGCGCTGTCTTCGCTAAAGCGCTTACTACAAAATTTTTATAATTAATAATATCTCAAGTGAGAAAACAGCAATGCTAACTTCTGTTGAACTTCAAGAAACTACATCACCACAACCTCAAGTTTTTTCTTTAGAAGATTTTCTCAACCATCCTTTAGAAAACATGGAATGGGTTGATGGTCAACTTATTGAGAAAACAGGTATGACATTACGGCACAGTCAAATTCAAGCAAGGCTAGCACGTTTGTGGGGAAATCATATACTCTCCAGCGGTCAAGGTGGAGAAGTCTACACAGAAGCGCTTTGTCGAACTAATAAACAAGGTCGTCGTCCTGATGTTTCTTACTTGACTCCGGAACTCTTGACGCAATATGCTAATGCAACTTTCTTACCCCAAAGCTTTCCGTTAATTGCCGAAATAGCCTCTTTTGATGATAGCGCTGAAGAATTATTTGCTAAGGCAAAAGAATATTTAGAATCAGGTTGTCAAGAAGTTTGGCTTATCTATCCGGAAACGTTATGGATTATCATTATCACTTCGGAAAAACATTTATTATTAACTCTTGGAGAAAATGTGACTACTCAAACTGTTCTCCCAGGCTTTAGTGTTGCAATTGATGAAATATTAGCATTTTCCTAATTTTCGATATTCAACTTCGCGGGGTTCTATAACTAGCCCTACTCCGTCAATAATTTGCTGCACTCTTTCTGCTGAAAGTGTGCCAATCTTTTCACTCAGTTGCTTTTTATCAAAAGTATACATTGACTTCAGCAAACCTCCAACAGTAGGAGTAATTACGCTAAAATTCAAGCAGAGTAAGCATTCTCCGCTATATCTACCCCATGCTTGAAAATTTACAAACCCGACTTTACGAATTAGAACAATTCGCTAACACCCTCGTTTCTAACCAACTAACGCACCTGAGTTTCCTCAGCGTCGGTGTAATTTTTCTTGCTGGTTTACTCACTAGCCTGACACCTTGTATGCTTTCCATGCTGCCTATAACTATCGGCTATATTGGCGGTTATGAGGCAAAAAGCCGTCTGCAAGCAGCAGCTCAATCTACCTGGTTTTCTCTCGGATTAGCAACGACGCTTGCTGGATTAGGTATTATAGCAGCTTTTGTGGGAAAAGTATATGGTCAAGTGGGAATTGGTTTACCAATTATCGTCAGTATTATCGCAATTATTATGGGGCTGAACTTACTCGAAGCATTGCCCCTACAATTCCCATCTTTTGGCGGTATGGAGTGGATTTCTCAAGAATTACCCCAAGGATTGCGTTCTTATTTAATTGGTTTGACTTTCGGTGTCGTTGCTTCTCCTTGCAGTACGCCTGTTTTAGGAAGCTTGCTGGGTTGGGTTGCGAATACCCAAGACTTAATTTTAGGCGCGGTTTTGCTGCTTGCATATACAGCAGGTTATGTAGCGCCTTTGATTTTAGCTGGTACTTTTACTGCTTCAATTAAGAAGTTGCTAGAAGTGCGTCGCTGGTCTGGTTGGATTAATCCAGTTAGTGGAGCGCTGTTGGTAGGATTTGGTGTTTTTTCTTTAATGTCGCGGATTCACTTGGGAAACTTTTAATCAATGACTTTAAATGATACTTCCAAAGAATTAAGTTTTTGGTCAGCATTTGGGCGATTTTTGCGACAAGAGTTTTTACCTGTGCTGACAGATTTACGTTTGGCAATTGTCATGTTGCTAGCGATCGCACTCTTCAGTATCAGCGGTACTGTAATTGAACAAGGTAAATCTCCTGGATTCTACCAGGCAAACTACCCCGAACACCCGGCTCTATTCGGTTTCCTAACTTGGAAAGTAATTCAGGTAGTCGGCTTAGACCACGTATATCGTACTTGGTGGTTTCTCGCATTACTCATTTTATTTGGTACTAGCTTAACCGCCTGTACCTTTACCCGTCAGTTACCAGCTTTAAAAGCAGCCCGTCGTTGGAAATTTTATGACGAACCGCGACAATTTCAAAAACTCGCTTTGAGTGCTGAGTTAGAAACTGGTTCCCTCCCCTCTCTGACTCAACTTTTGCAGCAACGCCGCTACAAGATTTTTTCCGAACCAGAAAAAGATCATATTCTCTACGCCCGCAAAGGTATAGTCGGACGCATCGGACCGATTATAGTTCATGTTGGCATGGTGACTATTCTCTTGGGTGCAATTTGGGGCGCAATGACTGGTTTTATGGCACAAGAAATGGTTGCTAGTGGCGATACATTTCAGGTGCAAAATATTATAGATGCGGGACCTTTAGCCGCGCCAATTCCTAAAGATTGGTCTGTCAAAGTCAATCGTTTTTGGATTGATTACACTTCTTCTGGCGGAATTGACCAATTTTACTCAGATATGTCTATTTTAGACAGTCAGGGAAAGGAAATTGACCACAAGACAATTTTTGTCAACCAGCCTTTACGTTATCATGGCATAACTTTCTATCAAACTGATTGGGGTATCGCGGCTGTGCGCGTCCGACTGAACAAAAGTCCGATTTTTCAGCTACCAATGGCGCAACTTAATACCAATGGTAATGGGCGCATTTGGGGAACTTGGATTCCCACGAAACCGGATTTAAGTGCAGGTGTCTCGCTGCTAGCAAAAGATTTGCAAGGAACGGTGTTAATTTACGATGCTACTGGTAAGCTGGTAGATACTGTGCGTGCCGGAATGTCAACGCAAGTTAATGGCGTGACGCTAAAAATTCTCGATGTAGTTGGTAGCACTGGCTTACAAATTAAAGCCGATCCAGGTATCCCGATTGTTTATACTGGGTTTGCTTTGCTGATGCTGGGTGTGGTGATGAGTTACTTTTCCCATTCGCAAATTTGGGCTTTGCAAAAAGGCGATCGCTTATATGTGGGTGGTAAAACTAATCGCGCTCAAGTTGCTTTTGAACAAGAGGTTTTGGATATTTTAGATCAATTAAGTTCACCGACTCCAACTGAGAAAACTAGCATTCTCACAGAAAAGATTAGCTAAAATAGCTGATAAAGTTGCGTTCACGTTGGCGCAGCCTCTCGTAGAGAAGTGACTCCGTTCGCGGAGCGTCCCGTTCGCGGAGCGTCTCCGACAAAAGAAGGGAAGGAGTATCGCTCACCTTACTCTACATCTGGATCTATACCTAATTCCCGCAACTTTGCCGCGAGAACTTCTTTGCTCTGACGTTCCGCTTCAAATTGGGCGATCGCATTATCTGCACGTTGACGTTCGGCTTCTGCACGTTGACGTTCCACTTCAGCTTGTTCGGAACTCCACAACAGCAAATTACCCCCTTCATCCCACCATCGCAGCCAATTAATATTTAAGCCTAAGCGAGTTCCTTGCCAAATTCCCAAAAATAATTTCAACTCAGGAATCCAAAAGCGTCCTGATGATGGTTCCTGCAAAATATATTGACTATTTTCCAGACGACGCACTTCTAACGTGACTTCATAAGGATTAAAAATCACATAAGTCGGAACTTGCAATATTCGTTCGTAAAAGTATAGTTTCCCGTAAGGAAAGGTAGGACGAATCGAATATTCTCCGTTATCGGTGTCTGAAAGAAACTCCATCACCACACCCACAGCTTCACCTTCAATATTCGGTGTGTAGCTGCGACGAATTACCCCGACACCAACCGGTTATACACGCGGTACATATAACCAATGTGGTGCTTTGACGACTGTTTTTTTATTAATATTGGCGACGATGCCAAAATTCGCGGCTACAAGCATCTCCGGTTGAATGCGATTTGAAGTGCCATTAGCATCTGTCAGCGCTGCTGCTAAGGAAGGCTGTTGGATATTTTCCACTGGATCGTCGGGGAGAATAAAGTCGTCTGGGAGTTTTTCCCAAGTCACTACAGGAGTTTGGCGCTGGGGTGTGGCTAGAACCATAACGGCAATATTACGATGTGCGTTTATCTTACGACTTTTGATGATGCACTTCAACGACAGACAGTGTGAGCCTTCTTGCTTAAATAGGTAAACTTTTGTCAAAATCAATCATACATTCTCTTGTTTGCTTCAAGATAAAACTATGGAACCGTAAATTAGTAGCTCTATTAACCGGATTTAGCGATCGCGGTAAGAGTTAAATAACTACATTTCCATCTCAGATTTTTAGCAGGAAAGACTGTTATGGCACAGAAAAATGCAGCCGAACTTTTCAAAGCCGTAAAACTCGATCAAGCATTAAAGCAAAAAATAAAGGCAGCATCTAACCCAGAAGCTTTCATTAAGATTGCTGAAGAGCATGGCTATAACTTTACAGTTGAAGAACTGGAAACTGAAATTAGCAAATTGTCTGAAGAAGAGTTAGCTGCAATTGTCAATCCAGGTATAGCACCTAGAAATCACATTTATCCTAGGTAATTCTGAAGATATCTATTCTACTACGGGCGGGCGCTCTTTACCCCGCTCCTCCTAACTTTTTCTGATGATGCACTTCAACGACGGTATGCACATTACCGCGAGGCGTGAAATCTGCTTTTACAGTAACTTCTAAAGGGTCACAAGCAGCTACAAAGTCATCTAAAATTTGATTTGCAGATTCTTCGTGCGAAATATAGCGATCGCGGTAACTATTAATATAGAGCTTTAGCGCCTTTAATTCTACCACCCGCTCATCAGGCACATAGCTAATATAAATCGTCGCAAAGTCAGGATAGCCAGAAAACGGACATTTACAAGTAAATTCCGGTAAAGAAATATTAATATTGTATCGCCTGCCCACACGCGGATTAGGAAATGTAATTAATTGTCCTTCCGCAATCTCGCGTTCGCCATACTTCATTTCTAGGCTTGACTCAGATGCAGTTTCTGGTAATGAGTTACTCATAAAATAAATAGCTTAACTTCTGCCATGAGATTGCTGATTGATTAACTAGATTAAAAATTTTTCTTTCAGTCTCCAATCCCAGCGTCCCCTGATTTAAAATTCCTCATCCCTGAATCCAAATTGCTTTTCCCAGTCTGGACAAGTCTCATCCTCTGTCCCTTGGGGATGCATGGCACAAACTAGCAAGTTACCACCATAAACTTGACCGTGGTAGTTACGACAACCGATGCAGGCGGGGTTTTGTTCGAGTGTCGGTTCAACTGAATAAGGAAAAGCTGGATCTACATCGCCGACAACTTCTTCCAGTTCCCAGTAAACTTCCAAAATTGGTTCAGCCAGATCATGTAAATACTGGTCAACGTCAATGCCAATGGTATTTTGTACTTGCTCGCTAATTTCTTCGGTTAGCTCAAAAAACGTATCTACCATTTCACCCATTTCCAGGAAGAAGCGCTCTACTTCATCTGCAACTGTTTCTATCATTTCCGCGAAATCTTTTTGCCAGTTTTCCATAAAATTGACGCCCTTACTAGCTGTTAACCGGACGCTTCGTGCTAAATAACTTGAAGCACTATAATACACCCAGGGAAATATGTATTAACCAAATTTTCGGGTCTTGTAGTAGCGCTCAAGCACAACTACAAGTTAATACTCAACTACTTATCGCGTTGCAGTCGTCTTAACTCTTCTTGCAGTTCTAACACTTGATCGCGCAAGCCATCAACATTGTCAGTTGATGG
>CAXTNZ010000016.1:0-12866 GCA_964245695.1 uncultured bacterium | reverse complement strand
CTCTTTCACGGTTGGTTCATCGTCTTCTATGATTTCGATGCGCCGGGGTTCCGAGGGGGGTTTTTCTGGGGCGGTGGCATTCGATGTAGGTTGCTGCTGAGCTTGCTTCATCATATCTTCGACAAAGCGGCGGGCTTCTTCTGTGTTCATTTCGCCTTTTGCAACCATTTCATCTGCCAGTTTTTGGACTTGCGATCGCAGTTCGGCTAATTTTCCCCCTGCTTTCTCACCCGCGTAAGAAGCTAACCCTACACCGAGGTAAAAAGCTTTTTGAACAATATCTCCAAAACCAGGCATTGCAGAGGCGCGCTCCTAAAAATAGGGCGACCCGGAGACTACGCCTACTACAAGCATCCCGTATTGCTGCTACCTTCCGGTCCTGACAAGATTTGGGCGTTGCAGTCGCATAGATCCAGGTCTAAAAATAATCATAACACAAACGCCAGTAAGTGTGTGTTATTCCATTACAATTCGCCATTCGTAAAGCTGATAATTAACGCAGCCGTTTTGCACTAATGGATCACCAGCTACAATCGCTTCTGCTTCATCCATTGAGGCGGCTTCAAACAGCATCATGCCGCCTCCCATCTTCGCCCAGTAGCCTGTTCGTGCTTTGTGTCCTTTGGCAATCAAATCTTGAACATAAGCTTTGTGGGCGGCTACGTATTGGTCAAAGATGCTTTTATCAACTTTGCCTTCTTCAATCTTGACAAAAGTCGGCATTCTTTTTCTTCCTCTGAAAATCCATATGCTGTAGTATTTTGAGCGCTTGCGTCTGCTTTGTAAGTTACCGTAAATTAAATTAAAAGACACAAGCATCTTTACCCTTTTTATCCGAAGTCCCTTGCCACAATCACAAAGCCGTTTTTTCGTCGCCCTGTTACCACCGCAGCACATTCAAGAGTACGCCAACGAAATTAAACAGTACTTTGGCGATCGCTATGCTAGTAGTGGAGCACAAAAATCTCCACCGCATATTACCTTGCAACCGCCTTTTGAATGGGCAGATAGCAACGTGCCCATGTTAGAAGAATCTCTCCAGAAATTTGCTACTGGGCGAGAGTCAGTACCAGTTACACTTAGGGGATTTGCGGCATTTGCTCCCCGCGTCATATATATAGATGTTGTCCAAACTCCGGAATTAATCAGTTTGCAAGCTGATTTAATGGCGTATGTGGAAAGTAACTTGGGTATTGTTGACAAAGTTTCTCACACTCGCCCATTCACTCCGCACATGACGGTAGCGTTTCGCGACTTAACAAAGCAAAACTTTAAAGCTGCTTGGACAGAATTTGAAAAGCGAGAGTTACATTTTGAGTTTACTGCGAATAACTTAACGCTGCTGCTTCACGACGGCAAGCGGTGGAATGTCAAAACTGAGTTTTCTTTTATGTCTTAGTACAACTGCAAATCTTAAGACTTTTGGAAATTTGACATAACAAAAATGTCAGGCTTTATACTAGCTGGAAAATCATTCTCGGCGCAAATTATGCATAATTTGCGTAAATGCAAACTTTTATCTACCAAAATTAGCTATGTATAAGCGATTAATTAGCAGATTTGTCTTGGTGGCGATCACACCCTCATTAATTCCAGTAATTTCTCTGCCCAGCATTGCTCAAAGACAAACAATTGATTGCTCCAAGGCGACAGCGACACCAGAAATAAAGTTTTGTTCTCAACAATCTTACCAAGCAGCAGATAAAAAACTAAATCAGGTTTATCAGCAAGTCACTTCCAGCTTAAAGGGTGAACCAAAGCAGTTACTAATTACTGCACAACAGGAATGGGTTAAGTTTCGCGATAACAACTGCAATTTTGAAGTTTATAACTCCCGTGGTGGGACAGGTTATGAAATCTTCCGTAACGGATGTTTGGAGAGACTGACAAAACAACGTACAAAAGATTTACAAGATTATCTGTCTTCTCGGTAATCAACTTAAGAGTAATTAACTTTTAAGTTGATGTGCATAAATAAACGCTCCTAGACGTAGTAAGCAGCTCTAGCTCTTAAAACGGAAGAGATGAGCGGTGAACCGCTCACTACGAAAAAGAGTATTTTACGTTTAATTTCGCATATTTGCACAAATCTCTTTTAGGAATCGAGAGGCTTGAACATGTATTTAATTCAGACAATCCAAGTAGAGATAAGAATGCTTGGATAAACTATCCCAGATGAAGAGGCAAAGAAAACTATGGCTAAGATAACTATCAACGGTATATCAATCGATCCAGATGCTCAAAGAAATGCAATCATATCTGCTAATCTAATTAGTCCTGACAGTTCCGAATCAAATTATATTCTCATCCAATCGACTCAACCGTTAAACCGCGAGCAGAAAAGTCAGCTATCAGAGTTAGGTGCAGAAATTCTGGAATTTGTACCAGAAAATACTTACATTTGTCGTTACAATCCTTCTAATTTGGATGCAATTCGGGATTTGCCTTTTGTTGAGTGGGCAAACGTCTATTTAGAAGGCTTCAAAATCGCACCTCAGTTGGTAATAGGAGGCAAAAATGATACAGCGAATCTGTTAGCGATAAAAACTGCTGACATCTCACTGTTGCGGCAGCCAAAACAAGTGACAGTCGTGTTTCATAATAATGTTGCCATCGATGATAAGTTGCGCGATCGCATCGCTACAGCTGCAAGATTAAACAAGAGCGATTTAGAATTTAGTAGCAACTCAATAAAACTCTCAGTTCAACCTCAGTATCTCGAAGACTTGGCAAAAATAGACGAGGTGCGACACATTGAACAAAACGTGCCACGGCAGCTTTTCAATAATGTAGCTCTCACAGTGCTGAAAGCAGACCAGACACACAGCACAGTCAATTTGCAAGGAGAAGGTCAAGTCGTCGCTGTAGCCGACACTGGCTTTGACAAAGGTTCAACCACAGACGTTCATCCTGCCTTCACAGACAGAGTAGTTAAGCTTTACCCCTTAGGACGGTCAACTGCTAATGACCCTCAAGGACACGGTACGCACGTAGCTGGCTCGGTTTTGGGCGATGGCAAATCTGACACGATGGGAGGTGCGATTCGGGGAACAGCTCCTAAAGCCAAGCTGGTGCTTCAATCGGTTCTCGATACCAGAGGAGGTTTGGGAGGACTTCCGCAGGATCTGAACAACTTATTTAAACAACCTTACGATAATGATGCAGCCCGCGTTCATACAAACTCCTGGGGAGCACCAACACGCGGACAATATACAGTGGATTCTCAACAAGTAGACCAATTTGTTTGGGAGCATCGAGACATGGTTATCTGCTTTGCTGCGGGTAACGAAGGCGCTGACACAGATCGCAACGGGGTGATTGATAATAAAACTATTGGCGCACCCGGAACAGCAAAGAACTGTATTACAGTTGGAGCCTCTGAGAATAACAGACCAGACCAATCAAAACCATATAATCTTTTGGGTCGCTATAGCGCCGAGCCGATCGCTTCAGATGGCTGGTCTAACAACCCAGAGGGGATGGCAGCTTTTAGCAGTCGAGGACCAACTCAAAACGAGC
Organism: uncultured bacterium; assembly: GCA_964245695.1. Classification (GTDB taxonomy): domain Bacteria; phylum Cyanobacteriota; class Cyanobacteriia; order Cyanobacteriales; family Nostocaceae; genus Hassallia. The sequence goes on along the minus strand of CAXTNZ010000016.1, from coordinate 9,347 downwards.
GAATCAAGCCAGATGTTGTTGCTCCGGGAACTGCGATTCTCTCTACTCTTTCGCGAGATGCAAAAATTGATTCATTTTTTGGTAAATCCACAGACCCCCTTTATGCTTTTCTAGCTGGTACTAGCATGGCTACACCGCTAGTTGCAGGCTGCGCTGCTGTAGTGAGAGAGTATTTTTTGCAACATAATCACCAACCAAGTGCGGCTTTGGTTAAGGCAATGTTAATCAATGGAGCTAAAGACATCGCCGGTCAATATGTTCCCTCGGAAGCGGGAGAAATTCCCAACCTCTCAGAAGGATTTGGTCGAGTTGATTTAGCCGCAACGGTAGGACCGAGAAACGATAATGAGCAACTTACTTTCAAGGACGAATCGACAAAACTTGATACTGGAGAAGAGGAAAAAACTGAAGTAGAAATCAGTAAGTCAAACTCTGTTTTGAAGGTGACATTAGTATGGACTGATTTCCCGGGTGAAGCTCTTCAAAATGATTTAGATTTAATTGTGCGTGCAAACAATGAGGAGCGACACGGAAATATGCCGCCATCCTCAACAGATTTCGACCGACGAAATAATGTTGAACAAATTGTTTGGACTAATGTAGCTCCAGCAAAGGTGGAAATTGTGGTGCGTGCTAACCGAATTCTTCAGCCACAATCCTATGCATTAGTTGTGAGAATCTCTTAGCTTTAAATAATTGTTGTAAATCCTGGGAATAATCTTTTTGCTCAGGGGATTTACAACAATTTTTATTGAGCGATCGCCAAATAAATAAAAAAGTCAATCAAGCTTTATCTGGCTATCTGATTTGAAGTGCGATCGCCAAAGCCTACGAAGGTGTAAACTTTAAAACGGTCTTCCCAGGTTTCAGCATCAGCAATTTAGTAATCAAGGAACCAAAAAACATGGCACCTACTTATAGCAATGAAGCCATCCGTAATATCTTAATCGGGTTCGGATACTTAGCTCCTGATAGTAACGCTCCAGGTAGCAGTCCTCCTTGGAAGACGAATAACAACGCTTTGACAGATGAACGCACCATCACAGCAATCAAAAAGTTTCAGCAAGATTACCCACCCCTGAAGGTTGATGGCGCAGCTGGCGACAACACTCGAAAGGTTATCTATGATACAATAGTTAGCCTTCAGAATAACTTGAAACGCCACGGTTTCGCCAACGATACTCAGATACCTTCAGACAAGCCGTATTATGGACCAGAAACTTATAAAGCGGTGACGAGATTTGAACAAAAACAGGGTTTGACGGTGAATGGTATTGCTGACAAGGAAGCGCGTACACTTTTAAGTCAAGCAAGTTTACCAGCGAATAATCTCAGGCTGATAGATGCGTGCATCCAATTCAAATCGAATCCTAAAAACCCTCATTATATTGAGGCGCTAAATTATTTACAAGGTCAGCTAAGCTCAGACGTTTTAATTGAGTTTACCAACCGCTGGAGACAAACCGAAGATGTCAACCCTTCGATAGTCAAGCTGACGGACGTGTGCAATTCTTATGTAGCCAAAACCCATCAAGATAAGGCGCTAAATTACTTACAAAGTCAGATAGCCCCAGATGTATACAAGAGATTTACTGAACTTTGGAAAAAGCAGTAATTCCTGAAGCTGAATTCATGATATAATGTATCGCGAATCATACATATTGTAGAGACGTTCCGGCGGAACGTCTCTACAACGGTTGCAATGAATGCAACACCATTTAATTAGCTGGCTTTGCCATTCGGACGTTGGATAATCGTTTCCACAACCCGTCTTTTTCCCTTGGGTTCGATTCCTACCAAGCGCACATATTCGTTACTATGTTCCGCGAGGAAAAATTCCAAAGTTGAGATTGCATCAGATTCGGCATCAATTTGGGGAACCGCAAAACTTTGCCAAGAACCGGTGCGAAAGCGTCTTTCATCTACGTGTTCAATGCCAATTTTATAACCTTGAGACAAAATTTGACGTACTTGTTCTTGCGTCTCTAAGCTCAAATGTGTACTCGATACCTGCTGTTTATTGAATTTATTTGAAGAAGGTGCAGGTTGGCTTATACGATTGCTCAAGGGCTGACTAAGTGGCGTGATACTGAGGCTAGGCGCAGGTTGATAATTTGTGCTGCCACCTGTACCATTCGGACGTTGGATAATCGTTTCCACAACCCGTCTTTTTCCCTTGGGTTCGATTCCTACCAAGCGCACATATTCGTTACTATGTTCCGCGAGGAAAAATTCCAAAGTTGAGATTGCATCAGATTCGGCATCAATTTGGGGAACCGCAAAACTTTGCCAAGAACCGGTGCGAAAGCGTCTTTCATCTACGTGTTCAATGCCAATTTTATAACCTTGAGACAAAATTTGACGTACTTGTTCTTGCGTCTCTAAGCTCAAATGTGTACTCGATGCTTGCTGTTGCTTAAATCCATTCGCTTTTGCCGGCTGGTTTGAATTATTGCTTGACGGTTGACTAACTGGTTTGACAACGCTTGTAGGTGCAGGTTGATTATTTCTACCTCGATTTAAGCGATTGTATTCATCAACCAACTGGGAATTTTCCACCCGTTTTTGTTCACCAACCATGAAGCTACCCATCTCAATTAAATGAGACAAGTTAAAATTAGGCTTTTGAAATTCTGGTGCTTTCTCGGCGCTGTTAACTATACGTCGGGAAATCCGCTCAAAACCGACTTTATGGATAAAGTTGCGGATTTGTTCGTCATAAAGGCGCGATCGCAAAGCGCTAAAAAAGTCAATTGATTGGTTGATAAAAGTATCAACCAATTTTTCCACATCTCGTTGCGAAAGTCCATCCGGTTCAAAAATCCCCCCGACAATTCCCACCTTGTCATCGCGGTCTGGTTCCCAGTAAAATTTATCCATCCGACCATCTCGAATTAATGGCGCATAAAGGGTAGAAAAATCATTACCTGTGACAATAATCGGCACGCGATTTAGTGGCGTTGAGTCGTAGCTTCCAGGTAACTGCACATCGGTGGGATTATCTGCAATATTCATCAGTGTGGCATTCACCAACTGCGTATTCACCGTGTATTGCGTACCCTCATCAAAGCGTCCCGCACCCGCATCTAAATCATTAATCATCAGCACGCACATTTTACCGCGCACCTTGATTAATTCTGCTGTTTCCCGATAACGCAGACGAATCAGACGTGCTGGATCTCCTGCATCTGGACTTTCGAGTTCTCCCCCAGAGATGAGAGTTACCTCGATACCCATTTTCTCGAAGACTAACTCACATTGAAAAGTTTTTCCCTCGCCTTTACGTCCGTGAATTCCCAAAATCACCGGTACTCGCACACCTGGGAGATTTAGAAAATTTTTGGTAATGTGAACGGCAAGTTTGTCAAGAAACCGAGGAGCAATATAGTAACCCATGAGTTTGTCTGTGATTAGCTAGTACTTCTAAAGATAATGTTAATTTTTTATAGGGACGCCGGCTCACCTATCTTTTTTTTGTTACGGGAGTTATTTAAACCAATTTAACCAAGCATCCCAATTTTCTACGATTTGGGCAAACTCTGCATAACCTGCTGCTTTTGGATGAGCACCATCATTGGTTCTTACTTCATCTATCCAAATATCTGATTTTTCCAGGATAGAAAAAACATCTAGATAAGGCACATTCAATTCATCACAAACTACAGCAAACTGTTTACCTAAATCCGCAATTCTCTTATTTTGTTTTTCATCTCCTACTGGTGGCGGACTCACCATCAAAATAGGATACAACTCTTTAGCCTCACTTAAAATATTGCGCGCATTTATGATTGAATCTGTAACTTCAACGCGAGTTTTACCATTTTCAATCGTCGTATCATTCACTCCAAAAGAAAATACAACTCTACCGTCGTATTCTTTGGGTAAGCGCGGTGAAACTTCCCTACTCCAACGACTTAATAATTCAGCGGTAGTTTCCCGCCTAATTCCTAAATTATAGTAGGTAATCTCATAACCTTTTTTATAGGCATTAACGCATATTCTACCTGTCCAACCAAGACATTCTGGGTCGCCAGTACCGTTGACAAAGGACTCGCCAAGAAAGCAAATTCTTACTTGTGGTAGATGTGTTAAGTTCATTTATCTTTAACTAAAAAAACGCAGAGTAGTACACAGAATAACTCCGCGTACCTCCGCGTTGAAAATTCAGTTTACAGGATTGGTAGAAAATTCTACCTCTCCTATTTGGGGGATAAACAAATTACTTAAAGCTTGCCAGCTTTAGTATCTGCTGGTGCCGGGTTTGTGAACAATAAAGCTGAGAATTTGGCACTGCTTGACGTTGTCAAAACCCACAACCCGAATGAAGCTGTTAGAAAATTGAGAACGGCAACCTTGAACTTCGCTCAACACTTCTTGTGTTGATCTAGCGTTGAACAAAGGCAGCTTCCACATTGTCCAGTAGAATTCCTTTGGCTCGGATTTTTCGTTAAATTCGATCGCCGGAATGTAACCTTGATCTAAGATGTACTGCACTTGCTTGGCGATTTGAGCGTCAGACAGAGGAGGCAGATAAGACAGGGTTTCGTAACGACGCTCTTTTGGTAAGGTTTGCATAGCTGGTAATAGGTGGCAATTTTTAACTACTAGATTGACAAAGCTGTTAGCTTTTTCAGTTATCCAAATTTGGATCTGAGGTTGCTGGTTCTTCTGATTCTGAGCTGGGTGTCGAGATATTTAATTGCGTAATTCGCTCTAAATGCTGACGACGGTGTTCTGTATTTGCTTGTTGAATCCCAGTACGAATCATTTCGGGTAAAAAATCGCTGACTTCGTTGGCTATATGTTCCCTGACAGTCATTATCCTTAAAGCCAAATCTGGCTTTTCTTGGAACAAACTTTGGATGTAAGTTTCTCCATCCTGAATTTTGTCAGCGGAGAAGTTGTGCAGCCAAAACGCCAAGGGAGGATTTGTTTCGCCAAGTTGAGTTAACACCGTCCGCACTGCTTGATAAGTTAGGTAGCTAGAAAGCGTTTTAACTGTATCCTTCGCAATTTGTTTTAAATCCATGCTTGACCCAGCCCAAAAGAGTTGTAAGTTAAGAATTAGGAGTTATGAATTAATGTAACTCCTCACTCTTAACTTCTAACTTCTAACTTGAAATCAGACGGTATCCATTGCCTCGAACTCGAACTTGATTTCTTTCCACAGTTCGCAAGCAACAGCCAATTCTGGCGACCACTTACAAGCTTCGCGGATAACATCGTTACCTTCGCGAGCGAGGTTGCGTCCTTCGTTACGTGCTTGGATACAAGCTTCTAGAGCTACGCGGTTAGCGGTTGCACCAGGAGCGTTACCCCAGGGGTGTCCTAAAGTACCACCACCGAATTGTAGTACAGAGTCGTCACCGAAGATTTCTACCAGGGCGGGCATGTGCCATACGTGGATACCACCAGAAGCAACTGCCATTACACCAGGCATGGAAGCCCAATCTTGGGTGAAGTAGATACCGCGTGACTTGTCTTGTTCAACGTAGTTTTCGCGCAGTAGGTCAACGAAGCCCATTGTAATACCGCGTTCACCTTCTAACTTACCTACAACGGTTCCGGTGTGGATGTGGTCACCACCAGACATCCGCAAGCACTTAGCCAATACGCGGAAGTGGATACCGTGGTTCTTTTGACGGTCGATAACGGCGTGCATAGCGCGGTGGATGTGCAGCAACAGACCGTTTCTGCGGCACCAGAGAGCCAAGGTGGTGTTAGCGGTGAAACCTGCGGTCAGGTAGTCATGCATGATGATGGGCATTTTGAGTTCTTTAGCGAACTCAGCCCGTTCCAACATTTGCTCGCAGGTGGGAGCGGTAACGTTGAGGTAGTGACCTTTAATTTCACCAGTTTCAGCTTGTGCTTTGTGGATGGCTTCTGATACAAACAGAAAGCGATCGCGCCATCTTTGGAATGGTGCTGAGTTGATGTTTTCGTCGTCTTTGGTGAAGTCCAAACCACCGCGCAAGCATTCATAAACCGCTCGTCCGTAGTTCTTAGCGGACAAACCGAGCTTGGGCTTAATGGTACAACCCAACAAGGGACGACCATATTTGTTTAATTTGTCACGTTCAACTTGAATCCCGTGAGGAGGTCCTTGGAAGGTCTTCAAATAAGCAACAGGAATCCGCAAATCTTCCAAACGCAATGCACGCAATGCTTTGAAACCAAATACGTTACCTACAATCGAGGTCAACATGTTGGTTACAGAGCCTTCCTCAAACAAGTCTAGAGGATAAGCAACGTAGCAAATGTACTGATTGTCTTCGCCGGGAACTGGTTCGATGTCGTAGCAACGACCTTTGTAGCGGTCCAGGTCGGTTAACAAGTCAGTCCATACTGTTGTCCAAGTACCAGTGGAAGACTCAGCAGCTACCGCTGCACCAGCTTCTTCCGGAGGAACTCCAGGTTGTGGAGTCATCCGGAAAGCTGCTAAAAGGTCTGTATCTTTAGGTGTGTAGTCTGGGGTGTAATAAGTTAATCTGTAATCTTTTACCCCAGCCTGATAACCTGATTTCGACTGAGTCTTGGTTTGCGCGTAAGACATACTTAATCCTTCAACAAGTCAATCTTTTTTACAAGCAAATTACGTACTGTGCAACTTACCCTCACCCGGCTTTTTCCCCCCAACAAGCAGAAGGAATCCGGAAAATTTTTTCTTAAGGGTTGCTTTTAACAATGGGTAGCGGTTTTTTTAATTCACACTTAGTTGAGTTAGTAATCTTCCTCACCAGTGCAATTCAATTGCTATAAACGCTCATATGCGCGTATATTCCATCGTCCCATGATTGTAAATTCTTTATCTCTTCTTCGCACTCTACTAAACATAGCTTAACTAAGTGATCGCCTTTTTCAAGTAAATTCACAGGTAAAGCAAGGCTTGTATATATTACCGCTGACTTTACCCCATACATCTTTACCCCTTTCCAGGCAACAGACAAGGAGAAACTTTTTTCCGAGCTGATTTAGCAGAGTCCTCAACGAAAGACAAAAATTGCACACCACGTAATTTGTATCTTGTTTCACAATATATCAATAATTTCATAAGTTATTCTTCTAATCTTCTTAACTCTTATATTTAAATTTTTTATTTAATGTCAATTTTTAACATTTTATTAAGAAATATTTAGAAAATGTAAGTGATAATAGTCCGGCGCTGTTGAAAAAACCAGCTTTGGAACCATCTCACTTAAGATGGGGAAAGTTTTGTTCTTGGTTTGAACGAGAATGCTGATTGCGCTTACGCGCATTTTCCGAAGAAGACCTTGACGTTTACGCACAAATGTGAAGCGAAACCGAAGTTATGCGCTACATCTGTCACTAAGCTGCGTCAGCGTAATTTCACAGCAGTGCGCTTTGCCAAAGATGGTAGTGTTTGGGTCAGTACTAACAATGGTTTGTTACGATTAAATCCAAAGACAGGAGCCGTGTTAGACGAAGTTACTGGTCTTCCTTATAGCCGTACCAGTCAAGGTCTGGCTTGGTTAATGCCCAAAATGCCAAGGGAAAAACCCCTAACTATCAAAATGGCACTCACTACCCAACAATTAATTCAATGGAAACAACAGGGGCGTACAATTGTAGCGTTGACGGCTTGGGATTATGCGCTCGCCCAACTTCTTGATGCTGCTGGTGTAGATTTAATTTTGGTGGGTGACTCGATGGCGGTAGTGTTGGGGTATGAAACAACACTACCTATTACTTTGGATGAAATGCTTTACCACGCTAAAGCTGTACGTCGTGGTGTTAAACGCGCTTTGATGGTGGTAGATTTACCATTTTTGACGTATCAAGAAAGTATCCAACAAGCGATGCACTCAGCCGGCAGGGTGTTGAAAGAAACGGGAGCGCAAGCGGTAAAGTTGGAAGGTGGCTATCCGGCAATGATAGAAACGATCGCTCGTTTGGTGCAAGCGGGAATTCCGGTCATGGGTCATGTAGGTTTGACACCGCAATCGATACATCAAATTGGTTTGCGACAACAAGGGAAAACTGAAGAAGCCAGTGAGAGGATTTTAAGTGAGGCGATCGCTCTCGAACAAGCGGGTGTGTTTGCGCTCGTTTTAGAGCATATAAGCGCAGATTTAGCAATGCAGATTACACAAAAGTTGAGCATTCCCACAATTGGTATTGGTGCGGGAGTGCATTGTGATGGACAAGTTTTAGTTACTTCTGATGTGTTGGGACTTTCCGAAAAACAGCCTCCCTTTGCCAAAGTTTATACGAATTTGCGGGAGACGATTACTAAAGCTGTGCAAGAATACACTGTGGAAGTGCGAGAAAAGAAGTTTCCTAAATAAGTCTCGGAATTATTCAAGTTTTGCAGATGCCGATATTATAAAATCATAAAAAGCGCCAATATACTCAGCGTGAAAACTGACAGCATCTTTTATCGGCTATTTCAAGAATTTCCCAGCATCTTCTTTGAACTTATTGGGAATTCTCCGGAAACCGCAAATATCTATCAATTTTCTTCGGTTGAAATCAAGCAAACAGCTTTTAGAATTGATGGTGTGTTTCTTCCCAATCAAGACGAAAAAAGCCCGATTTATTTCGTCGAAGTCCAATTTCAACTTGACTCAGATATTTACTCACGTCTGTTGTCGGAAATATTTTTATACTTACGTCAAAATAAAAGGAGAAATTCTTGGCGAGGAGTGGTGATTTATCCCAGTAGAAGTATAGATATAGGTGAGAAAGAAGATTTCCTTGAATTCTTTCTCAGCCAACGCATCAGTAGAATTTATTTGGATGAATTAGGTGAAGCTGCATCACTACCAATTGGTATTGCTACCATTAAATTAGTAGTTGAAGATGAAGATACAGCAATTATCACTGCTAGAGAATTAATCAACCGCACCAAGCAAGCGGTAAATCTACAACTGCAACAGCAGTTACTAGAATTTATAGAGACAATCTTGGTTTATAAGTTTCCTAAAATGAGTCGAGAGGAGATAGAAGCAATGTTTGGGTTAAGTGAGTTGAAGCAAACGCGAGTTTATCAAGAAGGTAAAGAAGAGGGTGAACAAGAAGGTAAACAAAAAGGTCGTGTAGAGGCAAAATTAGAAGCTATACCCAGACTGTTAGCATTGGGTTTAACTGTGGAACAGATAGCGCAAGCGTTGGATTTGGATGTTGCACAAGTCCAGCAAGTAGCAGAGCAGACACCTCCAAATCAATAGACTGATTGTAAATGAAGGGGAAAGTGCGATCGCCTGATAAAATACATATAACACCAGTATTTTAAGTAGAACGAATAGCTCAAGAAAGGCGATCGCAATTCCAAACAACTCTTTAATGAGGTTCAAAGACTCTTTAATGAGGTTCAAAGACTCTTTAAT
>CAXTNZ010000015.1:39326-41189 GCA_964245695.1 uncultured bacterium | reverse complement strand
CTCCCTCTCCCACTCCCCTCTCCCCAACTGCTACCGAGTCACGGCTAGTAGTATTAGGAAATTCAGATTTTGCTACCGATAACTTGTTTCAACAACAGCTAAATGGAGATGTATTTCTCAACTCAGTCACTTGGCTGAGTCAGCAGGATCAGCAACCTCTTTCAATTCGCCCCAAAGAAGCCAAAAACCGTCGTATCAACATCACACAGGCGCAAGCGAATCTTTTAGGATTGTCGTCTCTGCTAATATTACCCCTCATCGGGTTAGCAGCTGCGGCTGTTCTCTGGTGGAAACGACGGTAAAAGGGAGATGAGGAAATTTTGACTTTTGACTCTTGACTAAAAAATGAAATTACCACGAACGACTTTAATTTTGATACTGCTTGCGCTGGGTTTGGGCGGTTTTGTTTATTTCTATGAAATTAAAGGTGCGCCTCAACGAGAGGAAGTCAAGGATAAAAAGCAACAAATTTTCTCTTTTGCAGCAGATGATGTACAATCTTTGACGGTAAAGACTGAAAATTACACTTTAAATCTGGAACGTAACAACAATGCTGGCGACACTAAATGGTTGATAAAATCTCCTACAGTCAGTCCAGCAAATGACCCCATTGTCTCCTATTTAATGGATTTGCTAGTGAAGGGTAAGAGCGATCGCACTTTATCAATCCCAGCTAATCAGCTTGCAGATTTTGGCTTAGATAAACCCCTGGGAACTATCAATATAAACCTGAAAAATCAGAAAAGTCATCAATTGATTTTGGGTAAGTCTGACTTTAACCACCGTTTCTTGTATGCTCAAGCAGACCCTGCTGCTACAGATGGTAATATAAATGTGCTGTTGGTATCTACAGATTTTGAAAATGCAGTCAAGCGGGAACTTTCCGAGTGGAAATCCTCTATAGATGATAGCGTTAACAAGCCTTTGCCTAGCCCAGATAAACCCCCAGCCAAGAGTAAATAAGTAATTTAAAATTCAATATTCTAGCCGGGTTTCCGTGCAATGGTGCGTCTCATTGTACAATCGACCAAAGTGAAAAAATCCGGCTATTAGCTAGTTATTTCATTTTCCTGAAAGTGACATTTGCCAGCGGTTTCGTGTATTAATTAAAGTACATCGGCTACGTTTGAAGCATCTCAAAAGGGCAAATAAAATAAATAATGACTACTAGTTAACTAATTAAAAATTAGCAATCTAGCAATTAGCGACTTTGATATCACTCATCACAAATGCTGGTAACTGACAGGGTTATTAGTAAATCAATAACTTGCTTGTGTTTTTTATGAAACTTTAATAGTTCCAAGTAAGCAAACGGGACTACTATTACCCATAAAATACTAGCTAGAACCAAAATTACACCTGAAAATGAGCGCTGCTCTGAATTCATTTCTTCATCTTGTAGAAAAAAATTCAGCCATTCTGTGAAGAAAAAGTAAGCTATCACCAGGTAAACAATAATTGGCAAATAAATGAGAAGCATGTGCAGCATGTTGTTTCCATCAGTTACTTGTAAATTAAGCCAAGTGTGGGAGTACCGTTTTTCTAAAATAGCAGCAATCCCCAAATTAATTTGTAATCAGCTTTGGAATTGTATTTTTTTATACTTTAATATTTACATTTTCACTATCACAATATTAAACTATATTTTATACCAACTGAAATGTCGAATTTTTATCCACTTTGTTCCAGAGGGCATTTATGTAGAGTGGCTAATATAAAACAAAGTTACTAATAATTTAGAATAATAGTTACAATTCTTATTGAGGATGTAAACTTGATCGACACTCAGCATCTTCATCGTTTTATGGTTGTGTGAAATGTGGAAAAACAGAGCCTGACAGAAATTTACACACTGCGTTAGTA
>CAXTNZ010000015.1:0-39144 GCA_964245695.1 uncultured bacterium | reverse complement strand
GTTAAATAATAAAATTTTTTAAATAAAATAAATATAATTTAATGATTTTTTATAATGTACTTGAAATCAGATGAAAAATCCATTAACTAACAAAATAGCTGTAGAAAAATATTTTGCCAATGGTGATTCTACTCAAAGGGTATCTCCGGGCTGAAGCTAAGCATGTAGACATAAAAAAATCGAGCGCGAGCGTAGTTGCAGATCGAAGGGTTGCAACAGCCTCTATGAAAGATTTTTCGTATTTTTGAGTATGGAAGGCTGGCTCGGTTTTTTCCAGTCGTTTCACTTAGTCCTTCTATATTATTATGACAAGTCCGACAGCAACATTGTTAATTTCCTGCCCCGATCAACGGGGACTAGTGGCGAAAATTGCTAACTTCATCTATGCTAATGGTGGCAATATCATCCATGCAGACCAGCATACAGACTTCGCGGCTGGTTTATTTCTCACGCGCATTGAATGGCAGTTAAATGGATTTAATCTGCCGCGAGAATTGATTGCACCAGCATTTAATGCGATCGCCCAACCTTTAGGTGCAAAGTGGGAACTGCATTTTTCTGATACTATCCCACGCATTGCCATTTGGGTAAGCAAGCAAGACCATTGTCTATTTGACTTGATTTGGCGCCAACGTGCCCAAGAGTTTGCATCGGAAATTCCGCTAATTATCAGCAACCATGCTGATTTAAAGCTGGTGGCAGAGCAATTTAATATCGATTATCACCACATTCCCATTACTAAAGATAGCAAATCAGAACAGGAAGCTAAACAACTAGAATTACTATACCAATATAAAATTGATTTGGTTGTATTGGCTAAATATATGCAAGTTGTCAGTGCAGATTTTCTTGCTAAATTTCCCCAAACTATTAATATTCACCACTCATTTTTACCAGCTTTTGTCGGCGCAAATCCCTATCATAGAGCTTTTGAACGTGGTGTAAAAATTATTGGTGCAACGGCTCATTACGCTACTGCTGATTTAGATGCTGGTCCAATTATTGAGCAGGATGTAGTGCGAGTGAGTCACCGCGATGAAGTTGAAGATTTGATTAGAAAAGGTAAGGATTTGGAGCGAGTTGTATTAGCAAGGGCAGTCCGCTTACACTTACAAAATCGCGTTTTGGTGTATGGTAATCGAACGGTAGTTTTTGAGTAAGTTAGGGACGCTTGGACTGGGAGTACCCCTGTTTCTCGTTCCCAGTCTCTGACTGGGAACGAGAAGGAAGGATGAGGGATTTGCTGTTATGAGTTTTTGGGCTGTCCGGAAGCGCGAATCAATTCAGCTACCAAAGCGACGATCGCAGATACTAAAATTAAGATGACGCTGAGAGCATTAATGTCTGGCTTTACTCCGGTTCTGATGCGGCTGAAAATTTCCATTGGTAGTGTGTTGGAACCACTACCGGCGGTAAAACTGGCGATGAGAAAGTCATCCAGGCTGAGTACAAAGGCAAGCAAACAACCGGCTATAATTCCAGGCATTAGCTGAGGCAATAATACTTGGATGAAGGCTTGCACTGGTGTGGCTCCTAAATCAAGTGCTGCTTCTTCTAAGTGAGGATCTAAGTTGGTAAGTCGGGAAGAAACCACAAGTCCAACGTATGCCAGACAGAATACTACATGAGCGGCAACAATTGTCCACAAACTTAAGGGGATGGCAAATGCTGCTAAAAAAACTAGGGTAGCTACGGCGATCGCAATATCAGGAATAATCAATGGTAGGTAAGAAATACCTCGATACAATGTCTTTCCCGGAAATCGATAACGCGCTATCCCCACTGCCATCAAAGTTCCCAACACTGCTGCTATACTCACCGAACAACAGGCAACTATCAAACTGTTTTTTAAGGCTAACAAAATACGTTCATCACTGAATAATTTTTTATACCAATCAAGGGTGAATCCTTGCCAAGTTGCACTGTAAGGCGAGGAGTTGAAGCTATAAAAGGCAAGTACCAAAATTGGTAGATACATCACCACAAATATCAGTATTGAGAAAACCGCCTGCCATGCGACACGCGGTTTTTTCTGCGATGCAGATATATTCACGTTTACTATTTTAACTTAGTTCTTCCTTATCAAAATTAATTATCTCATTTTTCACATCCAAAGTCAATATATCTCTTCTCTTTTTAACGCCATCCTAGGGCGCTAGAGATAAGTGTAAACGCCCAATTGATATCTTTCAAAGCTTTGATATGACAAAAAATACTGGGTTTTCCAAGTCGGAAGACCCAGTGGATTGTTTCTTTGTTGCTTACATGAGTAGATTAACAGCAAGCCAGTAAAGTAACAGAACTGATACTACGCTTAACCACAAAATTCCTGTGTTCATATGCCGATTATTTAAAGTCGATTTTTACTGTTTGATTGGGCTTGGCTTTGTAGGGATTAGGGAATAAGGTTTACCTTTGCTTTTTCCCTACTTCCCATTACTGAAATCTTGCACCCCGAACTCAAGAACGCCACCTATCCCGCCTGAGATTTCAATAATCGCGGCTAATAGCTCAAGCCCACCTGTGGGCTGAAATTTTATATTTAGTCGTCTTGAGACGACTTTAGCTATGAGCCATAGATTTCCACCTATGGCGGGTAATGCTCTCGTCGTGCAATATCTCAGATTAGCTATTCCCGATTAATAATCACATTTGCCTCAACTGGCGCTCTTGAGCCGCTAGCTGAACAACCACTATGCATTTGGTTGTTAGTACTATTCTAGCGATCGCCATAGCATTTTGACGAACCCGAAGTTATCTGAATGGTATATTTCTTTAGAGATAGAATAGCTAAGTTTAGTTAGTTATTCTAAATTTTCCTCTCTCAAGAGATAGTCATTTCATTACTTCAGGTAGACAGATATTTCATTGATAACTACATAAACTTTTAATTATATTCATGACTTGCAACAGTTTGTTTTCAAACTTAATTTTCTTATGCAGAGTGCATCAATTAAAAACACTCGTTAGTAAGAAAGCAAGCGCTTTTAATACAAGTCTTATTCTCTTGGAGGTTTGTAATGCGGATTGCTCAGGTAGCCCCACTATGGGAGAGAGTACCACCCCCAGCTTACGGCGGTATCGAGTTAGTAGTAGGGTTACTGACTGATGAATTAGTCCGACGAGGACACGAAGTAACGCTATTTGCATCGGGTGATTCTATCAGTTTGGCAAAGCTAGAATCAGTTCATCCGCGTGCTTTACGACTCGATCAGACTATTAAGGAGTACGGTGTTTACGATTTGATGCATTTAAGTTCGGTGTATGAGCGGGCAGAAGATTTTGATATTATTCACTCGCATATCGGCTTTGTAACATTGCCTTACGCCAATTTGGTAAAAACTCCCACGGTTCACACGTTGCATGGTATTTTTACGCCTGACAACGAAAAAATGTTTAAACATGCTAAAAAACAACCATACATCACTATTTCTGATGCACAACGGGAACCTAGGTTAGACCTTAACTGTGTAGCGACTGTTTACAACGGAATTGATGTTAGCAGTTATAAGTTTCACGCTGAACCCGAAGATGAGCCTTACTTAGCGTTTTTGGGTCGGATATCGCCAGAAAAAGGAACGCACTTGGCAATAGAAATTGCGAAAAAAGCTGGCTGGCGTTTGAAAATGGCTGGTAAGGTGGATGTTGTTGATGTGGAATACTATGAAAAGGAAATCAAGCCACACATCGACGGTAAGCAAATTGAATATCTGGGTGAAGCAAACCATGAGCAGAAAAATGCTTTAATGGGCGGTGCTGTAGCAACTCTGTTCCCCATTACCTGGCGAGAACCATTTGGGTTGGTGATGGTGGAGTCAATGGCTGCTGGTACACCAGTTATCGCGATGAAACTAGGGTCTACAAAAGAAGTAATTGACCACGGAAAAACCGGTTTCCTCTGCGACAACATAGAAGAATTTGTCAGTGCGATTGTAATGGTGTCAGAATTAGATCGCTATGCATGTCGGGAGTATGTCTCGAAACGTTTCAGCTTGCAAGCAATGACCGATGGCTATGAAGCTGTTTATCGACAACTTCTGGCGGAGAAATTTTCTCAGCGCAATGGTCATTTCCGCAATGCGGTAACTTTAGCCAAAAGCGGCATTTAGCCTTTTATCCGCTTTTTGAGTAGTGTCAGGCGATCGCCATATCTTCATCAAGCCTTGATCTGATATTTTAGGCGATCGCTATTCAAAATCAATAATTTAGACTTCCGCTGGAAATCGATACATAAATTCTGGCGAATTAAATTCTGTGCCATCAACAGCAAGTTCCCACATCTGTTGCCTTAATTTAGTTAACATCTCTAAAGCTAGAGGCTCTATTTTTCTAACTTTAATCGGTTCAAAAATACCAGATTTTAAATCGAGATAAAGTACTGAATCACCTATCTTAATACCCACAACTTCTGAATGTCTTCCTGGTATTTCTTCGGCAATAAGATGTCCATTTTTTCTTTCCTGTAGCTCATGAATGAACCAAGCTACATCACTTTTATCGATTGGAGAATTCTTCGTTCCTGCAATCACATCATCTTCAAAAGAAATCAGTCCTGTCAAATTAAATAAATTACTTTTATGCACGAGTTCTTTAGTCTCTTGCTTAGTCGGATTTGCACCCCGATGAATTTTGTCTAAAAAATTTGCTAAAGCCGGAAATGGCAGAGCATCTTTAGTATCAGCGATATCAGGTGCAATTAATAAAGAAGGCTGATTCATAATCGCTCCATAAGCCTCCAACAAAATAATATATTTGCAACCCAAGCTGTGACCAACCCAAAAATGCGGTATATTTTGCGGATAGTTTAATTCAGCTATAACCTCATTTCGTTCCACAAGTAAAGTTTTAGCAATAGATTCATGGTTAAAGCCAAATTTGAAAGGTAAAGCAATAATCGTGTAACCAGCTGCAAACAAACTATGTAAGAAATGAGCGTAACAAATATTTGGGAAAGTACCGTAAAGAGCGCCCCCTATAAATTCAATTACACCAATTGGATTCGGATGAACTGCGACCCAACTATTTAAAAATGGCTTGAAAATTATATTCATAATTGTTATCGATAGTAAGGTTTTTGAGAAAAATCAAGACATTTGTTGAATAAAGCTTCGCAGATTGAAAGTCTGCGAAACTATTCAAGGCATTAAGTAGATGGGCATAAGGCGGAGGCTTGTAGTAAAAGCTTCAGCCCTTAAAGTATTGGAATAAAAAGTACCTGCCCAGGTATGATCACCTTAGGGTCAGGTCCAATCACATTTTTATTAGCCTCGTAAATTACTGTGAACTTATCGCCATTACCGTAAGCTTTCTGAGCTATTGAGAATAAAAAGTCACCTTGTTGCACAACATATGTTGTGCCAGGTATAGGCTCTTTACTTAGCTTAAGATTAAAAAGAGCGCTTCCAGTTGCTGTAGGAAGATCATAGGCAATTTGATCGAGACCAACATCACTAAAATTAGTAGCATTCAAATCCTTATAGAATGTTCCTCGTAACTGGGGTGTTACTAAAAGTGTTGCGGACTCTGAACTTGATTGCGAGGAGACGAAGATTTCCACATATCCACGAGATTCAAAGTTGGTATCTTTAAGCAATTGTGGTTGGGAAATAAAATCGGGCTGCAAGATAACTAAACTTGTGGCATTTTTAGGAATAGTGAACGTGAGCCGTGCTTTGTTTTGTTCGGGAATTAGTATGGGAATAAGTTTAGCTGGTGAGTTATTCCCAGGAAAAATATTCTTCCCTGTTATATCTATAGCATCGATAAAGTCTTTAAAACTTTTAGGTAGTTCAGGTGTTGTGTCTTGTGGAAACTCTACTGTAAATATGAGAGATACTGTCACATCAAAGAAGTTGGTATTGGCAATAGTCAAGAAATAGCCTTGGATTACTGTCCGACTAAGTTTGGAAATATCCAGACCATTTGGAAGTGGAGCATCTTTGGGAAATTGTGGCTTGAGGAGAACTTCAAAAGTTGAAACTAGCATGATTTGATAATCCTGAATGTGTAAGTTGTGGAAAATAATGATTCCTCGCACCCTAAAAACATTTGGGGAGAAAATCATCCTTTACACCTCTCATTCTGGAAAATTTGCGCTTAGTTGACAGTACCCCAGTAGGGTACTATTTATGATTGTTAATATTGAATGATATGTAGAAAAAACTGCAAGTTTGGGTGGATGATACAGAAGTTGCTTTTGAGGGGCAAAAATTAAAGTGCGATCGCTTCCAAAAAATTCGCCTTCATGTATTAGCATCCACTTAATGATGTAGTCGCGGCTATTGTGGTTCACAATAGCCGAGATTAACAGCGGCTACATAACCATTCACAGGTGCGGTAATTTGCACCCAGCCATTGCTGCGACGTTTACCAAGGGTGACAGACCTGCCATTATCTAAAGTCCTAATCGCAGCGCTATTAATTGAGGGTCTTTTTCGGACAGGCACACCCATAAGACTATTGACTCGACGGCAATTTTTCCCACCAGGTATTACTGCACAAGAAGTGAGATTATCTGCATCTACATAACCTCTAACAGGTTCGTAAATCGGCACCCAACCTTTTTTACCTCGATCCACAATAAAGACTCGCGATCCATTAGCTAAACGTTTGACAACCGGGCTATTATTTGAAGAGTCTTGTCGGACATTAACACTCTTATTACCATAAGCTCGGCGACAGTTATTAAAAAATTGCGCTACTAAATATTCACTTTGATTCTGTGCATAATTTTGCGTGACTTTAGGTATTGCTGCACTGATAGGAGTATGAGAAATACATACAATAACAGTCAATAGCGGAATTAAAGCAGCCAATCCTGCTATATTTTGCCTAATCTTCATCTTGAGCGAGGGTGTAAGTTGATATTTAGGACTTAGGCAGAATCCCCTCACCAGCATGACGCAGGCTTGACATAAGTCTGATTCAATGCGGACTTCGTTTATCAAGCTGCGTAGGTCTTAATATTTTTAGATTGCAATTAAATTAAAAAAATTTCATCTATCGCAAGTTACAAATTGGCGATGATAAAAAATTCTCACTTTAACGTAAAGTAATCGCCGTGACTTCTGGAGGACAATTCCAACGTCCAGGAGGAAAAGTTCCTAAACCGCGATTAACATACAGCTTGTTTGAACCTACCTGATGCAGTCCTTGACTCCATTCCCAATGGCGAACGACTTTAGGCCACTTCCCCTTAATAAAGGGTATCCAAGGCCATAAAAATTCCGGAATTTTATCACGGGACGAATAAATCCAACTTGGTACAGAACCAACGTTAGGAATCACAACTTGACCGCCGTGGGTATGTCCTGATAGTTGTAAATCTACTCGCCATTTTTGCAATAATTCTGCACTATCTGGATTGTGAGATAAGACAATGCGGGGAGTGTCTGCATCCAGACTATCCATCACAGACGCAGGATGGAAATCTTTTGACCAAAAATCAGGAAGTCCTACTAACGCTAAATGCGCTCCTAAAGGATAGGCTATTTGATTCCAGAGAACTTGAATGCCAACATCAGTTAAAGCCGTGGTGATTTCTGCTTTTGAGTGAGGAAAATAAAGGTCATGATTGCCCAATACGGCATATATACCAGCGCAACTTTTCAAGTTTTTTAGCTGCTGCGCCAGTTGATAAATTGGTTTGGGATTATGAGTAACAAAGTCACCAGTTAGCAAAACTAAATCTGGATTAATTTCATTGCTGGCTGCAATCGTTTGTCTGAGAAGTTCTTCCGATAGTAGTAGACCATCAAAATGGAAATCTGAAAGTTGTACTAGCTTTGTACCTTGTAATGATTTGGGTAAGTCGGGAATTTCAATTTGCAAATGCTCTATACTTAATGGTTCAGAAAGTATTTTCATTATGTTTTATTTGAATTTTTTCCTATTTTTAATTTTCGAGAAGCGACGGTTATAGCTGCCAGCGAAAGAAAAGAGCAAGCTGACCTAGCTCTCGCTGCCACAAAGGACGGCGTTTCCATTCTGACATTTCTACACGACGGCTTTTTTTGAATCCATGAACAAAGAAATCATCAGCAAATTGCACTAGTTTTGGTTCAATCAAAGACAGATTAAGTTCATCGTTGTGGAAAAGACTGCGCGGATCTAAGTTTGCACTACCAGTACTTACAAAAGCGTCGTCAATTAGCAGCACCTTGGCGTGCATCATACTGGGCTGGTGTTCATAAATTTCAATTCCTGCCCTGAGGAGGTCGCCGTAGCCTTCACGCACTGCATAGTAGATCATTTTTTTGTCGTTGTGTGGTCCCACCGTCAGGATACGGACATCGACACCATTTTTTTTCGCCTGCAAAAGCGCCCGCTTGGTGTTGCTATCGGGCAAAAAGTAAGGACTGGCGAACCAGATCCGCTTTTTGGCTGCGAGGAGACTAGTGTAAAAAAGGGTGCAGACGCACGAACTAGCAGAAGGAGAGCTACTTGGTGTGACAAGGACTGTCACACCATCGTCGGATGAAGCTGATTTAAACAGTTCTCCCCGCAGGCTAGCAACCCCGCCTTCATAAAGCCAGTGTTGCATGAAGATACCTTCTAGAATAATGACGATTTGCCCGGTGAAGCAAACCTCCACGTCCAGCCAAGGAGATGTTTCGCCTGTTTTCTCCATCCCATCCCAATTATCGGAAACGCCCATACCCCCCACAAAAGCAGTTTCCCCGTCTATTAGCAGTAGTTTGCGGTGGGTGCGGATGTTGTAAGCCAGGGGAGCTTTCCAGTTAAACTGGTGGAAGAAGCGCACGGAAACACCAGCAGCTTTGAGTTGATGCCAGTATTTCTGAGGAATTGTTTTCACGCCTAAGCTATCAGCGAGGAAAAGTACCTCCACCCCAGCACGCGATCGCTCGATTATAGCCGCAGCAAACTCGTCAGCCCGACGACCCGGCGTCATGTAAAATGTCTCAAAGTAAATTGTTTGTTGGGCACGCTGCACTGCTTGGAGCCTAGCGCTATAAATAGCATCGATTTCATACCAAAAGTTTGTTGGAAAGCAGTAAGTCCTGAGCGAGTTTGATACGCTCATTATGGTAAGAAGAAAGCGCGGCTCCTCTAAATCGGGAATATCTGTCATCCTATACTTGACTTCTTTATGGAAGGCTCCCCGTAGGTATAGGATGAGCCACACAAATAAAACTAAAACGAGGAGTGACCCACCACTCCACTTGATTATTGTGGTAAGCAATTCAACATTCAATCGCAAGGGACTGGGAACTAGTACCGCTTCTCCTATCGGAGACGCTGCGCGAACGCGGAATTCGCTCATTCAAAATTCGCTCATTCAAAAAGCTTGAAATAAAAGGTTTCTGGCTTTTTTGAATGGTAGCTTTATTTCCGCCACGTTGTACTAGTTAGTTTTTAGTGGTTCTTTTTAAGAACTAACCACTAATAATTCCCAATCCCTAATACTAATCCAAAATCGCTATAGCCAGTACAAGTACTCAGGCGATCGCCCTATTTCATCCGTTGGGTAGACTGGTAAATCAGGAATGTCGCCCCATTAGTCAGAGGAAAGGAACTTTTTAGCTTTCTAGAATCAGTTAATACGATTAAAAAATAGTGGCAAGAACGCATTACTGGCATCACTAACCATCACAAGTTATGCATCAAGACAAATCTGGAGGGCAAATGAAAGACAACGAGTTTATTGGACAGGTGCAAAATCGTGTTAATCGCAATTGATGCGGCGATTTTTTCTCAATTTACTGTTACGTCTAAAAATCCACTCCTGGGAAGTTTATCAGGAAGGTGACACTATGCAATTTAAAGACCGAACGGCGGCGGGTCAATTGTTGGCTGTTGAGTTAGCAGCTTATGCTAACCGCCCGGATGTCTTGGTTTTAGCGCTACCAAGAGGTGGTGTACCCGTCGCCTTTGAAGTTGCCAAAGCGCTAAATGCTCCCTTAGATGTTTTCGTTGTCCGCAAACTGGGTGTACCAGGTCAACAAGAATTAGCAATGGGAGCGATCGCCTCTGGTGGTGTGAGGGTACTCAACGAAGATATTGTCCGCCAGGAAAACATCTGCGCTCAAGCAATTGATAAGGTTGCAGCAAAAGAACAACAGGAACTTGAGCGACGCCAACGTGTTTATCGAGGCGATTGCCCCTTGCCGATTATCCAGGGACGTACCATTATCTTAATAGATGACGGTTTAGCGACGGGTGCAACCATGCGGGCGGCGATCGCAGCATTGCTCAAACAAAAACCCGCTCAAATCGTCGTCGCCGTGCCGGTTTCCTCACCGCAAACCTGCCAAGAGATTAAAACCCAGGTTGACGAAATCATCTGCGCCCAGACACCTAGCCCCTTCTACAGCGTTGGTCTGTGGTACGAAAAATTTCCGCAAACAACCGATGAAGAAGTCCGCGACCTGCTTAAAAAAGCTGCAAATCGCCAGTTGCCATTCGCTATCGGTACATAAAAAACCAATTGTCGCTTGGGTGGATACTTAGGGCAACTCCTACCTAACTCAAAATCAAGCAAGTGGGGATTCTGTATAACCTTGAATATTCTCAGGCTCAAAGGAGCGCAACACACGAGTTGCCTGACGAGTTAGTTCTTCCTTACCCTTGACCACAATTAGGTATTTGCCCTCATTCAGGCGATTCCGGTAAGGCAAAGCATCCCCACTACCAACCGTCAAACCAACGCCGCCACCGACTAGAAAAGCACCCAGCGCACCGGAAGCCGCTCCCAGCAGACCCCCAATCAGATGATTACCCAAACCGCCAATTGGGAAAATTTCGATACCTGTGAGTAAATTGAAAACGTAACCCGCAGCGAATCCGAACGGAACTAGCCAGTAAGCCTCTCGAATTGCGCCTTTGCGAGCTTGCTGAGTTGGATCGATCAATCCATATTCATCGGCACTTTTGTAGCCATTTCCGAGAATATCAACTTGCTCGGTTGGTACGCCTTCTTTTTCAAGAGCAGTGTAAGCTTCTTCTGCCTGGATTCGGTCTGATAATACTGCAACAAGGTAATTCATATATCTACACTTCCTGGTATGAATGGTTTAACAAATCTGGCGTTGCCTAATTATTCCGTAACGATTTAACAATTTTTGCCTACACCTACCCATCAAATCTGCTGAAAGTGGGCTGTTTGCCCACCTTACAAATTCATTCGTTGAACAGGCAACGCTGCAAATTTCAATCAATAAGCATGAAAGTCAATAACTGGTTGTAGAAACAGCATAATTGCCCCCACCACCACAAAAGATAAACTTACCCAAAAGAAAATTTTCATTCTCTGTTCCTACCTTTACGATTCCCGCAAATCATTCAATTAAGTGCTTACCCCAAGGTAATTTTCTCGTTTTCGCCGCTACTAGCTTTCTCACCCGTAGCAATTGCTTTTACCAAACCAATTGTGTGTGCTACAAAGCTTGATGGTGCATCCCAATATTCAGCCTTTTGTACATCAACCTTGAGCAAAGCAATATCGGGTTCATCCAATTCTTTAGGAAACCAAGCTTTGAGTTCCGGCTTCCACAATTCTTGTATCTTGTTGCGGTCTTTGACTAATTGTGCTGTGCCGGACATAGAAACATATCGCTGCTTCTCTGGTGACGCGAAACTGACATTAACCTGATGATTGCGCTCGATTTCATCCACTTTATGGGTACTGGCGTAGGTGAAGAACCAAAGAGTACCATCAGCTTCAATCTCGCCATTGGTTGACATGGGGCGACTGTGCAAAGTTCCGTCTTCATCGACGGTGGTTAACATCCCAAAGTCAATGTCCTTAACAAGTTCACGCAGCTTCTTAATCTCTTGATTATGGTCTGTAGCAGTTGTCATTGATTATTACTCTTGATTCTATTTCAAAGCTTTGATTTGAGCGTTTGATTACAACTCGTTGCGACAAATTGTAAAGCTCTTTTTCTGTGTTATCGTTTCTCCTGCGTCTCTGCGTGAGCCTTGAGATGGATTTATGCAAAAGTAGTTCTATTGACTATATCCATAGAGGTAGAAAAATTGAGATTCAAAATGATTTTGATTGAGGCGTAGACACAAAGTGGCTTGCCACCAGACATCGCTTAATATTTTTATAGCTAGATAAGCCTTATCAAAATGTATAACTATAACTACAGATAGATGTCGCGTGAGAATTAAATTTCAGAAGCTTGGTTTCTCGCTCACAAAGTAAAGTGACACCTAACACTCAAACCCAGGTCTTGGCATTAGATATACCGTAATTAACCATTCGCATTATCATGACCAAAAAACGAGACGCAAGCCCCTGGCTTTAGACACGGGGATAAGTCGGCGAGCGACTTTAATCGCCGTAAAACGATTGGATGGCTTTAGCCACAGTGGTATAATTAAACAACAAGTGAGTAAGAATAACCATCTACGTGTTGATTCATCCTAGTACGGAGTAATCCCGGCAACCGACATATCCGACTTGATTCGGAATAGTTAAAGAGCGAATAATGGCAGGATGTTGAACGTACCTAACTGGCGTTGCGATGGACTCGGAAAGCGAAAAATTGAAAAGTAAGCGCAATTGCAATACCTTTCGTACTGGTAGTTGTTTTGAGCGAAAGAGTGTGTTTTTGATAGCACCATTGAAAGTTCGTTTGTGGACTCTTCAAGAATCCCACGGGTTTTAGCCGTGGGGAGTATCAAGACCTGCGAGAGACTCTACGATCGCAATCAGTTCTGCTGGATCGACAGGCTTGGCGACGTGCGTTTGGTATCCGCAGCGCAAGGCATGAATTCGGTCTTCAAAACGAGCAAAAGCAGTGACAGCTGCTGCTGGAGTTTCTCCTCCCTTGTGTGATGGAAGTTCTCGAAGTGCGCGGATGAATTCATACCCATCTTTTCCAGGCATCCCAATGTCACTTACTACCACGTGAGGCTGATAGGTTTGTACAAGTCCAAGCGCCTCATCTGCTGAGGAAGCGGTAAGGACGTGAGCACCACACTCCTCGAGGACTCTCTTTGCCAACTCTTGAGAATCAACTTCATCATCGATTACGAGAACCTTCATATTTTGCAGCTTTGTTTCCTCAGATTCGGTTGTCACAAGCTGCTGCAAATGAAAATTATGTTCAACTGCTTGAGCGTCACTACCGCTTTCTGTTTTAGCGAGTGGAAGCACAACAGTAAAAGTAGCTCCCTGTTCTTCTCCAGGGCTTGTTGCTTGTACACTTCCTCCATGAAGCTCAACAAGGTGCTTGACGATTGAAAGCCCTAAACCCAAACCACCAAACTTTCGAGTACTAGAGGAGTCTGCTTGCCGAAAACGGTCGAAGACATACGGGAGGAATTCCGGCTTGATGCCGTGACCCGTATCGCTTACCGTTAACATGACATGTGAGTTCACCTTCTCAACTGACACCTGCACCCTTCCACCTCTAGGGGTAAACTTGATGGCATTGGAAAGAAGATTCCACACTACTTGTTGTAGTCTGTTCGAGTCCCCAATTATAGGACTGGGAACATCGAAAACTGTTTCAAGTTGTATTTCCTTCGCTTCTATAGCGGGAACAAGAGATTCGATCGCCGCTTCAATCACCAAGCTCAAATTGACGTTCTTAACGTCGAGTCGAATCTTACCTGAGATTATTCGACTCATGTCGAGCAGATCTTCAATAATCTGCGCTTGCGATCGCGAGTTTCTCTCAATGATATCAAGCCCCTTCTTCAATTGTGCCAGATCAGGCGTTTTCTTACGCAAAATCTGGCTCCAGCCCAGGATGGCGTTAAGCGGTGTCCGGATCTCGTGGGAGAGGGTTGCCAAAAATTCATCTTTAAGGCGTCCGACTCGTTCGGCTTCCGCACGAGCTGCTCGTTCGCTCTCCAAAAGCGCCTCGCGTCGCTTTTCCAGTTCCTTGCGATCGCTAATATCCCGGAAGTTTACTGACAGTCCGTCAAAAGAAGGGTAGGCGTGTACCTCCACCCACTGGTTGGAGAAGGGGGACATTACCTCAAAGTGTACCGCTACTTGATCGCGCACAGCTTTATGATATTGCTCCTCAAAAGCTGTACCCCTGACCATCGCAAACTCGTCCCAAACAACTTTACCAAGCAACTCTTCGCGGGTTTTGCCGAGATATTCCTCACATCGCTGATTCACGTAAGTAAATCGCCACTGCCGATCCAAACCATAGAAAGCATCGGTGACTCGTTCGAGAATAATTCCTCGTTCCTGAGCCGCTTCTATCTCCAAGCGGGAGCGGGTAGCTTCTTGGCGCAGCCTAGCCGTTTCCAAAGTTGCTTTTACACGAGCCAAGAGTTCTCTGGCGCTAAACGGCTTCACTAGGTAGTCGTCTGCTCCCGCCTCAAGTCCCTCGACACGCGATTCCTCACCCGCACGAGCCGAAAGGAGAATCAGCGGTACAGAACGAGTCAGATCGTTAGAGCGCAGCTGAGCCAGAAGACCGAATCCGTCAAGTTTCGGCATCATGACATCGCTCAGCACCAAGTCTGGCACTTTTTCATTTGCCGCAGCTAAGGCTGCTTCGCCGTCCGCCACGGCGACAACTTCATACTGCGTACTCAGCAGCTTTCGCACATATTCACGCATATCTGCGTTGTCATCTGCCAGAAGTATTAAAGGTCGCAGTTTCTTTATTTCCGACAAGCTCACATCCTGCACGTCATCCGACAACCACCTCAGCGCCTCTTCCACAAAAGCGTCGGCTCGAATGCTTGTAGGGGTAAGCGTGCCTACACTGCCAATCTGGTCGGGAGAAAGGTGATGCTTGCCACGTGGAATCGAAACACTGAACTTACTTCCTTGACCGTAAACGCTTTGTACGCGTACACTGCCACCGTGGAGTTTGACGAGTTCTTGCACAAGCGCCAGACCAATCCCACTACCTTCGTGGGTTCGACCTTGCGTTCCTTCAATGCGGTGAAATCGCTTAAACACCTTAGAAAGTTCCGACTCAGGAATTCCAGTACCTGTATCTTCAATATCAAGCTCGATGTTCTCCCCGACTAGGCGCTGGCAAATTTTTATGTAACCTTGTTGCGTGAATTTAAAAGCGTTCGAGAGTAAGTTGAGGACAATCTTCTCCCACATATCCCGGTCTACATAAATCGGCTCGCTTATGAGTTGACAATCGATTATTAATTGTAACCCCGCCTTCTCAATCGCCGACCGGAACACACTTGCTAGGTCTGCTGTCAGCGTTGCCAAATCCGTCGGCTCGTACACTGCTTGTGTCCGACCAGCTTCGATGCGCGAGAAATCGAGAAGCGTATTGACTAGTTTCAGCAATCTCAGACTGTTACGATGGGCAACGGTAATTTGCTCGCGCTGACTGATTGAAAGGTGCGGGTCATGTAGCGCATCTTCCAAGGGACCTAGCATTAAAGTTAAGGGGGTGCGGAACTCATGACTGACATTCGAGAAGAAAGCGGTTTTTGCCCGGTCAAGTTCGGCTAGCATCTCGGCTCGCCGCCGCTCTTCTTCGTATGCTTGGGCGTTACGCAGGGCTACAGATACTTGACCTACAAGGAGTTCGTAGAACGAAGTGTATCCTTCATCGAGCGCTCGGTTAGGGCTGACTCCGGCAACCAAAACGCCCAAGGCTGCCGCCTGACTTGATGAAGCGATCGGCATCACAAGTGCAGTATGGGTAGGCTCGTTCCCAGGTCCACCCGGTAACAATTTATAGCGGTCTACATTCTCAACCAGAACAGTTTCACCAGCTGAGGAACGTGCCAGCGACCATACATCACTTCCCGGTTCCGTAATATCAACAGAGACGGGGCTAAGAATTTCTCCTTCTACCAACCGTACTTGCCCCCGTAGCGTCAGAGTTTTGCCATCCGGTTCGCAGAGGTAGATCAGTGCAAACGGTACATCAAGCGGGTGTTCTGCGATCGCTGCCGCCACGTCGCAGCACGTCATCTCTACACTTCGCGTCTCCCCTGCTTTAGATGCCAAATCTCGAAGAAGTCGTAACCTACGATCGCCCAATATCTGCTGAGTAACTTCGCTACAAACACAAAACATGCCGACAATTTGACCTGAATCATCCTCGGCGGGGGCGTGAGACAGGCTAAAATAAGACTCTTCACGGTAGCCCGATCGCTCCATAACAAGCATCTGTGCCGGCACCCAGTTCGCTACACCGGTTGCCATCACCTCGTCAATCATCGGTCCTAGCGTATCCCACGCCTCAGCGAGCGTAATTCTGATATCAGTACCGAGAGCGGCGGGGTGCTTGTCACCAATCAGCTTGGAATAGGCATCGTTGTAGAACTGAATCAGATTGGGACCCCAAATCAAAATCATCGGGTATCGTGACGCAAGCAGCGTTTTGACGGTGCTTTTAAGGCTTTGCGACCACGTCTCCACCGCACCTACAGGTGTGTTTGCCCAGTCGAAAGCACGCATACGTGCCCTCATCTCACCAAGTCCGGGAAAAAGGTCTGTTCTCAGCCCGTCCTTCATACGTGTCCTTTCTCCTCTACATTACTTATAGCAGTGCTTCTTGCTTGGGGAAGTCGGGCTTGATACCTCCTGCTGAAAGAAGCGCAGCTTTTCGCGGACGACTTTGCTTGCCGACTTGTACTTGCCTGAGTGTACGAGTGAGGCGATAAATTCGTGTTCGTTCAGGAGTCGGTGATACATTGACTGTGGTGCGTTGAATACTCACATTGTGTTTAGCTTAGTGTGGCAATTTTTGCCAATAATTCTCTAACACTATTATGACACGAATCAAATGCTTACCACCAGCGACATTCACGCAATTCGTACAAAATTACCGCAATTCGTACAGTAACTTTCTTCATTAGACAAGATAAACTCATTCTTTTTCATCTGCGTTTATCTGCGGTTAATTATTTATTTGGTGCTGCTGCTGCACGGATAGAAAATTGAAAAATTCAACATCTGAAACTCTTATTCTTTGCGCCTTTGCGACGAGTGCGTGAGGCTAATTCATATTTTGACTCAGCAACGCCATTTATTTTTCGGCAATGAGTGCAATCTTGTCTATTCTAGATGCTAACCCTCAGAAAAGTGAAATTTTGACAAATGCTGCTTTAGCAATGGTAGAAGTACGCAGATTTGATGCGTTGGTATTAGTTGTACTCTGCCCTAAGGAGGAAGAAATCGGATTTAAAGTCATGCCATAACAAACTAAATTGCGCTTACATTAACCTTTTGAGAGAATGCCAGACGAGGAAAATTCCCAAAACCAGCGGGCTGATAATTTTTTATCGTTCTACCAGCAGATAAATAAACAAGCGAATTACTCGATGGTCGCCACTCAACAAGAGGGAATGGTGCTGCAACTGGCTGATGGTAGCATCCAAGCTTGCAATACGGTTTGTGAGCGTATTCTAGGACTTACAGCAGATCAGCTGATCGGGCGTACTTCTGTTGATCTACCTTGGCAATCGATTCATGAAGATGGCTCTTTTTTCCCCGGTGAGACTCACCCAGCAATGGTAGCCTTGCAGACAGGTGAGCCATGTTTGAATGTTGTCATGGGTTTATATAAGCCAAATGGTGAGCTAATTTGGCTATTGCTCAACTCAGAACCTCTATTTCAAGCAGGAAAAACAACACCCTACGCCGTTGTCACAACTTTTTCTGATATTACTCAATCGGCAAATATTTTATCAGTAGCCGATAAATTAATGCCTGGGGAGATTACAGGCGAACAAACGCAGTCCGCACAAGCAGATTTAGAGTCGGCAAACGTCAGTAAATCAAATACAGAAATTGCCCAGGGGCAGAGTAACGAACAGTTTGAGCTAGTAGCTGCGGCGGTTAATTGCTTGGTCTACGATTGGGAAATTCAAAATGGTACTGTAGAAAGAAATCATTGGCTGGCTGCCAAAGGTCGAAGTTTTTACGATGCCTTAGACAAGCTATTACGGATGATGGGAGCCACCCAAGACGTTAGCGATGCCTTACGGCAAGCCGCTTCTGTTGGAGACGCTTTTATAGCCTATCCTTCAAAAAGGGCATCGCCCAACGGCAACTCCTTCGGGGAACGGAACGCTTACCTCATGCGATCACGTATAAGCAACCAAACCGAGCAAGCCCTGCGCCAAAGCGAAGAAGACTACCGTTTCTTGGCTGACACTATTCCGGAAATGGTCTGGACAACGGATGCACAAGGTCTGGCAAGTTACGTAAATCAGCGGTGGTATGAATACACTGGGTTAACTCTAGAGGAGACTGTCGGAGAGGGCTGGAGAAAGGTTCTGCATCCGGATGACGTGGAAAGGTCTGCACAACTGTGGGCAGAAGCGCTGCAAAACGGTATACCCTACGAAATTGAACACCGTTACAAAAGAGCCGCTGATAACACATATCGTTGGCATCTGGTACGAGGTTTACCCCTAAAAGACGACCAAGGACGGGTCGTCAAATGGTTTGGAACTTGTACAGACATTCACGAGCAAAAACAAATAGAAGAAGAACGCGCCCAGATTTTAGAGCGGGAAAAAGCCGCCCGTGCGGAAGCGGAAGCTGCTAACCGCATCAAAGATGAGTTTCTCGCGGTTCTTTCCCACGAACTGCGATCGCCTCTCAATCCTATCTTGGGTTGGTCAAAGTTGCTGAAAAGCCGCAAATTTGATGAAGTCACCACATTTCGTGCTTTGGATACCATCGAACGAAATGCTAAATTGCAGATTCAATTGATTGATGACTTGCTGGATGTCTCCCGCATTCTCCGAGGTAAGCTGTGTCTGAATGTTGCTGCCTTTGACCTAGCACTTGTAATTAATGCCGCAATAGAAACAGTGCGATTAGCTGCACAAGAAAAGTCAATCGAAATGCATCTGCGAATTGACCCGAATGTTGGTAAAGTTTTGGTTGATTTCAATCGCTTGCAGCAAGTAGTCGGAAATTTGCTCAATAATGCCATTAAGTTTACTTGCTCAGGGGGACGAGTTGACATCAGGCTGTCAGTGGGCAAGAGGCATGGGAAACAAGAAAATAATAACTATGCTCAAATTACAGTCAGCGACACAGGTAAAGGTATTTCCAGCGAATTTCTGCCCCACGTATTTGAATATTTTCGGCAAGCAGATAGCAGCACCACCCGGAAGTATGGTGGACTGGGGCTGGGTTTGGCAATAGTTCGCCATTTAGTAGAGTTGCATGGCGGCACTGTGGCGGCAGAAAGTCCAGGAGTTGGACAAGGGGCAACGTTTATTGTCAGACTACCACTGATAAACGACAGTGGTAGCGAACAAAAGAAGGAAAATGGGACAGAAGCGGAGAAATTCAACTTTTTACCCCTGGCGGGAATAAGGATACTGATAGTTGATGATGAGGTGGATACGCGGGAATTTATGAGCTTTTTGCTACAAGAGCAGGGAGCAGAAGTAACTGTTGCCTCATCGGTAAGCGAGGCGATAAAGGAATTTGCACAATCTCCACCAGATATATTACTGAGTGATTTAGGAATGCCAGTAGTGGATGGCTACAGTCTAATTAGTCAAATCAGAACCATGCCGCCAGAGCAAGGGGGGCAAATTCCGGCGATCGCCCTGACAGCTTATGCAGGAGAAAGCGATCGCGATCGGGCGTTTGCAGCAGGTTTCCAAAAACACCTTGCTAAGCCAGTAGAGCCAACAGTATTACTGGCTTTGATTGCAGATTTGCTGAAGAAAAATTGAACAAGAGCGATCGCTCTTGAGCAAAACTACTAGAACTATTGATCCTCTTCGTCCCCAGTCTTTGACTCTTCGCCTGGATGTTGGCTGGCGGGAGGATCATCAACAGACTTCTTGCATTCAAGCAGCGAAAAATAAATAATTAACCGCAGATGGACAAGGCAGTGCGTTGCGGAGCCAGTGCGTTGGGCGGCGAGCCGCTCTTGTTGCACCTGGCGTCGGGGTTCCCCCCCGTTGTAGCACCTGCCGTGCAGATAAACGCAGATGAAAAAGAATGAGTTTATCTTGTCTAACTTCTAGAAACTGGCACAGGAATAACCAACATGCCATACGATCAGCTAGAAGTGGCGTTGAAAGCGATCGCAGAAATTGCAGAGAAATTAAAAAAGCATGAATGGTAGATTAATCGTATTTGAAGGGGTGGAAGGCTGTGGCAAAACTAGCCAAATGCAGCTTTGTGAAGAGTGGTTGCAAAGTTTAGGTATCTCGGTTGTCGTCACTCGCGAACCGGGGGGAACTCCTTTAGGTTTGGATTTGCGACGCTTGTTGTTAGAAGTAGAGAATAAGACAATAGCAGATACAACAGAATTATTGTTGTATGCGGCTGACCGATCGCAACACGTTGAACAAGAACTTAAACCGAATTTGGCTTCATGTAATTTTATCTTATGCGATCGCTATACTGATTCGACTATCGCCTACCAAGGTTATGGTCGCGGTTTGAACATGGATTTGATTAAACAGCTTAATTTCATCGCCACTGGTGGGTTAGAAAGTGACTTAACTCTCTGGCTTGATGTCGATATCGAAGTGGGATTAAGCCGCAAACGCGGAAGTGGCGAAGTTGCTGACCGAATTGAACAATCTTGCATCGCTTTTCATCGTCGCGTACAGCAAGGATATGCAGAGTTAGCCGCATCCCAAGAGCGAATTGTCCGCATAGATGCTAGTTTGAGTAAAGAAGCTGTACAAACACAGATTCAAGCAACTTTAACCTCAAAGCTACAAGTTTGGGGCTATATATAAGTAGGGGAAGCGGGGGAAGTACAGTTACATATTGTTTCTCACTATACAGAAAATGCTATCATATTTGGATTTATTGTCATGAAAAAAATATTGTTGCTTAGTAATTCAACCAATTTTGGTGAAGAATATTTGTTTTATCCGCGTCAGCAAATTCAAAAGTTTTTAGGTAGTTCAGTTAAAAGAGTCTTGTTTATTCCCTTTGCTGGGGTGACTTCAACTTATGATGAATATACTGCAAAAGTTGGAAAAGTATTTCAAGATATAGGTTATGCCACAGATGCTATTCATGTAGCCGAAAATCATCAGGAATTGATAAGAAAAGCAGAAGCTATAGTAGTTGGAGGCGGAAACACTTTTCATCTGGTTCATTGGTTACACAAAACCGGGATTATCGAAATTATCAGAGAAAAGGTAAACAATGGAACACCTTATATTGGATGGAGTGCTGGCTCAAATGTTGCTTCTCCAACATTAAAAACAAGCAACGATATGCCAATCATTGAACCTATAAGTTTTAGCGGCTTACATCTGGTTCCTTTTCAGATAAATCCTCACTATACAGATGCTGTTATTCCCAATCATAATGGAGAAACAAGAGAACAGAGAATCAAAGAATTCTTAGTTGTTAATTCCGATGTTTGTGTAGTTGGTTTACCAGAGGGAACAATGTTACAAATTGAAGGTGAATCAATGAAATTGATTGGCGATAAACCGATGCGGCTATTTAAGTTTGGCGAACCCATCGTTGAATATGATTCCAATGCCAACCTCGATTTTCTTCTAAAATCTTAAAAAGAAATGTACAGTCACTGACTAATGACCGCATTTGCACCACTTGTAGGACAACAGCAAGCAGTAGAATTATTAACTCAAGCTGTCAAACAAAATAGAGTTGCACCAGCTTATTTATTTGTCGGTTCTGAGGGTGTGGGACGGAGTTTAGCGGCGCGGTGCTTTGCACAATTGCTATTTTCTCGTTCTGTAGAGACGAACCGTTTGCGTCAAGAAAATCATCCGGATTTATTCTGGGTACAGCCGACTTACCAATACCAAGGACAACGACTAACAGCACAGGAAGCCGCAGAGAAAAAACTTAAGCGGAAAGCACCGCCAGTAATTCGGTTAGAGCAAATTCGGGAAATTACAGAATTTCTCAGCCGTCCACCGATGCTTGCGCCGAGGAATGTGGTAGTTTTAGAGCAAGCAGAAACAATGGCAGAAGCTGCGGCAAACGCTTTGCTCAAGACTTTGGAAGAACCAGGACAGGCGACGCTGATTTTAATTGTACCCTCAACTGAGTCTGTATTGCCGACTTTAGTTTCACGTTGTCAACGCATTCCTTTTTATCGCTTAGATGCAGTGTCTTTGGCTCAGGTTTTGACGCAAACAGGACATGAAGAAATTTTGCAGCATGAGGCAGTGTTGAGTATAGCAGCTGGCAGTCCGGGGGAAGCGATCGCATCTTTCGAGCAACTGCAAGTTATCCCTACTGAGTTACTTGAAGCTGTGACAACAGCCCCAAAAACCTACCACGATGCTTTAGAATTGGCGAAACAAATTGATAAAACTTTAGATACAGAGGCTCAACTGTGGTTAATTGATTATTTGCAACAGTCCTACTGGCGGCGATCGCATCAACCGAGTATTATTAACTCCTTAGAGCAAGCCCGTAAATATCTACTTTGTTACGCTCAACCGCGCCTGGTTTGGGAATGTACTCTCATGGCAATGAAAAATTAATACTCGTAGTAAGCACTTCAGTGCTTAAATAAGCACTAAAGTGCTTACTACGATCACTACTATTTTGTCGCAACGCTGCTCAATTTGGCACGGATGTCTGACCAGTTAGCACCTGCTAGGCTTGGTAGGACAACGTGAGCTGCGCCAACTCGCTCAACCGGTCCGAGTCCTATTGCCCACATAAGCGCCGCTAAAGCCGCCTCAATGCCCGCAGCTGCATCTTCTACAACCACACATTGCGCCGGTTCAAGTCCTAGCTGGTGTGCCGCGAACAGAAATAAGTCGGGGGCTGGCTTCGGTTTTTCTACACTGTAACCGTCAGCGATCGCATCTATTTTATTAGCAATCCCCAATCGCTCTACAACTGGGCGGGCATTTTTGCTGGCTGAACCTAAAGCTATTTTAATCCCCTTTTGCCGCAGTTCATCCAAAAAAGCCAACGCCCCCGGCAATAAATCCGCAGGGGAGACATTTTCAATCGATTCTACATAGTAGCGATTCTTGCGCTCCATCATTTCTTGAATTTGTGCTTCTGAATACTGTCTATCCCCAACTATCAGCATCAACGACTCGCGACGAGACACACCCCGCAACGCTTCGTTAGCCTCGCGACTAAAGGCTAGACCTTCTTCATCTGCCAGTCTCTGCCAAGCTAAGTAGTGCAATTCCGCTGTATCTGTCAGCACACCATCTAAGTCGAAGATGAACCCACGGATGTCGAGATGGGAAGATGGGGGAGTGGGGTTTTTTGAATTTTGAATTTGGAATTTTGAATTGTTTTGTCCTGCTTGTTCCTCAAGTTTCCTGATTTCGTTCACCATCTGTTCTCCAATTCCTAATTCCTGGTGTAAGTCGAATTCGTGGGATTTACCGCGCCATTGAAGCTTGAATTTTAAGCGTGTCCAGCCTGGAGGCAAATGGGGGTTGGCTACAGGTTCATTTTCCCGCAATTGGATACCACCAAATCCCAAAACTACAGCTTGCCAAACGCCGCCAGCACTAGCGCCATGAATTCCATCGGCTGCATTGCCGCGAACATCTTCCAAATCTACCATTGCTGCTTGCATAAAGCGTTCGTAAGCTTCTGCGGTTTTGCCCAAGTCTGAGGCTAAGATAGCGTGAATCGCGGGACCTAAAGATGAACCATAAGTAATATCTGTGCGGGGTGCGTAGTAGTCCCAGTTTTTCTGTAACGTTTCTTGGTTGTAGGGAAATTCTTGCGATTGCCGCATTAAATAAAGCAGCATTAATACATCTGGCTGTTTAAGCACTTGCCGTTTGTTTGCTCCGTCGATGGTTAAAATAGCTTGCATCGAACGGGTGCGCGGCTCGTATTCTTGTAAGTTGATATCTTCTAATTGGAAAAATCCCTCGTACTGCTCAATTAGCTTTGTTGACGAGTCGTAGGGAATCCAGATATTTGTGATGATATCTTGCCAACGCGATCGCCTACCTGGAGTTAATTGCAATTTCTTTTCTA
Organism: uncultured bacterium; assembly: GCA_964245695.1. GTDB lineage: Bacteria > Cyanobacteriota > Cyanobacteriia > Cyanobacteriales > Nostocaceae > Hassallia. The sequence goes on along the minus strand of CAXTNZ010000015.1, from coordinate 15,275 downwards.
ATTCCCCAGCTTGTTCCGGAAAGGTGTTACGCAGCCAATCTTGGACTAAGATTGCTTTTTCTAAATGCCATTGCACCATCCGGTTGGTGAAGGCGTTGTTGTGGACGAATTCGTGGTATTCATCAGCACCAATTACTCCGCGAATTTCGTAGCGTTCATACTTGGTATTGTACTCAACTCGGCTTATCCAAAATATTGCTGTGTCTAAAATAATCTCAGCGCCGCAGTCGCGCATCCACTCATCGTCACCAGTTGCTTGCCAATAATACCAGACGGCGTAGGCGATATCTGCACTGATGTGAATTTCGCGATCGCGGCACCAAATCCGCACGTCTTCACCGTAAGGATTGTTAGGTAGCGCCCAACGCGGGGTAACTTCATCCCCAGTATCAGCACTTTCCCAAGCAAACATCGCTCCTTTATACCCGTCATGAGATGCTTTGCGTCTGGCTCCATCTAAGGTGTGGTAGCGGTAAGATAGCAAGTTGCGGGCGTAATGCGGTTGGGTGTAGGTAAAAAAGGGCAGCAGAAAAATTTCCGTATCCCAAAAAACATGACCGCGATAGCCAAACCCGGAAAGGGTTTTCGCCGGAATACTCACTTTGTCGTCATGTTTTGGGGCAGCAATCAGCATCTGAAAAATATTGTAGCGGACAGCAAGTTGCGCTCGGCTATCTCCCTCAATTACGATGTCGTTTTGTTGCCAAATTTCATCCCAAGCTTTTTCGTGAGCATCTAGCAGCTGCGAGTAAGAAGGCAATGAAGCGAGTTTTTCTTGAGATGCTGGGATGGGTTGCGCTACTTCCCGCGAGGTAAAAACTGTGACTATCTTTTCTAAGGTTACAGTTTGTTGTGCCGCTGCCTGGAACTTTGTGCTTAAGGTAGGATAACCGGGAACGTTGGTAACTTGCAAGGATGTATCAATCCCTGATATTGTCATTTGCGCCGCCATACTCATTTCGATGCGGGAGTTGCGGGTGCGGCGATACAACCAAATTCCGTTGTCAATCTTTCCCTGATCTAGTCCTTCCCAATGGTTAAAGCCCTGATTTTCCGGATAGCCGTTAATGCTAGCTTGAATTTCGATTAACCCGTCGAAATCTACTGGGGTGATTTGGCAACGCTGCGCTAAGACATGCTGATCTGCTAGGCTAGCAAAGCGTTGAAAAGTCAGGTCTAGCGTTTTTCCGCCGGGACTGCGCCAACGCACGGTACGACTAATAAGCCCCTGACGCAAATCAAGTTGGCGATCGTAACTTAATATCTCGCCCTGGTCGAGACGAAAGCGCTCGCCATCAATAATCACTATTAGTGGTAACCAATCAGGGCAGTTGACGAGTTCAGTGTACACCACTGGCACACTGTCGTAAACACCGTGGATGAATGTAGCAGGCGATGCTTGAGTATAGCCTTCTTCAAAGCTGCCCCGTATTCCTAGATAACCGTTGCCGATGGTGAAAACCGTTTCTCGGTGGGGAAACTTGTCAAAGTCAAATTGAGTTTCAATCAGAGTCCAGTCTGTATATATAAAATGGTTATTATGACCTGTCGTATCCATCGCAACTGCCTTTGCTGAGAGACCAATAAAAATTAAAAATTAAAAACTAAAAATTAAAAATTATTTTTTTAATTTTTAATTAATAATTTTCAATCTGGGTAAGAGCGTCGTATCCTGGATGCTTACTACATGATAGTTAAACCTAGGACAACTTCCAAGAAAACTAGGATTTTAGAAGTTAAGACCGTTGCCGATGCATATGCTCTGCTAAAATCTCCTCAGTTCTAGGTTTATAAACCAGATGGAATAGAGTTTCCATGTAGCGAAGCAGAGCTTCACGATTTTCTCTGGCAACAAAGTTCCAAAATGTATATATTTTAGCTAGCAATAACAACTGATTGCTGTGTAAATGCCAATTGTACTTATTGCGAACTCGCTGGATGACCCACTCGGAGATTTTATACCAATATTCGGGATTTGTTTCGCATTGGTCAATAAAGTTCAAAATTCGCTTTGCTGTTTTATCTAAGTCTGTGGGATTGATATAAAATCGATTGTCTGCATCTTCGATGATTTCTGCTGCTCCGCCAAATTGAGTGGCGAAAGTTGGTAAACCGGAAATCATCGCTTCCAGAATCGTTAGACCGAAGGCTTCAAAGTGGGCAAAGTGGACAAAAATTCCTTGAGCATCGGCGATCGCTCGGTAAGCTTCGGCGAGGTCATCGCTTTTCAGACGCATCCCCACCCAGCGGATCTTCGCCTCTAGATGATACTGATTAACGATGTCGTGGAGTTTTTGAATTTCTGCGGCTTCGGCTGGGTTTGTGGCTTCAGATACATGTAGCTTGCTGGTGAGGATAATTAGGTTGCAACGCTCTTGCAATTCCTGGCTTTTGCCAAAACATTCTGCTAAACCAGTGAGGTTTTTGACAGTGGTGAGGGGAGCCACGGCAAGGATTGGTCGCTTGTTCGGGTTCTCTAAGTTACCTAAAATTTGCGGGTCTTCACGGGTAAAGATTAGGTCATGAACGCGGGTGCGATCGCTTTTGTCTCGGTCTTCTACTTGACTATATGGAAAGAATATGTTGTCATTTATCCCAGGCGCAACCATGTTGAACTTGGTACTAAACAAATCAATCCCATCAACCACATGATACAGATGGGGCATCGTAAAACACTTATACGACTCATACTGACCGATGCTGTCGGGTGTACCCACAATCTCTTGATAGGACGAGGTGACGATAAAGTCCGCTGCATTCATGCTAATGATATCGGCGGTAAATTGTGCCGAAAAGTGATATTGTTTCTCTAAGTCTTGCCAGTAAAGATTGCTAAATAGATGTTTGGGCTTTTCTAAAGAGTGGGCAATGTGGCAATGAGTAGCTTTGAGACTGCGTGCGAGGAGAAAGGCGACTAAATTGCCGTCGCTGTAGTTGCCAATAATTAGATTAGGAGTTCCCCTAAATTGAGCTAGCAGTTCTCTTTCTGCGTCATTGGCAAATGTTTCTAAATAAGGCCAAATCTCAAATTTAGAAATCCAGTTTTGGGTGACTTCTGGATTAAATTCAGCGAAAGGAACGCGCAAAATCCAGCCGTTTTCTGTTCCCTGAAGTTTTTCTACGCGCAAGTCGCACTGAGTGCCTTGGCAATTGGGGATGAGGCGAGTGAGAATAATAACTTGGGGTTTGATACCTAGCAAATCGAGTCCAGCTAGTTTAATTTCTTCTTGCAGTTTTTTTTCTAAACTGCGAGCTTGTTCTAAGACATAAACTACTTGACCCATTGTCTCCGGTCGTCCTAAAACGCCTTCTTGACCAACCCAGCCGTGTATGGAAACGAGAACGACGCGAAAGATGGCGGGAATGCGGGAAACAAAGGCTTCGAGGATAGGAGGTTCTGGAGTATCAAAGAGTCTTTCGAGAAGTTCTAGAGTTTCGCGTACTCGTTCGGCGGTGTTTCCCCAACCTGGTTCAAAGCCGAGTTCTTGAAAGTCAAAGCGAAATTTTTCGTAAGCGTTGTGAGGCGAAAGCGAACTGACTAACTTGAGAGCTTGCTTAACTTGTTGGGATAATTGGGAACCTGAATGAATGCGATCGTTGATCAACAACGGGATATTATCATATTGTCGTCGCTGTAAAACATCAAACAACACATCCAACCAATGCTGACGGTCAGTTAATACTTGAGTGCATAGATGACGGTTGAGGGATGTTAAACCTTGACCAATGTTTCTGGGGTCGCTGATACTGGGCGAACCTTCATAAAAGGGGTGGGTGTCTATTTCCAGGATGTGCGGTTGGTAAGCGTTAACTAGGCGATCGCGCACATCTAACAACGATGACGGCTTCATCAGCTCGAAGTTAGTCATGTTTGCTTCCAGCCGCCAAATTTCTTGGCTAGCAATTCTCGGTCTGACAACAAACCAGGTACTTTCCTCTTCCAAAATAATTTCATGGGTGTAGTTTATTAACTTGCCCAGAGAGGAAGAGTGGTAAAAATACGCAGGCTTTTGCGATTGCTGACAGTAGTCTGCAAAAGCTTGGAGAATTTCGTTTCTCAGCAAGTATCGCTTCCCTGAGACATTTAATTCTGACACCAACTGACGTAGAGCAGTTTTCTCATCACTGTTAAACACAGCTTGAACTAGTTCATGCATGGCGAATTCCTGAACTCTAGTTAGGTCACGACCTCATTTTTCACATAACAACTGTGGTTCTATATAACGGTTCCTCAGATGTTTTTTTCTTTTTACATCATAAATAAACGTGAAAGCTCACCGCTTCTAGCTGAGGGATGAAACAATAAATATGTATATTTTGATTGCAGTTACTCGCTACTTTATTTTACATTTATTTACAAAATACATTAGTAAGGCGAGTCTTTGAAGGAGACGCTGCGGAGCGATCGCTTTTTAGTGTTAATAAAAATAGCAGCCTGCAAAACTTGCTGCGACTGCTTGATTCCAAAATTAGCAATATGGCAAAAACTTAGCGAATAATAAAATCTAATAGTTAGTTATTGAATTATTAGCTGGGGAAGTTTGTTGGCTTGGGAATAGGAATCTGGATGCAAGTAACCATTAACCACTTCTCCTAAATTCAATGGTCTATTAGCTTTACACCAGAAAAAGTCATCCTGTGGGACTTCACTTCCGGAGCGCAGTATGAAGTAGCTTTTATCCGCTTCATCTTTGGCAAGAACGCGAAAAAGTTCTTGTTGTTTACTTAAATCGACTTTCAATTGTTTCATGATCAAGTAAAACCAGTAATGAGGATTTGGGTTTGGTGTTTCCGCACATCGCGTCCATCAGGAGAAATACGCAGTTTGAATTCAATTATATTCACTTCCCTGAAAATACTTAATATTTAATAAAAATACGTAATAATACTGAAGAAAGCAGGCAAATAGCTTGTGGCTCGAATCTAGAGATGATAGTCAAGGCAACTTTACAACTTCTGGCAGATGTGAAGCAGGAGAAATTAGTTGTATGAAGTTTTACTAAGAGCAATTCTTCTGGAAGAATACTGTGCGATCGCTGATGCAGTCTATTAGCAACCAAGCTTTTTGCTTAACCCTCAAAGCTGAATGGGATGGGATTAATGTTGAAGGCGATCGCTTTAACTATTCGAGCTGGCTCAGCTAAATAAAGGTAATATGCTTTCCTGAGTAGTCTGTACAAAGAAGTCATTGAATGGACACCTCTATTCGTCTGCTGCGCGAAAGTGAACTAGAAGAAGCTGACCACATCTTTCGACTTGCCTTTGGCACTTTTGTGGGTTTGCCTCAGCCTACCGAGTTTGGCGGTGATGCCACCTACATCCCACATCGTTGTCAGGCTAACCCAAGTGGGGCTTTTGCGGCATTTGTCGATGGAAAACTTGTCGGGTCTAACATAGCAACTCAGTGGGGCAGCTTCGGTTCCTTTGGACCATTGAGTGTTCATCCAGACTATTGGAATCAGGGAATCGCCCAACGTCTAATCGAGGCGGTTATGGAAAGGTTCACGCAGTCGGACATTCAACACGCAGGTTTGTTGACCTCCTCCAACAGTCCTAAGCATCATGCGCTTTACCAAAAGTTTGGGTTCTGGCAACGTTTTCTTACTTGTGTGATGTCTAAACCGATTTCCTTTGTTGAGCAGAAGTTTCTAGAGCCAAGTTACTCTCTGATGACCCAGGAGCAACGCTCAGAATGCTTAAACAGCAGTATTGAGTTAACCAATGTCATCTATCCTGGGCTAGATGTATCCCATGAGATTTGTACGGTGCATGATCAAAAACTCGGCGATACAGTATTTCTGTGGGATGAAGCAGGTCTAGTCGCGTTTGCTATTTGCCATTATGGCGCTTACACTGAGGCTGGCAGTAATACTTGCTATGTCAAGTTCGCGGCAGTGCAACCAAGCTTAAATGCTCCAACATATTTCGAGCAGTTACTTGACTTATGTGAGATATTAACTGCGCGATCTGGGATGTCACGTCTTGTTGCTGGAGTGAATACAAGTCATCACGACGCTTATCGCCGAATGATTGCGCGTGGTTTTCGCACAGAAATAACGGGGATTGCAATGCATAAACCAAATGAGGCTGGTTTCAGTCGCCCGGATGTTTTTGTTCTCAATGATTTGCGGTGAAATAATCGAGCTTTGTGGAGTCAGCGTCCAGGCGATCGCCCCATCGGTCTAAAAGAGAGAAAATTAAATCTCTCACAGCTTACTTCTTCCTGATGCAGCCAGAATTACGACGGATAAACAGATGGTAGATGCACCTTAATTCAGCTACAGCCCTCAGCTTCAGGTTGGGGGTTTTTTTATGTAAATATGACTGATAACAAAAAAGCGATGTTTGAAGAACAGGCTGCGCTACGCGTCTAGGCTTTTTTTGAGATTTTTCCTGATTTAGTCAGAAGTATGACGGATAAAGAAATGGTAGATGCACCCTAATTAAATTAATGCCCTCGGTTTCTGGCTGAGGGCTTTTATTATTTATTTGTTATTTAAATATGGCTGGTAGCAAACTGGGAGCCATCCACACTGCATAAGCAATGAATCCAAATAGCAAGGTAGTCAAAGCCGTAAATACATAGCTGACACACATCAGCAAACCATCAGATTCTATACTGGCAACTGCCAAAAGTAAGATTCCTACGGTGGGGATGGGATTGGTGAGAGGAACTGGTGAAATTAGCAATACTGCTAACCAAGAGATACAAAGCCCATTCAATCGCCAAGTCAAAGGATTTTCTGCTATTTTCACCAACCGGGGACGGGTGATTTTTTCTAACACCCTGGTGACTCGTCGCAGATTTTGTAAAAGTATCTGAGCAAAGGAGCGAGGAAATTTGTAGTTGGCGATTTTTTTTGGTAGCCAAGGCTCGCGCCTTCCCAAAACCATCTGTGCTGATAATAGCAAGCAAGCGCCACCAAAAGGACCAGTGAATCCTGGTGGCATCGGAAACAAAAAGGGCAAAACTAATAATGCGATCGCCAAGCTAAAACCCCGTTCAGAGGTTTCTGCCAAAATATCCCGCAAAGTCAGCGGCTGTTGGGCTAACCTTTGTAGTAAAGACTTAATATCTTGAGAAAATCTCAAATGTCTTTGGCTTGCGTTGATGTGAGTTGCCACAATAGTCTGTTTTAATTAAATAAAAAAATTTCAATTAGTTATGAATACAATTGCTACTTAGAATATTTCATAAAACATCAAAATTTCATCTACCCCTGGCATAACTTACAGCGCTTTTCACTCTTTTTAACTACAAACCAAATGGTAGGGGTACAGCATTGCTGTACCCCTACGCCAACCTAGATTCTACCCAATTGAAAACTGCTGTAAATAAGGAGGCGCAAAATTGAAAGTGAGGAGTTACTTTCGCGGCACCAAAACAGCTAAAGCCTCAGGGATAACACGGAAGTGGGCAGGGGTGTAGGTGGTGATTTCACCATCGGTATTAATCGGACGCGGTTTACGGGTATGCACCTCAAATTCTTGACCGTTTAGGGCACGGACATTCCGGGAATTAGCATGTCGCCCTTGTCGCATAGTTAGCAGTAAGGGAATAATTTGCCACCAGTGCTTAATCTCCAAACTGTAGAGATCCAGCCTTTGGTCTTCGATGGAGGCATCATAAGCTACCGTCATCCCACCACCGTAATAACGACCGTTACCCACGGCAATTTGCACTGTTTTCACCCTCATCGATTCGCCGTTGACACGAATCTCTGCACTAAAAGGTCGAGATTCCCAAATTACTTGCAAGGCGGTGGCGGCGTAAGCTAATACTCCCCAACGGCGCTTGACTTCTTTCGTAAGTCGCTGGGTAATTTTCACACTCAACCCCAGACTAGCAACGTTGAAAAAGTGCTTGCCGTTCACCCACCCCAGGTCGATGCGTCGCACTTGACCATGAGCGATAATTTTACAAGCTTCGGGTAGAGAATTGGGAATTCCTAAAGTCCTAGCCAAGTCGTTGGCGGTTCCCAAAGGCAAGATTCCCAAGGGCAGCTGGCTAGTTACTAAAGCATCTACTGCGGCATTCAAGGTACCATCGCCACCTCCGACGATCACCAAGTCAACTTCATGCTGGTAGCGCTGGATGACTTCCGATAGTTGCTGGGGATTTTCTGTAGACTCCTCCAGCAAATCAAAACCGAGTTCCTTAAGATAATCGATTGCTTCAGACAAACGCTTTTGCCCTTGGCGGGCATGATGATTTACTAACAGCAGTGCGCGGGGACTCATCCGTCGAACCTTTTGTAGTTTATATCTCGAATTATCCACTTCTCGCATCCACCCTGGTTTAAATTTTATATCAAACCGTGCTTGTTCTGTTATGAAATATATTAATAATATTAATTTGCATCGCTGTCATAATGTTATTTTATTTTGTTTAGCTTTACTTTGTCTGAGTGTTTTGATACCTACTAAATGGGGTAATTACTCAAAATTTAATTGTGATTTTCAAATTTGTGTTTCTAACACAGGTATTCATTCTAATATTATACTGCCTACCAAAAATCGTGTTTTTGATTGGCACAAATATTTATCTATAGATAAACTCGGTATAGATCCTGCCCAAGATTACAATTATTTGAGTTTCGGCTGGGGCGATCGCGACTTTTATATGTCAACCCCCTCTCTGGCAGATTTAAAGCTCTCTACTACCTTCAAAGCACTATTTCTGCCAACTCCTTCTGTGATGTATGTTAAAGGATACCAATTAATACCTGATATGGAAGTTAAATGTATTCAAGTTAATCAAACTGATTATTTGCACTTAACGAATTTTATCGAATCTAGTTTTCAAGTTGATGCCCAGGGGAGAAAAATTCGCTTAGGTAACGGTCACACTAACAATGCAGGCTTTTATGCAGCGAAAGGTAGTTACTCGATATTAAGAAATTGTAATTCTTGGACAGCAGAAGGCTTGAGAAAAGCTGATGTAAATACTCCTCTTTGGGATGGACTATCATCGGCAATTATGTGGCATTTAAGAAGTAATTGTAAATAACTATAGCGATTCTCAATTGAGAAAAATACAAACCTAACCCCCTACCCCCTTCATGCTTTTGGGAAGGGGAAAAGCCCCTCTCCGCTTCAAAGAGGAGTTGGGGAGAGGTCATAGTATATTGCAGAAAATTAGAATTAGAAACCGCTATAAATCGCATTTACACACAAGAAAAAAAGCAAAAGTAAAAGGCGATTGGGATTTTGACCTTTTACCTTTGACCCAGCGTGCGCTCCTGGCGTCGTTTGCGGAAAGATGCTAACCTACATCATCATGGGCAAAGCGGTTAAAGAGGAAGTCTAAGGCGTAGTTACGCAGTTGATAATATTGTGGATCTTCCATGATGCGAGAGCGATCGCGTGGACGTGCAAAAGGAATTGACATCACTTCGCCAATCTTCGCATGAGGTCCATTGGTCATCATCACCAATTTGTCAGCTAAAAAGAGCGCTTCATCGATATCATGGGTAATCATCAACACCGTACAACGATTATCACCCCAAATTTTCAGCAATTCTTCTTGTAATTCTTCTTTGGTAATTGCATCTAGCGCTCCGAAAGGTTCATCTAAAATTAAGACTTTCGGACGAATCGCCAAAGCACGAGCGATAGAAACCCGCTGTCTCATACCCCCAGACATTTGCGGTGGCTTTTTGTCCATCGCGTCAGCTAGTCCCACCATCGCCAAATGATCGCGGACGATCGCTCTTTTTTCGGCTTCGGGTTTGTTGGGAGAAACCGCGTTAACAGCTAGATAAATATTTTCAAAAGCAGTCCGCCAAGGTAACAAGGCATAATTTTGGAAGACAACCATGCGATCGGGACCTGGTTTGGTAATCGGTTGTCCTTCTAGCAGCACTTGTCCGGAACTGGGAAAGTTAAAACCGGATACCATATTTAGTAGCGTCGATTTCCCACAACCAGAGTGACCGATGACGCAAATAAACTCACCCTGTCCGACATTTAGGTTAACACCATCGAGTACGGTGAAGGGTCCTTTCTTGGTCGGATAGACTTTGGAAACATCTTTAATTTCTAAGAAAGGTTTGCTGCTACGGGTTTCCTTGGTTAGTGGTTGTCCGATTAAAGTGCGGTTTTGCATGGGGATTAAGGAGTTAAAAAGCTTAAGGTTAAAGTTTTAAGGCTGATTGTTCGAGTTTCAAGTGCGATCGCTTTGGTTTGAAGTGTGATCGCTTTGGTTTCAAGTGAGAACGTTCAGGTTTGAAGTGAAAACATTCAGGTTTGAAGTGAAAACATTCTCGTTTCAAGCTCGTAAAGAGTTATTTAACCGCAGATGAACGCAGATGAACGCAGATAAATGCGTGGTTGATTTGGATTTTTCTTTGACTAAGTACACTTATTTCATAAATTCGTCACGAATTAAATCAAGGAAAAACTCTGCGTCCCTCTGCGCTTACTCAGCGCTACGAGTGCGTTTAAAAACGCGCTCGAAAAAATCTCTCTCCTACTTTTGAGAGAGGCTTTGATTTCTCCCCCTTCCCTCATAGGGAAGGGGGCTGGGGGGTTAGGTTCCCCCTCCTCTTTCATTACGCTACATTCCTTCTCGGTGTATCAAGAATCACTTCAGCCACAGAAACATCACGTTTAATCTGCAAGCTGTTGAGATAAGCGATCGGATCGTCAGCATTAAAGGGAGTTCCATCGAACAATTCAATCGGTTGACGGGTGTAGCTAATATCTAAACCTAACTCGCGAGCTGCGGTGCTGAAGACGCGAACTCGACAGACTCTTTCGACAACTTCCACCCAATTTCTCGGAAAGGGAGTATCACCCCAACGCGCTAATTGACTCATGATCCAAATTTGCTCGGTGCGACTGGGGCGATTGATGGCAGAATCCGAGTAAAATTGGTGATGGGCATAATCGCGCAGCGGATAATCTAAGCTACAGGCAGCGTTGTTGGGATCTTCGATTTGGATGTACTCGATATCGTTGCTGACGTACTCCCGTCGGGCTAAAATTTGTCGAATCTCTTGGGCATTTTCCGGAATTGCACAGTAATAACAAGCTTCTAGCAAAGCTTTGGTTAAAGCGATGTGGGTGTTCGGGTAAGTTTCTGCCCAATCTTCCCGCACACCGAGAACTTTACCTGGGTGTCCAAACCAAACTTCTAAGTCGGTAGCAATCGTAAAGCCAACTTGTTCCACAGCAGCGCGATAATTCCAAGGTTCGCCGACGCAGTAACCATCTATACTTCCGGCTTTCAAGTCAGCGACCATTTGTGCTGGAGGGATAGTCTTCATATCCACGTCTAAATCGGGGTCAATTCCGCCCGCAGCAAGCCAGTAGCGCAGTAGCAAATTATGCATTGAGGCGGGATGGACTACGCCCATTGTGTGGCGTAAATCGTAAGTGCGAAGCAGGTAATTTCTGAAGTCTGACAAGCTTCGCACACCTTCTTCATAGAAGTGTCTCGCCAAGGTGATGGCGTTACCGTTGCGAGTCATGGTGAGAGCGGTGACGACGGGTAGGGGTTGGTTGTTGTGTCCTCCCAAAGTCAGCCACATCGGCATTCCTGAAGGCATTTGCGCCGCATCTAAATAACCGCCGGTCATGCCATCAACGATACCGCGCCAGCTGCTTTCGCGCACGAGGGTAACTTCATCTAAACCATGCTTGGTGAAAAAGCCTTTTTCTTTAGCGATCGCCAAAGGAGCGCAAGCAGTAAGGGGTAAAAAGCCAATTTCTAAGTTAACTTTTTCTAAGCCATGACGGGCAATATCAGAAGTTTTCCGCGCTCGAATTTTCTTGATGCGTTTTTGCTGGTTGAGGAAGTAAATCATCTCACTTCGCAAGCTGTAGTAACTCGGATGTTCTACAACTTCCATCCGCTTGCGGGGTCTGGGAATATCAACTTCTAAAATATCACCAATTTTCGATTCGGGTCCATTGGTCAACATCACTATTCTGTCAGATAACAGCACTGCCTCATCGACATCGTGTGTCACCATGACTGCGGTAACTTCATTTTCTTGACAAATTTGCATCAATTGTTCTTGCAAATTGCCGCGTGTGAGTGCATCCAATGCACCAAATGGCTCATCTAGCAATAGTAACTTAGGACGAATTGCCAAAGCGCGAGCGATCGCTACCCGTTGCTTTTGTCCCCCAGATAACATCCCTGGTTGTTTATCTGCGTGGGGACGCAACCCCACCATATCAATATGTTTTTCGACAATTGCTTTGCGTTCACCTGCCGGCATACCCTTCATCACTGAATCTACAGCAAGAGTAATATTTTCTCTCACCGTTCGCCAAGGTAACAGCGAATAATTTTGAAACACCACCATTCTATCTGGACCAGGTTTGGTGATTCTTTGTCCTTCCAAAGTCACAACACCTTCAGTTGGCAAATCCAGACCGGCAATCATATTTAACAAAGTCGATTTTCCGCAACCGGAGTGACCAATTAGAGAAACGAATTCTCCTTTTTTAATCTCCAGATTAATACCTTTGAGGGCGATATATTTACCACCGCCGGTTAATTCAAAAACTTTATCAATTTGGTCAACAGCAACAAAGATAGACATAGCAATTTTGGGAAGTGTTGGTTGTTATTTGTTGGTTGTTAATTGTTAGAGACGCGATTAATCGCGTCAAAGATAGACATAGCAATTTTGGGAAGTGTTGGTTGTTATTTGTTGGTTGTTAATTGTTAGAGACGCGATTAATCGCGTCTGTACAGTGGTTAGTGGTTACTTTTGTTCTGCTGGTAAAATCTTATTTTGAATCCACGCCATGAGTTTATCAAGGAGCAGACCGACAACACCGATGTAAACTAGAGCCAAAATAACTTCACTGACGTTGTTATTTTGATAAGCATCCCAGATAAAAAAGCCAATCCCGACAATACCGGACATAACGATTTCTGCGGCAATAATCGCTAACCAAGCCAAACCGATCGCTATTCTCAAACCTGTAAAAATGTACGGTAAAGCAGCGGGAATCAGGATATTAAAGAAGTAGTCTTTCTTGGAAAGTTGCAGTACTTTGGCGACGTTGTTGTAATCGGTGGGAATTTCTTTTACACCCACAGCAGTGTTAATTAAAATGGGCCAAATTGCGGTGATGAAAATTACGAATAAAGCAGCGGGTTCGTTTTGTCGCAAAGCTGCTAACGAAATCGGCACCCAAGCCAAAGGTGGTACAGTCCGCAGTAGCTGAAACAGAGGATCTAAAGCTTTAGACATTGTTTGATTAACACCAATCAAAACGCCCAAACCAATACCAACAATCGCCGCTAAAGTATAGCTAATCGCAACTCTTTTCAGACTGGCTAAAATCTGCCAAAACAAGCCCTTATCTATCCCACCGTTATCATAAAAGGGCCAAAATATCAGTATCCAAGTATCTTGAATCACCTGTATCGGACCCGGTAAAGTTGCGCCAGGAATGAAAGCAAATAATTGCCAAAGAACTAAAAAGATAGCGATTGCAATAGCCGGAGGTATCAAATTAGGAAATTGTTTTTGCAGACGAGATATGAAGCTATTATCTAACCTAGCGCCAGCAGGACGTTTTTGAGCAATTGTCATTGTCTGTATTCTCCTCAAATTTATTTCTTTCTTCTAGTCTGCGTAGGCAGACTTCGTTTGTATAGCCGCAGACTTTAGTCTGACGGCTTATTTACCTAAACAGTAACCTTCTTAACCTTCAAACTTCTGAGATATTCTTCTGGCTTCTCAGGGTCAAACTTAACGCCATCAAAAAATTCTTCTACACCACGCGAAGTACTTGTAGGAATATCAGCAGCGGCAATTCCAGCTTCTTTTGCGGCTTCTTTCCAAATATCTTCGCGGTTAACTTTATCGATTAATGCTTTAGCATTAGTCAAGTATTCTTTCGGCAAAAATCCCCAGCGTACATTTTCAACTAGGAACCACAAATCATGACTCTTGTAAGGATAAGAAACACTACCTTTTCCATCTTTCCAGTAATAAGCCGCCATTGATTTATCATCAATTTTGCGACCATCACCCATGTCATACTTACCTTGGAATGGTTCTATTAAAATTTCCGCAGGAAGATTAAAATAATTTCTGCCAGCAAGAATTTGAGCCGCTTCTTTCCGGTTATCAAAATTATCTAACCATTGTTGAGCCGCCATAATTCCTTTTAAAAGCGCTTTGGTTGCCTTGGGATTTTTGTCAACCCACTCACCTTTCATGGCAAAGTATTCTTCGGGGTGATTCTTCCAAATTTCTGCGGTTAATGCTGCCATGTAACCAATTTTGTCTTTCACAAGACGATTGGGCCAAGGATCGCCGGTACTAAAGGCATCCATCGTTCCTGTCTTCATGTTGGCGACAGTTTGCGCTGCCGGTACTGTCAGCAATTTGACATCGGCATCCGGATCTAAACCGCCGGCAGCTAACCAGTAACGAATCCACAAATCTTGGTTGACATGGGGAAAGGTAAATGCAGCGGTGAAAGGTGTTGAGGATTTGAGTTGTGTAAATAAAGACTTAGCGCCGGCAAGTTGCAAACTAATACCTTTGCCTAGGTGCTTGTTAGCGATCGCAATTCCATTTCCATGCGTAATCAATTGACACAGCACGTACATGGGAATTTTTTGATTGCCTTTGGTAATTAAACCTTCGCTAATTAAATGCGGCATTGGCATTTGCCATTGTCCACCATCAATTCCACCACCAGCTGAACCAATTTCTATATTGTCCCGCGCTGAACCCCAAGAAGCTTGTTTGGAAAGGTTAACATTGGTCATGCCATACTTCGCAAAAAAGCCTTTTTCTTTGGCAATAATTAGGGGAGCCGCTTCGACAATTGGGATATATCCTAACTTAACTGTAGTCGTTTCTGGTTTTTGTTCGGCAGTTAAATTGGCAACAGGTTGAGCCGCTGGCTGTGCCTGTACACTTTTACCTGTGATGCTTGCTGGGGGATTTCCCAAACAGCCTTTGAGGAACACAGCACCCGCAGAGGCTCCGGCTGTTAATATAAATTTACGGCGAGAAAATTGATTAAAAAATTCCGTCATAATAACTCCTTCACTGGGAACTTTATTGTTTTTCAGTACGACAAATTAAGCAGAGAAACAATCTTATGTTTCTGGCGTTTTCAATGGCAATTTTCAGCTATAACTAATCAGCAGATATGCGCCTTTTCCAGTAGAAAAGACTCGTTCGACTGCTTAAAGAGAAACTGTGGTTAATTTATTTATTGCTCTTTAGATAGATGTGATGTTTGGGGATCGCTAACCTTGTTTAAATCAGTTTACAGGTTTTGAT
>CAXTNZ010000014.1:6173-44312 GCA_964245695.1 uncultured bacterium | reverse complement strand
TCAATGATCCGCAGATGAACACAGGTAAACCCAGATGATTAGATTAATTGCTATTTTTTTCAGTTTGTTGCTTGTGTTTGGCTGGAGTCAACCAGTTATGGCACAATCCGAATTGCCCAAAATAACTGAAGAACAGTTACAACAAGGGGATGAGTTAGCTAAAAAGGCTTTTGCTGCTACGGATAAGGGTGATTTTGCCACGGCTGAAAAGTACTGGACAGAGATTATTGAGAAATTTCCTCAGAATCCAGCGATATGGAGTAACCGAGGAAATTCCAGAGTAAGTCAGAACAAATTGGTGGAAGCGATCGCAGATTATAACAAAGCTATAGAACTTGCCCCAAATGCGACCGATCCCTATTTGAATCGCGGTACAGCATTGGAAGGATTGGGAAGATGGCAAGATGCTCTAGACGACTATAATCATCTGCTAAAGCTTGATCCTAACGATGCGATGGCATATAACAATCGCGGAAATGCCAAAGCTGGTTTAGGGAAATGGGAAGAAGCGATCGCCGACTATAAAAAATCAGCTGATATCGCCCCAAATTTCGCCTTTGCGCGTGCAAACTACGCCCTCGCCCTCTACGAAACAGGTCAGATAGACGAAGCAATTCGCCAAATGCGGAATATTCTCCGCAAATATCCTAAGTTTGCCGATATGCGTGCTGCACTCACCGCCGCTTACTGGGTAAAGGGACAACAAGGTGAAGCGGAGAGTAACTGGGTGTCAGCAGTTGGACTGGATGGACGTTACAAAGATATCAATTGGGTGGCAAATATTCGCCGATGGCCTCCTGGTATGGTAACGGCTTTGGATAAATTTTTAACACTCAAGTAACATTTGTGTTTGACAGAGGGCTAGTTACCAAAAGTAGGTTAATTTTGCAAGCCTTATGGCAAAAATTTGCGATTTCTTTACATTTGTGCTGTATCAAAGTAAGTGCATAAGTTAATTTCATTTGCACTTAGTAAATAGATAACGGGTTTTGACTTTAAGCGTTGCATAGTTTTGCCTGTTATGTCTGAAAATCTATTAAGTTTTATAAAGTATTAGATATGACTCATTTTGGACTAATCTGCCCTGCATCCACTGGTCACCTTAACACGATGCTTCCCTTGGGAAAAGAACTGCAAAAGCGTGGTCATTGTGTGACTTTCATCGGAGCGCTTGATGCTAAACCTAAGATACTAGCAGCAGGATTGGAATTTCGGGCGATAGGCGAAGCTGAGTTTCCGAGTGGGGCGATGGCACAATCTTTGACAAATCTTGGGAAACTGAGCGGAATAGCAGCCATGAAGTATACCGTTAGTCTGCTTAAGGAGTCAGCGGTTGTCATGCTTCGAGATGCACCAAAAGCCATCAAAGCAGCAGGTGTGGAAGCACTGTTAATAGACCAAGTTTCACCAGGGGGAGCAGCTGTTGCAGAATTTCTCGATATTCCCTTCGTTACTGTATGCAGTGCTGTGGTTCTTAATAGAGAAGAGAGCGTTCCCCCTCATTTCACTAACTGGCGCTATCATCCTGCTTGGTGGGCACGCCTCCGCAATCAAGCGGGTTATGAATTGCTCAACGCTGTTGCCAAACCAATCACACAGGTGATAGCAGAGTATCGCCAAGAGTGGAACCTACCCAGAACCTCTCACTCGGTTGATGGCTTGTCTCAACTAGCTCAAATCAGTCAACAGCCGGCTCAACTAGAATTTCCAAGACAGCACTTGCCCAAGTGGTTCCATTTTACAGGACCTTATCATAGTCCAGTTGGTCGGGACCCTGTTGCTTTTCCATATGAAAAGTTGACGGGACAACCCTTGATTTATGCCTCACTAGGGACTGTACAAAATCGGCTACAGTATGTTTTCCGTGATATTGCCCAAGCATGTGAGCGGTTAGATGTTCAGTTGGTGATGTCTCTGGGAGGTTCACTTGAACCAGAAGCACTGCCAAAATTACCTGGTGAGCCTTTACTTGTCAAATATGTACCCCAGTTGGAATTGCTAAAAAAAACCACCCTCGTGATTACTCATGCAGGAATGAATACCACCCTAGAATGCTTAAGTAACGGTGTGCCGATGGTTGCTGTTCCCATTGCCAATGATCAGCCAGGAGTAGCGGCGCGTATTGCTTGGGCTGGGGCGGGTGAAGTTGTCCCCCTCAACAAATTGAGTGTTTCTAAACTGCGAGAGGCTATAGAGCGAGTGTTAACGCAAGAATCTTACAAGCAGAATGCTCTGAGATTGCAAGAAGCTATTCGCCGTGCTGGGGAAGTGACTCGCGCTGTTGATATTGTTGAGAAGGCGGTATCTACTGGGAAGCCTGTCTTGGCTCAAATACAGCCATAACAGATGTTTTCATTGAGCATACGTAGAAATGAGCTTAGAAAAGCTGTTGTTAGTTGTTAATTCCTCGTTTTCAGTTGTTCTTAGTCATTAGCCATAAGCAAAAAACGGCAGAATTATGAAAAAACATATCATGTTTGTTTCGCTTCCTTTACTTGGTCACGCCAATCAAATGATTGTACTAGCTCAAGAGTTGGTATGTAGAGGCAACCAAGTCAGCTTTGCTATTGCAGAAGAAGCTAGGGAATGGCTTGTTCATAGCAACGCTCATTTTATCCCCTGGGAGCCAAGACTAGAAACAACTGATGAAGGGATTAATGACAACAAAAAGGATGTTTGGCAAAGGATCTCTCAGGAACCAAGCATCTGGCGTGGTGAAAAAATCATGTTGAATGGGCTTATTGATTCGTATGTTTCTATGTACAAAACGCTGAAACCTATTTTTCAGCAGTATAGCCCGGATCTTCTAGTCATTGATCGCGCTGTTATTCCAGCAATGGATTTAGCCCAGCAGATGAATCTACCCTACATTATTCAAACTCGATTCTTGGGTAACTTTGTCCCAGCCAGTTCTAAATATCCTCGCTTCGGAACATCTTATTCTGTACATATGAATCTATGGCAGCGCTGTCTGAATTTCTTCAGACCTTATTGGCTGCTGTTGCACTTTTTGCCTACCATGAGAAAGCTTAATCAGGTTCGCAGCCAGTGTTCCGACCAAAAAAAATTGAACGATCCTTTTAGCCAACATCCCATGATTGTAGGCACAGCTTTTGGCATTGAAATTCCACGCCCACTACCTTCCTTTGTACACCTAGTCGGACCAATTTTCCCAAAAACAATTAAGCCTCTGAGCGCTTCTCTAAGTAAATGGTTGGAAGAGGGAAAAGAAAGTGAGGGAGTTGTGTATATTGCTTTTGGCACTCTTGCTACTCTTGAAACCAGGCAGGCTAAAGCATTGGTAGAAGGGCTTACCGATCATAGATTTCGGGTACTGTGGTCGTTACCTAAAATCCAACAGCATATTCTTCCTACGCTACCATCCTCCTTCCGCATCGAAGATTTTGTTCCGCAACAAGCAGTCCTCTCTCATCCAGCCGTTCGTGCCTTTGTCAGTCATTGTAGCCCAAATGGCATTAACGAGGCTCTGTATTGGGGAAAACCAATTCTAGGTTTGCCCTTCTTTGGAGATCAGCACTATTTTGCAGCACGTATTGTGGACTTAGATGCTGCTTTAAAGCTGGACAAACAACATTTTGATAGTAGTGAGGTGCGCCGAAAAATCAATGAGCTAATCAGTAACACAAGCTACACTGAAGCTGCAAATAGGATGTCAGTCTTACTTAAAAGCACTGGAGGGTTAGACAAAGCTGCGGATATTGTGGAAACTACGCTCGCTGAAGGAATCGGCTATGAAGTACCTAGCTCTGTAGGGTAAATTTTGTGTTTGGCAGTAGTTCATGATAATTCAGGGGATGCAATGGAAAAATCTAAATATACTACCAATAGCGAGACAGATAGGGTGTTCAGCGTATTTGATACTTTTAAAAAAGACGCTGAAGACATCAAAACCTCCTCAGCAAACGAGGCAAGATCCAGCCAGCCAGTTCTGACAATGTCCTCTCTCGGTCAGTTAGGACGATTCGGCAACCAGATTTTTCAGTATGCCTTCTTAAGGATATGTGCCCAGAAGAGTGGAGCAACAGTGGAGTGTCCCCCTTGGATTGGTCAGACTCTCTTTGGGCATGACGATGCACCCATCTCCAAGCGTTTACCTCCGGCGATTGAGCGCAGGGATGCTGGAAAAAATTTGTTCGATATTATTCCAGAATTCATCCCTTACCTGGAAAAACTAGCAGATGCCAAGAGTTTCCGAGTGGAGGAAGCAAAAGCTCTTGATTGCGGTATGGTAAACGTTGATTTGTGGGGTTTTTTCCAAATACACACCCGATATTTGCAACCATATAAGGAAGATTTTCGTTTACTTTTTCAACCTGTAAGTGGCTTGAAATCCGCGTTAGAAGCAGGACTAAATCTTCTTCGCTCCAAAGGTAAAACTATCATTGGAATTCACATTCGACGAGGCGATTTCATAACACTTCCACTGGCTGGGTTCACATTAGCGGTTCCCTCAAAATGGTATTGCGAATGGCTTGATGAAATATGGGGCGAACTAGAAGAGCCTGTTCTCTACCTGTGTAGCGACGATTTAAACAGCATTATTCATGATTTTGACAAATTTTCCCCTTTGACGTCGAGAAACTTAAACGTGAAGCTGCCAGAAAGGATAAAAGACCTAAACATCGAGTTCTACATTGACTTCTTTATGTTAAGTAACTGCGATGTGGTGGGTATTAGCAACAGTATCTTTAGCTTTACAGCTTGTATGTTGAACGAGCGCGGCAAAATGTTTGTGCGTCCACACTGGGATTTCTCCACGAAGTTCACAGTATTTGATCCTTGGAACAGTAAACCGCTTTTGTATTTGGGAGGAGATCGCGCTAAGTTATCCAAGACTTTTGGTGAGGCTCTGTACGTTACCTATATCACCCAAGGCATCTTTGGTGTACTCAAACTCATATTCATTTACTTTCCTAAGAGCCGTATACAAATGTTGGTACTCCGAACACACCTGGGCTACCAAATTGATGGCATTGTTGGTGTTGTTAAAAGCTTATTATATACATTAGGTTGGCGCTCTGTATGGAAAACTCCTGATTCTGCCAATTGAAGTAATTTCAAAAAAATCAAAATAGAAAGTTTTTTATGACGAAAGTGATCAGATCAATAAAGAAAAAAGGAGGAATAAGTAACGTTTATAAACAATAGCCAGATTATTATTGTTTCCATCTTAATTCTAAGTGCTAATAGACTTCTTGCAAAAGTCAAAAAATCGTGAATGTCATTCTGTTCGCGTAGCGTGCCCGTAGGGCATACGAAACGCAGTGTAGCGAGGAATCTCCAAAGATGTTTCACTCCGATCAACATGACAATTCAAGCATTTTTGCAAGAGGTCTAATGTATCCCCCGATGGCTCTAAGTGAGGAATTGGACAAGCAGAGTAGGAACCCCTTTAAAAGAGTTCCAACATTTTCTACTAGAAATCCTCTTTATACTCTTCAACATCAACTCACGCTAGTCTCCAAAATACGCTCATTTTGAGAGCGCCTCCCCGTCACCACCATCCGCACACCCCCTTCTGGTCCCAACAGAAGTCCCTATTGATCTAAAAACGCGGATTGGATTGCTTGGCGGCGATGAAAATCTTTCATGAATGCAGATTTCTGTGATAAATCTCTGGTGCTAGAGTAAGTCTTTTTTGTCACGCATCCAAACATCTCCACAATTTATTTAGGTTTCCATTACCGCAACAATTCCTGAATCTGCACCGATGTTAATTCTTGCACATTGCTTAAAACTATAGCGGCTCCCGCCTGTCGCAGTGTCTCGGCATAAGCATCACGACGCGTTGCTGTCTCCTGCACATGCGGTGGTAGAATGCCTACACCAATCCAAGTACGAGACGAATCAAGCGATCGCGCCTTTTCTACTGTATACATATCCGCTACTGTATCTCCTACATACACTATAATTTCCTTTTTGTCAAGTTCAGACTCCAACAAGCGAACGGTGGCGAAAAGTCCCGTGGGGTCTGGTTTACCCGGTGCATCTTCCATCGCAATCAACACCGGAGACTTCAAACCAAGGCGTTTTTCTAAGATATAGGTAGCTGAAGCGCGAGTTGCACCGCTAAAAAATCCCCACCGAATCCCAGCAAGTGTAAGTTGCTCAAAATAGCTAGGCTGTAACAACAACGGTTCATCGCAGATATACCCTGTCCAATTGTTGGGATCTGTGCCTCGGTAACGCGATTGAAAAAAGGCGACAATCGTGTTGTAGTCAAGTTGCAATTGCTCGCGGGGTGTCGAGTTTTCAAAATAGCGGTAAATTAATTCTTGGGATGCTTCCCAATCGTTATTCCAAATACCTTCACTCTTTAGCTGGTCGATGTCTAGTGGTGTAGGGCGATACGCTCCTGTTGTAAAATGCTCTACGGTATCTGCGATCGCTCGCCGATAGGAACCGCCGACATCGCGGATAACACCGTCAATATCGAAAATGGCAATCGCATTTGTTTGTTCAGTCATAGAATTTTCGATTTTAGAGGATTTTCGATTTTAGATTGGGAATAGGTAATTGGTAAACTCACCTGATTCCCCATTTTCTATTTAGTCAACTGGTTATATATTGCGTTAGAATAAGCGATCGCATGAGTTAGTTCCTTTTTGCCCACAAATTAGCGGAGGTGTGATTGACCAAGTTTATTTTGAAAATCCTGTGGTTAGATGAAAACGTCGCCTTAGCGGTCGATCAAGTTGTCGGCAAAGGCACAAGTCCTTTGACTAAGTACTTTTTCTGGCCCAGGAATGATGCCTGGGAAGAGTTAAAAAAAGAGCTAGAGTCAAAACACTGGATTACTGACGTTGATCGCGTTGAGTTGCTCAACAAAGGAACAGAAGTAATCAACTACTGGCAAGAGGAAGGCAGAAACCGCCCAATGGCTGAAGCTCAGCTAAAATTTCCCGAAGTTACCTTCACAGGTAGCGCCTAGTATTGCATGATTAAATGCCTTGCTGCTCTACAAGCTGCCAAAGTTTGATTGTTTTGTCCCTGCTGCCACTAGCAATAAGTTGTGCAACAGGGCTGACAGCAAGGGTAAACACTGAGTCTACATGACCAGAGAGAGTAGCAATTTCTTCTGTTGTACTTACCCTCGAAAGTTTAATTGTCTTGTCCCAACTTCCACTAATCAGCGTTTCTCCATCAACACTAAAAGCTAGTGTCACCACTGACCAGGAATGGCTTGAAAGTGTGCGAATTAGCTGAGCAGTGTTTACCTCCCACAATTGAATAGTATTATCATCGCTACCCGTCGCCAAAATTTGACCATCTGGACTGAAGGCGACTGTCAAAACCGCCCTTGCATGACCTAAAAGTGTGTAATGAGGGCGGTTTTTCAATTCGAGTTTAGACTCTTGACTTACAGGCAAATTCCACAAGCGAATAGTTCTGTCAAAACTAGCACTGGCTAAAAGCTTTCCTGTGGGACTAAACGCGACTGCACTCACCTGTAATTTGTGTCCAGTTAGAGTGCAAATTTCTTCGCCAGAATTTACATCCCAGATTTTGACTGTTTTATCCCAGCTACCACTAGCTAGCAGCTTTCCATCGGGACTAAAGGCGATTGATTTCACAGCGTGAAAGTGTCCAACAAAGGTGAAAATCTCTTGAAAGCTGTTGACATCCCACAATTTGATAGTTTTATCATCGCTAGCTGTTGCTAAAATTTTTCCGTCTGGACTGAAGGCAAGTGATTTCACAGCTTGGGAATGTCCCCAGAGAGTCTCTAGCACTTGTTTTGTATTTAAATCCCAGAATATGATGCTTTTATCATCATTGGCACTGGCTAAAGTATTACCGTCAGGGCTAATGGCAATTGAATTCACACTACTTAATAAACCGGAATGTCCAGTCAAAGTATGCAAGCATTGCCACCCAGGAGTGGGTAGGGGCGGCGTAACCCCGCCCTTACGGAAGTCGATACCAACCGGGTAACTCTGCCCATATGAAAGTAGAAAGTGGACACCTATTGCTTCCATAACTTCATCGGCTGATTGAAAGCGACGGTTAACGGCGTTTTGTAACAGTTTGTCGAGAATTTTAGCTAGGCGATCGCTTATCCTAGTAATCAGATAATCTTGCCAAGCCCAGCAATTATTAGCGACATCAAATAAATCAAACGGCGGAATATGTGTAAGTAAGTAAATGCAAGTTACACCTAAGCTGTAAAGGTCACTTGCAAATACGGATTTTCCCTTAATTTGTTCCGGAGCCGCATACTCTGGACTCACGATAATGCTTTCATCTGTAAAAAGGTCGAATTCTGTCTTGAATTTAGCAGTAGCAAAATTGACTAAAACAACATCCCCCGCTTTTGTGCGGATAATATTTTTGGGTTGAATATTGCCGTGAATAATGTTGCGATCGCTAATAAACTTGAGAACTGGCAGCAAATTTTCTAAAAGTTGCCAAATTTGAGTTTCACTGAAAGCACCCTCATCTTCAAGCACCTGAGCTAAATTGCTACCTTCAATAAACTCTTGTACCAAATAAAAGTGCTGTTGCTGGAAATATGCTAAAGTTACCGGAATTTGCGGATGCTTGCCTAATTCTTCTAACATTTGCCCAAAAGTTACAAGTGTTTCCTTTTGCAGCGAGAATTCTTGAACCACACAACGAACTGCGGGAGATTTACCTTCATCCACCGCAAGAAAGGTTTTGCCACTTCCTTGACTTATCAACTTAACTAAACGATAGCGCTCTTCTAAAAAATTCAAAATACCCTTCAGTCACTCCTTCGCAGTTATCAAACTCAAAATATAGCGGTTTGCAATTGGGTAAGGTACACAAAGAAATAATGAACCACAGATGGACACAGATGGACACAGATAAATAATTACTTCATTCAAATGAAAAGCGGTATAGTAAGTTCTTTTGGGCTTATTCGGATTTTTGCTCTTATGTTTAATAAACAAGAGAGCATAAGTCAATGTGCGTCTATATCGAACCACAGATAAACACGCCCTGAACACGAGATTTATATCGGTGTTTATTTGTGTTCATCTGTGATTCGTTTTCGGCTTATTAAGTCTTTTAGCTTATTGATGTGACTTATCTGATGAAAAATCAACAACTAACGGCGAAGTACCGTTTTGTTTAATTACTGGTGGTTTTGATTGAACAGGAGTGACATCACCCGTCTTTCCCGTTTGATTCCATAAAATCATCGACAGTAACCCATCGACTAAGCCGTTACTGGTCCCATTGCTACCACCAACGAGAACATCTGGGATGAGACGGACATTGCGATCGCCTATAATTTGCATCATCTGCATCGCTGTATAACCTTGTTCTCCCAAAGCTTCCACACCAGCGCGGTAAGTTTCCGCTTTCGCAGTACCAATAGCACGAATACCTTCAGCTTCACCAACGGCTTGCAAGCGAGTTGCTTCAGCCTGACCTGTAGCCTGCTTAATCTGCGCGTTTGCCTTCAGTTCCGCAATTTTAACACTCTGCTCCGACTTCACCATTTCTTGCTGAATCTCCGCCAGCGCAGTTTCGCGGACAAGTTGTTGTCGTTGAGTTTGAGCGAATTCTTGGACTTGATAAGTCTTGCGTTGCTCCTCAGCAATCTTACGGTCTGTTTGTGTTTGCATTAAAGTTGCTGGCGGCTGAATATCACCGATGAGGGTATCAATCGCCTGCACATCGTAACAACGTAACGCTGCTTTAATATACTCAGCCGCTTCCGCCTGCCGTTCACTCCGGGCGGTCAGAAAGTCAAGTACACTATAGTCTTGCGCCGAGTTGCGGAAATAATTACCGATGGTAGGCTCTAACACATGGTCTACCAGATTCTGCATCGAGCCAACACGAGAAATTACCTTCGGAGCATCTAAAGCGCCCACATGAATAATTTGCGCTATTTCCAAATCAAAGGCAAACCCGTCTTGAGAACGCACCGTCAAAGAAGCTAATTTCGCATCATAGCTGTGACGTTCGGTGCGACCTGACCAGTTTAAAACTATGTTGGTCGTTGGCACCAGTTCAATCTTCATGATACGGCTATTAATTGGATGCTTACCGGGATACAGCGGTTCTACCCACACACCCTTGTGTCCTACATTCACCAAATTACCGTGAGTAAATGCTGCACCGCTAACATCTTGATGTGCCTTACCCACATAGGAAATTACCACACCTACATACCCAATGGGAATTTCCGTCATCGGCACTTGCTCAACTTGAACAAACCAAGGATTCAGGTTCCAAGAACCAGAAAGCAGAGTCTGCTCTTGCAAACCCCGTCGTCCACCGCCATCAACAAATTTCTGACCACTTTGGAAGTTGTCGTGTCCGGCGATTACAGGTCCTGCCATTTCACCTGCGGGAATTGGCATACCATCCAGAGTAGTGACGACGCCAACTTTATCAGCAGGAAGGCTGTACACGCGCAACTGTTCGGCACTCATGCCATGAGCGTTGGCGTTTGCCGCCATAATTACCTTAAATAAAGCGGTGTTGATGCGGTAAGTACCCGCTGTCAGAAACCCCATTTGACGACCTTTTTCCCCACCTTGGGTGAGGAATTTTCGGGCATCTTGGAAATCATCGCAATCGACGATTTTGCCCAAGATACGTTCTGGCGGGTTGGGTGCGCCATCTGCGGCGACGATCAGGGCGATTTCACCTTGGGGTACAACGACTACCAGCTCTTTTTTCACCGAGTACTGCCAAGACCAATAGCCCCAGTACCACCCAGGGGCAAGGGTATCAGCCTGCAAGCCAGCTTCGCCGTTGAGGGCTATCAGGCGTCCGGCTGGAAGTCCGCGCCCAGAAATATCAAATTTTTTAACTACAATGCCGACTTCACGTTCGCCAATTACGACCAGTCCGCCAAAGAACAGGGGGACAAATATAACTAAACCGCCGACAACAACGATGGGAATAAGTCCCCACGGATTAATCTGCATTGCCTGATATTGAGTGGTATTAGTTTGAATCTGGGCAATGCTTGGCTTTATTTGACTTACCTGAACTGATGTTGAGGTAGTTTCTTGTGTAGTTGATGTTTTGGTGGGAGTGGCGCTAGCAGCTTGAATGCTAGCAGCCAGCGCCAAACTTGCCATCAAGGATGTTGCGAAACGAAATATTTTATTTGGTTGACGGTTATCAAAGGAATTTTTACGGCTTTGCATAAAACTTGCCCCTCTGGGCAATAATTATCCAAAGTATCACTTCACCAAGAGTTAAGCGGATTTCTTAAACTTGCTGTAATTTTATACAAAAATTCATACGAAGAATATTTGCGTAAAGACACGAAAAAACCAGGTTTCTGGACAAGCAACAATAGCTGAAATGACGAATTTTACTAAAAAAACCCAGTTTACGGCTAAGTAATCCCAAATTTCAGCTAGTGAGCATTGCCACTTTATTGAGTGCGGGTTCGTAAATAGGATTTGTTAAACAAAACTTTTGTTGGTGTATTTTAACTTGAAAAATTTAGTATGACCCTTGATAAGTATAATTACTGAAGTCAAAGAGATTAATTAGGTGCAATATAGGTGAGAGCGACTTTGTAAAATCGTTAGTTAAAATTACCATTTATTAGTAGTAGTAATTAAATTCAATTAAATTTAAGTCAATTTATGCATTTGCATATTAGTAAGATTGCAGTTGATGTAAACACAAAATATCTTTTTTTTTAGCTGAAATATTCATTGAGGAAAATTTAGTTACTAGGGACAGGATAATCATGATTCAAAATTTAGGAAACACGACTAAAATATTCGGAAATTTTCTGGAAATACCGCTTAACCAGGAATACTTCACCCTGGAATTTTCACCTTCTTTCCTTCCTATCAAGCAGCGCTGGCGCAATAATGGGTTGTGTGCTGATTTTATGGCAGACTATTTAACCACTTTTTTTTCAAGTGACGAGAATGAAAGCATAACTCCATATAAGCAATTGGAGATTAAATTTGCCGTCAGCTTCATTGTTAATGAGTTATTAGAAAATGCCATGAAATATTCTGACGCAACAGCGCAATACGCCACTACTATTAACCTAGAATTTAAAAGTGATGAAATTAGAATTATCCTAAAAAATAGTGTAAGTATTTCTGAAGCTGAAAAATTTCAAAAATTTATTAATGAGTTCCTCAATTCAGAACCATATGAGTTTTATAATCGGCAAATCGAAAAAAATTCAAAAAAAGAGGATAGTAAAGGTTATCAATTAGGACTTTTAACTATGGTTAACGATTATAATGTCAAGCTTGGCTGGAAATTTGATACTTTCCAGCAAGAACCGCCAGCGCTTGTCGTGACAACTATGGTGCAGTTGAAAGTCTAGATATTTTCAACTATTTAGCAGAGAAAAGGAGTTTTGAGGCTATGGAAATAAAGGGCGAAAATTATAATGTCTGGTATGATACAAACAACGCAAGTGTAAATTTTAGTGGTGCTCTCCGGCTGAATATACCAGAATATGCCGCCATTTTTCAGTTGCTTAATGATGTCGCAGACAAAGAACCAAAGACTATTACTATCAACATACAGCAACTACAATTTATCAATAGTTCTGGAATCGGGATGCTGGCAAAGTTTGTCATCGAGATGCAGAAGAAAAAGACGCTTCAGATGATAATACTTGCTTCTAAAACAATACCTTGGCAAGAAAAATCATTAAATAACTTGCAGCGATTGATGCCTGGGTTGATAATAGAATTGCTATAAAAAAATCTTATTCATAAACCCGGTTTCTTTGAGAAACCGGGTTTATTAGCTCTAATTTCCTCGCTAAGTTTAGGCTGACAGGATATTTACACCATACCGCCGGCAGCTTGAAAGCGAGCGCGAGCGCGTTTGTAAGCCTGTGTTGCCTGAATTTGTGCTTGGCGATCGTCTGCTTGCACCTGATTGACGCGGTTTTCGGCTTCGTTAAAAGCAGTACGCGCTTCTTCAAGGTTAATTGAGTCGCCCTTTTCCGCGCCGTTAACCAGAATTGTTACTTCATTTTCCTCAACTTCAGCAAAACCACCCATAAGGGCGATCGCTGTCCAATTCTGATTTTTGCTAGCGCGTACTCGCATCACACCTGTATCCAAGGCGGTCAAAAGTGGCGCGTGTCCTGTGAGGATACCTAGCTGACCAGTGGTGCTTGGCAAAACTACTTCTTCAGCTGCGGCATCCCACACTGTTTTATCTGGAGAAACTACACGAACAGTTAGGGTCATAAGTTGTCAAGGGTCAAGGGTCAAGGGTCAAGGGTCAAGGGGAGCCACTGCGGTCTTGGGGTCTCCCCAAGTGAAGCAAGTGGCGTTTAACAGTCAAAAGTCAACAGTCAAAAGCCAACAGTCTTTTACGCTCTGACTAATGACTAATGACTATTGACTAATGAGTATTGACTAACCTTTAAGCTTTTCGGCTTTGGCGATCGCTTCGTTAATGTCGCCTACCAAGTAGAAAGCTTGCTCTGGCAAATCGTCCAACTTGCCTTCGAGAATCATCTGGAAGCCTTTGATGGTGTCTTCCAATTTCACGTATTTACCAGGAGAACCGGTGAATACTTCTGCCACAAAGAAGGGCTGAGATAGAAAGCGCTCAACTTTGCGCGCACGAGATACGATCAGGCGATCGTCTTCTGACAATTCATCCAAACCGAGAATGGCGATGATGTCTTGCAGTTCTTTGTAACGTTGCAGATTTGCTTGTACAGCACGAGCCGTGTTGTAGTGTTCATCACCCACAATGTTGGGCTGCAACATGGTGGAAGTTGAACCTAACGGGTCAACCGCCGGATAAATTCCTTTAGAAGCCAAACCGCGAGACAGCACTGTTGTTCCATCCAAGTGAGCGAAGGTGGTCGCAGGTGCGGGGTCAGTCAAGTCATCCGCAGGTACGTACACAGCCTGAATCGAGGTAATCGAACCCTCGGTGGTCGAGGTAATCCGCTCTTGGAGTGCGCCTACGTCTGTTCCCAGTGTAGGCTGGTATCCCACAGCAGAAGGCATCCGACCCAGTAGCGCCGACACCTCAGAACCCGCTTGTACGAACCGGAAGATGTTGTCAATAAACAGCAGCACGTCCTGCTTATTCACATCCCGGAAGTACTCTGCCATTGTCAAACCCGACAAACCAACCCGCATTCTTGCTCCGGGTGGCTCGTTCATCTGACCATAAACTAGAGCAATCTTAGACTCGTTGAGGTTGTCTTTATTGATTACCCCAGATTCCATCATTTCGTTGTAAAGGTCATTACCTTCACGGGTACGTTCACCCACACCAGCGAATACAGACACGCCGCCATGCTGGGTGGCGATGTTGTTGATCAACTCCATCATGATCACGGTCTTACCGACACCTGCACCGCCGAACAGACCAATTTTACCGCCACGTCGATAGGGAGTCAGCAAGTCAACAACTTTAATCCCAGTCTCGAACACGGAAGGCTTGGTTTCCAGTTCTGTGAATTTGGGAGCATCACGGTGGATGGGTAATGTTTCTTCAGCATTTACAGGTCCCCTGTTGTCTACAGGTTCGCCAAGAACGTTGAAAATCCGTCCTAAGGTGACTTTCCCAACTGGCACGCTGATGGGAGCACCAGTATCAAGGGCTTCCATCCCACGCACTAAGCCATCAGTGGTGCTCATGGAAACAGCTCTCACCTGGTTATCGCCCAGCAGCTGCTGCACTTCGCAGGTCAGCGAAATTTCCTCTCCAGCTTCGTTGGTGCCTTTGACGATCAAAGCGTTGTAGATTTGCGGCATTTTCCCTGAGGGAAACTTAACGTCTACAACAGGACCAATGATTTGGGTAATGTAGCCTATGTTTGTTTTTTCTGCGGTGGTGACCATGCTGGGTTCTAATAATTGAAGCTATATTTCAGATAGGGTTGTAGGAGACTTAAGATTAACGCTCTTTCATCTTCCAGGTTATCACCGAACGACTCCTATCTTCGCCATAAATTGATTCTTAAGACTGATGTCTGGGAGTAGGCAGCAGACTATCATATCACTTGGGTTGGGGGACTTGAAAGCAAAAATGCCGATGTCTGGCAATGGTAGACATCGGTCATATCTTATGGGTGCTAATGGGTGCTAATAAATTTATGCTGTGATTCGGCGGCGCTAGATTGCTGTTTGCGCTTCAGGAGTTCAAAGCAGGTAGAGAGGCAGTGGCAAGTACATCGATTTGGGTGGAACTGAATTTATATCTATATCAAAGTCCGTCGGTTAATGTTGTTGTGTGCGCTAGGTTTTACTGACAAAAGGAAAAACTTCTTTAAAACAGATTTATATAGGTGCTTATGCGCGAATATAGCTATGCAAGAATGATATAAGCCGCTTCAGAGCGCATAGCGATCGCCCCACATAACATTCAAAATAAAAAAGCTGCTAAGTGTGCGCTCGCACACTTAGCAGTGCTATACCATTTCACTCTGATATGTAATACACAGGCTCTGAATAGCATTTCGGCAAACGTCATTAATGTAATGAGTTATTAAGGAAAATAATATAAGTAGATTTGAATACCTTGGGTAGAGCCGTTTGCTGAAAGCTGTGTGGATATATGTCCAAATCGGCTGATTATCTCTAAGATAAAGATAGGCACAAAAAACCAGTTTATTTTTCAGCGCTCCAGCTTGATCCTCATACCTCTAAAGAGCATTTGCTTATGAATTTCTCGTCAGCGCGACAATATTTTTACCGAGAGATCCAGCAGCCTGACGAGAATATCGATTTGGCAAAGGCGGCTTTGTACATTGCACAAGAAGAATATCCCAACCTTGACGTAGAGGAATACCTCAACGCTCTCGATACAATGGCAATGGAAGCTCAAGAACGTTTGCCAGTAGGGCGTTATCCGCTGCGGGTGATTCAGAGTATTAATCAGTATCTCTATGAAGACTTGGGATTTGCCGGAAATAAACAAGACTACTACGACCCGCGCAACAGCTTTTTCAATGATGTGATTGACCGCCGAGTGGGAATTCCTATAACCTTGGCGTTAGTTTATATAGAGGTTGCTCGAAGAGTTGATTTTCCAATGGTTGGGGTGGGGATGCCCCTACATTTCCTCATCCGCCCAGACATACCAGATATGGATATTTTTGTCGATGCGTTCAATAACGGTGAGGTGATGTTTGCCCAAGATTGCGAAGAACGGCTTTCACAAATTTATCAACAACCTGTGACGCTACAACCAGAATTTTTAGTCGCGGTGAATCATCGACAATTTTTGGCAAGGATACTGACGAATCTGAAATATATTTACCTGAAACAACAGCAGATAGAAAAAGCTTTAGCAGCGGTTGAACGAATTTTGCTGTTGTTGCCTGATACGCTTTTAGAAGTGCGCGATCGCGGTCTTCTCTACTATCAACTCGGTCTTTACCCCCAAGCTGTTCAAGACTTGCAAAGTTATCTAGCAAGAGTTCCTGATGCTGAAGATGCCCCTGTGATTCAGCGGTTGTTGACTCAGATGGGGAGATAGAAACTGGAGATTAGGGTATGAGATGAGGAATGATAGTGAACTACCCCACCGCATGGGCGGATGGGGCTTCTGTACTCATAGGCGAATGCCTCAAATGAGACTTTCGCCCCATTTTTGGTCTTACTTCTCCTCCTACAGCAGAGACGGCTGAACCTTCCGCCAATAGCCATCTGATACCCTCTGCTCTGATATTCGCTGCCGCATTCCCATCACGATCATGATGAGTATTGCAATGAGGACAAGTCCATTCGCGGACATCCAACGGCATCTCACTCATTTGGTAGAAGCAATTAGAACAGAGTTTAGAGCTAGGAAACCATCTATCAATCTCAACTAACCTTGCACCTTTACGTTCTAGCGCGTGTTCGCTAAAAAGTTAGTAAATGTTCCCCAGCCACAATCAGATATTGCTTTTGCCAAATAGGAATTGCGTACCATGCCTTTGACATGAAGATTCTCTATTATGACAGCTTGGCTATCGCTGACTAACTTATAGCTAAGTTTATGTAGAAAATCCTGCCGCGAATTACTAACTCGCTCGTACACTTTGGCAACAACCTTTCTATATCTATTTTTTGATTTACTTCCTTTTTGTTTACGCTTAAGATTTTTCTCATGTTTGGCAAGGTGCTTAGGGTTATCGTATTTAGATACTTTTTCGCCGTCAGTAACGACTGCAAAGTGTTTCAGCCCTCCCCTTTCCCAAATCACCGAAAGCCTTGCTGTACTTCTTGCGCCACTCGCTTGAGTCGTTGTAGTTGTTCTTGCATGTCTTTTTTTGTCCAGGGTTCGGCGAAGGTTTTGAAACCCCAGCTAATTATCGGGTTGGGAATCTCAAATTCAAAGCGGTTAACTAAGCGCGTTCCTTTTTCGACTGGTTGACATTCCCAGCGATCGCGTCCAGTGAAAAAACCGTCAAACTCCCACTCTACCAAACCCGGTTGTCTTTCCACAACTGTACTATTTAATGTCGGTTTTATTATCGGTATTTGTATCACAAAGCGACTTTTACTACCTAAATCGCTACTCCAAGTTTCGCCTACAGGTTCGCAACGCAGGACGGGATTAAGCCAGCGGTGCATCAGAGCTAAATCGGTAATACAGCGCTCTACCACCGTAGCTGTGGCATTAATTTGAATTGACTGTTCAAAAACTTGAGACATTCTACATCATTCAAGCTATTGCTGCACTTACAGTAACACCTTTCTTTAGCGCTGCAAATACACTAAATCAATATTAAAGCCAACTCTACTTTAGAAATAAAAATATATACAATGATGCCAAAATAAGTGATAATTTACTGTTTTGGCGCTAGCAATTTATCAAACGAGTTGTCAAAAAAGCAAGTAAAAAAAATACTCTTGTTCTCAACTCCATATATGATTTTACTGGTAGATTTATGGGCAAAACACTGGTAACTTAACTGGTGTGTATAGTTGTGCTATACAATACACGCCAGAAGAATCTGACGTGTTTTTGAGATAACAGTTAACCTTAATTTTGGAAAACCATGAACACAACTTGGCAAGGAATAACGCAGGTGATTGAACTTGGTTTGTCGATGAGGGTGCAGCAATTTTTAGCACAGTCGCCAAACCTAATACCAAATCAATCAGGTGCAGTCAATTACGTACAAGGAAGTATCCAACAGGTAGTTGCATATCTGCCCCGTTTGCTAGGGGCTGTAGCGATTTTGTTAGTAGGCTGGCTGATTGCGGCGATCGCTGCGGCGATAGTACGCGGTGTTCTTAATCGCACCAAAATAGACAACCGTATTGCCGCTGGATTGACTGGTAGTGATACTGTTCAAGTAGAGAAATTTGTCTCTGGCTTGGTCTTTTGGTCTGTGCTGCTGTTAACGGCAGTAGCCGTTTTGAACGCCTTAGATTTAGGAGGAGCCTCTCAACCGCTCAATTCTTTCCTCAATCAAATTGGTTACTTCTTACCCAGATTGGTGGCTGCGGGACTCATCCTTTTATTAGCTTGGTTAGTAGCTACCCTCGTCAAGCTGATAACGATACGCGGACTCCAGGCATTGCGGGTGGATGAGCGTTTAAATCCAGAACCACAAGATGCCGCCCCCAGTCTCAATCAAGTATCTCTGAGCCAGACGATTGGCAATGCTTTGTATTGGTTCATTTTTTTGCTGTTTCTCGTCCCTGTTTTGGATACTCTGGGGCTACAACAGGCTTTACAACCAGTACAAACTCTGGTGACGCAGATTATCTCAATTCTGCCAAATATCTTAGCGGCGGTATTAATTGCCGCAGTTGGCTGGTTTGTAGCTAATATAGTGCGACGGATTGTTACCAACTTACTGACGGCAACTGGAATCGACGATTTGGGGAGACGCTTTGGACTTTCGTCTACGGCGGGGGCGCAATCTCTATCAACGATTATCGGCACAATTGTCTATGTCTTGATTTTGATTCCTGTGGCGATCGCCTCACTGAATGCTTTGCGAATCGACGCAATTTCATTGCCAGCGATCGCGATGTTGCAGCAGATTCTCAATGCCCTGCCGGCTATCTTCACAGCGATCGCCATTTTGGTTGTTGCCTATTTTGTCGGGCGATTTGTGGCGGAATTGGTTACCAATATCCTGACAAGTATCGGCTTTAACAACATCTTCTCTGTTTTAGGTCTGCCAACACCTACCAGACGAGCTGTTTACTCAGCAGATACAACAGAGCCAATAAGCTCAACCCGCACCCCATCGGAAATCGCCGGCATCGTCGTTTTAGTTGGTGTAATGCTGTTTGCCACAGTAGCTGCGGTGAATATCTTGAATATTCCCGCGCTCACAGCACTGGTAAGTGGCATTGTGGTCATATTTGGGCGCATTTTGGCTGGATTGATCGTATTTGCCGTTGGTTTGTTCTTAGCAAATCTGGCTTTTAGCATCATTTCCAGTTCGGGAAATGCCCAAGCACGGATTTTGGCTCAAGTTGCGCGGATTGCGATTATCGCTTTGGTTTCCGCAATGGCACTGCAACAGATTGGTGTTGCTAGTGATATTGTCAACTTAGCCTTTGGACTTTTATTAGGTGCGATCGCAGTTGCTACTGCCCTAGCTTTTGGTCTAGGTGGTCGCGATATCGCCCGCGATCAAGTTCAACAATGGTTAAACTCTTTTAAAAGTAAAGGGTAAATACTGGGGACTGGGGACTAGGGACTGGGATAGGAAAAAAGCTTTCTTTTTTACCTTTTCGCTTTTCCCAAAACAGTGCAAAAATAATTTTTGCTCATAAGTCTAATGACTTGGGGTTCAGTACCCGTAAATTTCGGCAATTCTGTTTCAAAAGTTGAACTTTAGAGCTTTGAACTTGGATGTTTAAGTTTAAAACTTAACATTCCAAGTTCCCATCTCAAAGTTTTGGTTTTTGAGGCTGAATTGCTTTTCTTTTATGTATAAATAAAACAATTCTGTTTGCTTAAAAGAAGTCTAGAATTAACACTTAGTATCATTACTTAAATAAACTTTAGCCATATGTCATATATCTTTTGACATAATTTAGATAGAGAAAATTTTTTGTTGACTGCTTTCAAACAAGTCAAATTTACACAGTTGTTTGAGACAGGGGACACTACCATGAATAAAATTAGCAGACGTGAAGCCTTGATGTTTGCAGCTTTCGCGGGTGGTTCTATGTTGCTACCCGTAGTATTTCAGCATCGGGGATATGCTCAGAGAGTTGATGAGAGAGTCGAGCCGTTTACACTTCCCTTCCGCACGCCACCAGTGTTGAACCCTACACGTAGCGATTCAACAACTGATTATTACCAGATAACAATACAGAAGGCTACTGTAGAGATTTTACCAGGGCGAACGACGGAAATTTGGGGTTATAACGGTACATTTCCAGGTCCGACAATTAAACAACGTAGAAATCGACAGTCAGTTGTTCGCTTTATCAATCAGGTTGGTACACCTACGGTGGTTCACCTGCATGGAATGGCATCGCTACCCCAGTACGACGGCTACGCTGAAGATTTGATTCCTCAAGGGTACTACAAGGATTACACCTATCCCAACAACACCGCCGCTACTTTGTGGTATCACGACCACGCAATTCAACAGACTTCCCGGAATGTGTATATGGGGCTTGCTGGGATGTATATTGTCCAAGGTGACGATGAACTTGGTCTGCCACTCCCCAAAAACGCTTATGATATCCCTCTAATCATTCACGATAAGCAATTCGCGTCTGATGGTTCACTAATTTTTGATAACCAAGGTAATCACAGTCTGATGGGCGATGTGATTACAGTCAATGGCGTTCCGTGGCCCCGCATGGAGGTGGCTAACCGCAAGTACCGCTTCCGAGTGTTAGACGCATCAATTTCCCGCTCTTACAAACTTGCTCTGAGTACCGGCGAAGACTTGATTGTGATTGGTACGGATGCTGGGTTGATGTCTGCGCCAGTGAATACGAAAGATATGCGTATTGGCATGGCAGAGCGCTATGAGTTGATCATCGATTTTTCTAAGTATCCCATAGGGACTCAAGTAGTACTGCAAAATCTCGGACCCCCTAATAACGATAATTTCGGCAACACAGATAAGATCATGCGCTTTGATGTGGTGCGCTCCGAAAGCGATGACAGTTCTATTCCCAGCACACTACGCAATATTCCATTCATTCCAGAATCCTCAGCTGTGCGAACCCGCGAATTCAGGTACGAGCATATTGATCGAATGTGGCTGATCAACGGTAACGGATGGGACCGAAACCGAGTTGATGCAAATCCACAACTCGAAGAAGTGGAAATTTGGAGTCTGCAAAACAACTCAGGTCTATGGTTTCATCCGGTTCACCTTCATCTCATTGATGCTCAAATTCTCGACCGTAATGGTCAGCCACCTTTTCCCTATGAGCGTGGCTTGAAGGATGTATTTTACCTTGGTGAAAACGAAACGGTAAGAATAATTGGGAGGTTTAGACCGCACACGGGTAAGTATATGTCCCACTGCCACAATATGGTTCACGAAGACCACGACATGATGAATCAGTTTGAAGTCGGGCAAGGTGGGATAGATCCGTTGTCAGCCCCGGCAAAGCCACTCCCAGCGCCAGCGCTGTAATATAGCGGTTCTCGTTTGCGCTCTTGTACCCGCTCTTGGGCACAGCAATGCTGTCCCCAATTGCGCCTTTTTTTTCGTGGGTATCGCTCCTCGCTTGTTTGACGGATCGGTATTTATTTCGCGGGCTTGTGCCTAAGACTAACATTAAAGATTTGTAAACTTGAGCTTTCTACCTCTTTTGGTACTATCAAGGCAACCAAGACTACAATTACTCTATTGATTGATAGTTTACTGCTACTGTCATAGATGGCTCCAAGTAGCGGTATTTCGGGCATAATATTTGCGCGTTTTTTGTCAAAAATCAGAAAACTCGTCTATGTCACTTCACAGTTTCAGTCAGGAAAATGACTCACCAACTGCTGAAAACCGAGTTGAATGGAACGTTGAGTAAATCTTAAGAGGTTGTAAAGAAGAGTAAAGGAAATGAGTAGCGTCCAACTAAAATTTGATGCAACGGAAACGGCATTTAATGTGGAAGGTTACGAGAAGATTGAGTTCAGTCTCGTCTACGTTAATGCAGCTTTTGATGTCAAAAATACAGAGCTTGGGGACAGCTACAGAAATTAACCGATCCGCTACATCTGCTACAACATCCGGTGCCACAAACACCGGGCAGGAATCTTTTTCATTTTTAATACAAACTTTTTAGAGCTAATGACCGAATTGCAATTTATAAAGGCGCGTATTTTTGCAGTGTTCCAAAACTTGGGCACCCTTGCATTACTGGCGATCGCATTCCCCATAAACTGCACCGTGGTACTAGTATCGTTGCTGGGGAATTTCTTCAGGGGACCGGTTCACAAGCAAGTGGTTTTAACCGAGAATCCCAAGAATATCTTGATCGGTGGCGGTAGGATGACCAAAACCCTTCAGCTAGCGCGATCATTTCACGCTGCTGGGCATCGAGTCATTTTAGTTGACATCCACAAATACTGGTTAAGTGGTCATCGATTTTCCAATGCTGTCGCTGGCTATTACACCGTCCCTGACCCGCAGAAAGACTTAGAAGGCTACACGATAGCCCTACGTGCGATCGCCAAAAAAGAAAACATCGACTTTTTTATCCCGGTAGCCATTTTCGCCGTCAGCTACTTTGACTCCAACGATAAGCCAGTATTATCAGGCTATTGTGAGATTTTTCACTTCGATGGTGATATAACGAAGATGCTGGATGACAAGTTTGCCTTTGCCGAAAAAGCGCGATCATTCGGTTTATCAGTTCCCAAATCCTTCAAAATTACTGATCCAGAACAAGTTCTAAACTTCGACTTTTCCCACGAGAAGAATAAGTACATTCTCAAAAGCATTCCCTACGACTCAGTGCGCCGCTTGAACATGACCAAGCTACCCTGCGACACTCCGGAAGAGACAGCAGCATTTGTCAAAAGTCTGCCTATCAGCGAGGAGAAGCCCTGGATTATGCAGGAATTCATCCCCGGACAGGAATACTGCACTCACAGTACCGTGCGAGATGGGAAGTTAAGACTGCACTGCTGCTGTGAGTCATCCGCCTTTCAAGTCAACTACGAAAATGTTGATAAACCGGAAATTATGCAATGGGTAAGTCATTTCATCAAAGAACTGGGACTTACCGGAGAGGCTTCCTTTGACATCATTCAGGCTGTTGACGGAAGTGTTTATCCCATCGAATGCAACCCCCGCACTCACTCCGCGATTACTATGTTTTATAACCATCCAGGGGTAGCGGATGCATACCTTGGTAAAGAGCCTTTGGCTGAACCGTTGCAACCAATGGCTGACAGTAAGCCAACCTATTGGCTATACCACGAAGTCTGGAGGCTGACTGGGATTAGATCATTAAAGCAATTACAAACCTGGGTAAGAAACATTTTGCGGGGGAAAGACGCAATTTTTGAGGTGAGTGACCCCCTACCTTTCCTGATCGTACATCACTGGCAAATTCCCTTACTCCTTCTCGACAATCTCCGAAGACTCAAAGGTTGGGTAAGAATAGATTTTAACCTTGGCGAGCTTATAGAGTAAGACCTTTTAACTTCTTCGTTTTATCTTCTGTTGCAATTCATCTTTGATGCGGTTGAGAATTGAAGTTTCATCAAGGGTAGCTAAAATCTTACCAATGACTGCTTTGGGTCCATCGGGTCCCCAAGTCGCCCCCGATGCCAAATAAGCTTTGGTAACTTGTCCAATTCCATAAGAAGCAACACCAGTTACGCCTGCTTGTGTTATCGCTACTGATACATAGGGAGCGAAGGAAGCACCACCGGTAACTGGTGCAGAGATACCCAGTAAAGTTTTTAGCCCACTTAAACCTAGAGTTGCTAACAGTTCGCTAGCACCGATACCGCCCATACTCAGGGCGATTTTTTGTAACAATTGCACGGCTCCTGTTTCGGTCATCGGGATGCCGTAGAGTTTAGATAAACCGATAATCAATGCAATATCAATAACTACACCGCTAAGTATATCCACCACTGTAACCGGATTGAGAGCGATCGCTATCGCCTTGGTCATGACAGCTTTCCAAATCAACTTATTCGCAGCACTATCGCGAATCATCAGTTTTCGCTGCACCAATTGCTCATTCACATTATCGGCGAAAATCATCGTGTTGAGAGCGACCAAAGCTTTGCCCTCGCGGTGCAAAATCTCCAAGATTTTTAACTTCAATTCCTCAACTTGGGCATTACCTGCACGCAATTGTATCCCCCTAGTACCATCAGCACGCCGAATCGCCGTCTTCACCAACGGTGATGCTGCTGACATGACAATTTCTTCATGTGAGAGTAATTCCCGCACCCTTTCATCCCGGATTTTGTGGTAAA
The DNA here is from genome assembly GCA_964245695.1 of uncultured bacterium. Classification (GTDB taxonomy): domain Bacteria; phylum Cyanobacteriota; class Cyanobacteriia; order Cyanobacteriales; family Nostocaceae; genus Hassallia. The sequence goes on along the minus strand of CAXTNZ010000014.1, from coordinate 19,964 downwards.
TTGCCATGCGATCGGCTTCTGGATACTGGTCTACCTTGTTAAACACCAAAATTATTGGTTTACCAACTTCCCGCAACTGAGAAAGAGCCTCATGTTCTATTTTCGTCATGTCGCCAGAAATCACAAACAGAATTAAATCAGCCTGTTTTGCCACATGTTCGGCTAAAGCGGTGCGGGTTTCGCCATCTACTTCATCTAACCCAGGAGTATCAATCAATTCCACCTGAGATTGACCGATCGCTGGTAAAGTGACTCTTAGAGTGCGTTCAGTTTCCCCAATCGCTTCCTCAGTAATACTCCAATTAACTCGCTGTGCAGCACGAGTGACACCGTGCAAGGGACCCGTTTCAAACACCGATTGTCCAACTAAGGCATTAAGTAATGAAGACTTACCGCGTCCCACCATACCAAAAGCCGCAATTTGCACCACCATCCGGTCTAACTTCCCCAGCATGATTTCTAAATCGCCAATTTCGGCTTCTAGTCCGTCTTGTTCTTGGGGAGTGAGGTCAAGTTTAGCTACCAAATTTCGCAGTGCGGTTTGTGCCTGTTTGTAGTTGAGTTCCGCTTGAATGTCTTCAAAACTGAAAATAGCTTTATCCAGTTCTTCCTCCCATGTGTTGGAAGAATCGCTTTGATGAGGATCGGGCAAAGGTAATGTCGAAGTCATACCAATTTCAGATTTTATCTTTAAAATTATAAATAGATACCCTTATTGATCGTAGTGATTTTTGTTAGGGCAGTGAGGATCTTGACTGATAGACGTGCCTAATTAGTCCAAGTCATGCGGACGAGCGTTTGTATAGCCGCGACTTTAGTCGTCCGGTGGTGGTACCATCCCTACCTATACCTCATTACTAACCTTACAAGGAAGTTTTGTTAAATTTGCTAGAGTGAACACACCAGGATATTTCAGTTAAAACTCTGAATTACGCCAGCTTTCTTAGGCAACCCATGCTTACAAATACCCTACTTCTGTCCAATCAACTCCCCACCTTACAATACACCTCCACACCAGAGCGATTCGATGAAACCTGGGAAGCCCCTCTGGCAATTCTCCTGGGACTAGGACGCGCTGCTGGCGCTGACTTCATCGAATTCTTCTTAGAACGTCGCAACTATATTACTTGCCTTGCAGAAGACGATTCTATCACCAGCATTTCACCCAGTCTTGCTACTGGTGCGGGAGTAAGAGTATTTCGTGGCAAAGCCGACTGCTACGTAAGTACCAACAACCTTTCGTTTTCCGGTTTGAAAGCCGCATTAGAAAAAGGTCTTTCTATCTTAGGATTGCAACTACCAGCAGCTAACGCTTTCATCCCAGAAATCAACCTGGAACTATTGAGAGACTACGCCACCAAAAGAGGCAAAGATGGATGGTTAACTTTATGTAGCTCCATCCGCGAAATGGGAGAAGTCCTCCTTGATGGTACCGCCTACTTGCAGCAAAAAGCTAGCCATGTTCAGTCTCGCCGCGCCAGCTACTTCCGCGATTGGCAAGAAGTCTTAGTCGCCGCCAGTGATGGCACATTTGCCCGTGACATTCGCCTCACCCAGTCTGTAGGATTTAACGTATTGTGCGCTGACGGTGCAAATCGTACCTCCATCGCCGAACGCGCTGGAAATACCAGCGATGCTAACTTCCTGAGAAACTGGGATTATCAACAATCCGCCGAGCATATAGCAGAATCAGCCGGGAAAATGCTTTACGCCGATTACGTAGAATCAGGCACTTACCCGATCATCATGGCGAATCACTTTGGCGGGGTAATCTTCCACGAAGCCTGCGGACACCTGCTAGAAACCACGCAAATTGAACGCAACACCACACCCTTTGCCGACAAAAAAGGCGAAAAAATCGCTCACGAAAGTCTCACAGCTTGGGATGAAGGACGTTCGGAAAACGCCTTCGGCACAATTGACATGGATGACGAAGGAATGCCGGCACAAAGAACGCTATTAATTGAAAAAGGCGTTTTAAAGAACTTCTTAGCAGATAGAGCAGGTTCTTTGCACACCGGACACCCCAGAACCGGCAGTGGACGCCGCCAGAATTACACCTTTGCTGCTGCTAGCCGGATGCGAAATACTTATATAGCTACTGGTGAACACAGCACTGAAGATTTATTTGCCTCTGTTGACAAAGGCATTTACTGTAAAAAAATGGGTGGTGGTAGCGTAGGTGCTACAGGACAATTTAACTTTGGTGTAGACGAAGCTTATTTAATAGAAAATGGCAAAATTACCAAGCCATTAAAAGGAGCCATCCTCATCGGTGAAGCAAAGGAAATTATGAATAAAATTTCCATGTGTTCCCAAGATTTATCACTTGCTGCTGGTTTCTGTGGCTCTATTAGTGGCAGTATCTACACTACCGTAGGACAGCCTCACATCAAAGTTGATTCTATCACCGTTGGTGGACGCTAGAAAATTGTAGGGTGCAAGAGCGATCGCGCGTAACGCATCCTACCCCAGATGGGTATTTTTAGAACCACAGATGTACACAGATAAACACAGATGAAGATGTAATTTATCCGCGTTCATCTGCGTAGCCTGCGGCAAGCCGCTTCGCGTCTACATCTGCGGTTCAAAATCTAAAATTCAAAATCCAAAAGGGTGCAAGAGCGATCGCGCGTAACGCATCCTACCCCAGATGGGTATTTTTAGAACCACAGATGTACACAGATAAACACAGATGAAGATGTAATTTATCCGCGTTCATCTGCTACGCGTCTACATCTGCGGTTCAAAATCTAAAATTCAAAATCTAAAATCGACTATGCCGAATATCAACGACATTGCAACTTCTGCCCAGCAAAATGCTCACAAACTTGGCATCAATAAATTCGACATTTACGGCTCAACCGTAGATGAAACCAGCGTACAAGTAGATCAAGGTGAGCCAAAACAAGTCAAAGCCTCAAATCGCTCTGGTGTCACTGTTCGTGTTTGGAACGAAGACAATACAATGGGTGTCACCAGCACCACAGATGTAGATCCAAAAGGACTGGAATTAGCTTTAAAAACCGCCTACGAAGCTAGTTTCTTTGGTGTGAAGGAAAATGTCCCTGATTTTAGTCCAGAGGCTACTATTCCGCTCGCCAATGCATCAACTGAAAAAGCGGCTCAAGCACCCGTTTCTCAACTTATAGAAAGCCTGATTGTAGCTGAAAAAGAACTATTAGCAGTTCATCCGGCTATTAAGGGAGTACCTTATAACGGTTTAGCGCAAAGAGATATTGACAGGTTCTATCTCAACAGTGAAGGTGCAATCAGAACTGAATCTCACTCCTTAGCATCGATATATCTTTACAGCAAAACTGAGGAAGAAGGGAAAAAACCCCGTAGTGCTGGTGCTTTTAGAATAAACCAAAGTTTAGATAATCTAGACATCAATGGTTGCATCAAAGAAACGGCAGAGAAAACTATTAGCCACTTGAACTATGAAAAAGTTACGACTGGTAAGTATCGAGTAGTTTTCTCACCTGAAGCTTTTTTAAGTTTACTGGGCGGTTTTTCTAACTTGTTCAATGCTCAAAGCATTCTCGACAAGCAAAGTCTATCAACTCCTGATTCTCTCGGAAATCAAATCGCCTCTCCACTGCTTTCTGTATGCGATGATGCGTTGCATCCAGCCAACATTGGTGCGGAAGCTTTCGATGGCGAAGGAACTCCTACTCGGCGAGTTTCGTTGATTGAAAATGGCGTTTTAACAGGCTTTCTTCACAGTGCTGGTACTGCTAAAAGGATGAATGCCCAGCTTACAGGTAATGCAAGTATTGGCGCAAAAGTTAGCGTTAGTCCCAACTTTTATCACGTCTTTGCAGCCGCCAATTCTGAGCAAGAGTTAAGCTTAGAAACTGCTGAAAATGTAATTCTTATCGATGATTTACAAGCTTTACATGCAGGAGTGAAATCCTTACAAGGCTCTTTTTCACTACCGTTTGATGGTTGGTTAGTCAACAAGGGAGTAAAAACAAGTATCGAGTCAGCAACAGTTGCTGGCGATTTTCTAGAAGTTCTGAAGTCAATTATTTATGTGGAAAAAGAGCCGGAATTGACACCCGGAGGTGTTTGTCCGAGAATCTGGATTGATGAATTGTCGATTACTGGCGACTAGATATTAATTAGGGTGGGATGCTCCCCACCCTAATAGCTATAATTTTTATCATTCGCCACCAACACTGATGTTAGTGTTAAACACATTAGCACCGCTTAAATTAATACCAACCAAAACAGCGCCATCTACATCAGCACTAGCTAAACTAGCTTTGCTCAAATTAGCATTCGTGAGGTTAGCCTTACTTAATGTCGTGCTATTTACAAATGCTTCGGTTAAATTAGCCGACTGCAAATTAGCACTAGTTAAATCAGCGCCTTCTAAATTGGCGCTCGCTAGGTTAGCACCCTTTAAATTAGCATTCCGCAAATCAGCACCAATCAAATGAGCGCCTTTGAGGTTCGCGCCGCTTAAATCACATCCGGAACATTCTTGAGTTTTGAGCAAACGCTGAACGTGAGCAGGGTTTGCAGCTTTAGCGGGAACGGAAGCAGCTAGAGATATTGTGCTTAGTACTACCGCAGTTAAAATTTTAAGTCTCATAGTTATTTCCTCCCAAACTTTTAGAAGTTATTTGATAAGTAGTTGGCACAAATACTTGACTTTTATGTTTATTTGTAGCCGCTTACTTGACTTCTACAAAACCATTGTCACCAATTCCCGAATTAAACGCCTCTTGCCATCGGAGGAATTAAAAGTTTTAATCATGTCCAATACTTTTATCTGAGCCATACTAAAGGAAGAAGTTGCTATGCAATTTGCTCATGCAATCAGTCAAAATGAAAAGTGCTAAAAAGCCCTTAGGGTAAGTATCCTGGCTCTTTGCTGGATGCATTCGACGTTTCCACAACAGCTGATGCAGATCAGATCCCTCTTTGGGGTGAGAAGAAGATTTGAATTTATTTAAAAATCAAAAATATTTTTAACTATTATTGACGAGAAGCTGGAAAATAGGCGCTCATGCCATTTTGAATTGCTTATTTGTGCTTATTTGCAGGCGTTTCCACAACTGCTGGGGTGGAAACGCCCAATCATCCTAAGTCAAAGCGCTTCGCAGTCGTTGTTCCAAAGAAACTAGGTCTACTGCCAGATTTTGCAGAACCCTAATTGCTACTCCCCCAGCTGCACCTCCTGCTCCTTCCTTGAGAATGCCCAACAGCAGATGCTCTGTGCCTACGTAGTTAACACCAATTTGTAGCGACTGTTCTACGGATAGTTCTAACACCCGCTTTGCCCTTGGTGTGAAGGGAATATCTAAAGGTGTATTACCCTTGCCTCTGCCAATAATTTTTTCTACCTCTATCTGTGCATTTTCCAAGTTCACCCCCACAGCGGTGAGAAACTGTGATCCAAAACCGCTACCTTCGCCAAGCAGTCCCAGCAAAATCTGTTCGGTGCCAATATATTGATGCCCCAAGCGGTGAGATTCACCTTGGGCAATAGAGATGGCTGTAATAGCTTTTTGGGTAAATCTTTCATAACCTTTGAGGTGGAATCTGCCAGACATGAAACCAAAAAGCTGTTCAAATATAGACTCAAAAAATTTTTCAAACATAAACCCTTCCTGCGTGGATGTATTGTTGATCGGTTCAATAATGCGATCGCATGAAGCTTTCCCTGTCGATAAAAAAGACAACAAATCCTCCATCGTCTCAGCATTCGCTGAATACCACAGAAATTGCTTCTCTTTTCGGCAATTAACCAACTTCTCAATTCGCAGCTTCTCCAAATGGTGCGATAGCGTCGAGTTGGGAATCTTCAGCTTTTGGTGAATCTCTCCTACAGTCATCCCTTCTGGATAAGCCGCAAACAGCAGCCGCATGATTTCCAGGCGAGGCTCTGACCCCAATGCAGCAAAGATATCTGCATAACGAGCCGTGTCTTCATTATGAACCACCATATTTCTAGAATAATCGAAATAATTTAAATGTCAACATTAATATTTTGGGAGAAGGGGAATAGGGAATGGGAAGAAAGAATTATCTCCTTGTCTCCCTTGTCTCCTCTAATTCTTCCCGCTACCAATCAAATACAGCAGTGCCATGCGAACGGCAACACCGCTGGTAACTTGGGCTTGAATCAGGCTAAATTCCGGATCGTCCATTAAGTCTGAGCTAATTTCGACACCTCGGTTCACGGGACCTGGATGCAAAACTTTAACATTTGGTTGACATAATTGCAGCTTTGTGCGTGTAATGCCAAACATCTGATGATATTCACGCAAACTCGGCAATAAATGAGCCGTCATGCGTTCCTTTTGCAAGCGCAACGTCATGACAAAATCGGCATCTTTCAAAGCGGGTTCTAGCTGCCAATGTATAAACAGGTGGCGATTTGGGATTTGGGATTGAGAATTGGGAATTCTCAATCCCAAATCCCCAGTACGGGCGGGGTTACTCCGCCCCTCCCCACTTTCTCATCATTGACATACTCGGCAAATAGTTGAGGTAGTAGGGTGGGTGGTGCGGCTAGATGTACCTGGGCGCCACTTGCGGTTAAACTCCAGATATTCGAGCGCGCTACGCGAGAATGCAGAATATCCCCAACAATGGCAATCTTCTTCCCCTTTAAAAGTTCGAGACGGGGATTTTCTGGATCAATCAGAGTACAGATGGTAAATAAGTCTAGCAGTGCTTGCGAAGGATGCTCATGTTGACCATCACCAGCATTCAGGACACTAACTTTTACACCTAAACGATCCATTTCCTGAGCGATCGCATTCGGTACTCCCGCTTCCCGGTGGCGAATTACCATGATATCAGTGCCCATAGCCAAATAAGTCTTCGCCGTGTCGAGAATTGTCTCTCCCTTGGTTATAGAAGAAGTTCCTGAGGCAAAGTTCAGCGTATCCGCACTTAAGCGTTTTGCCGCCAGTTCAAAACTACTGCGAGTACGGGTTGACGGTTCAAAAAATAAATTTGCCACCACCTGTCCTTGTAAAGTTGGCACTTTCTTCGTCCGCCGCGATAGCACCTCCTGAAAACTGGCAGCAGTTTGCAAAACGGTATCGTATTCAGTAGCGGTGAAGTCAGCAAGGGAAAGAACGTGATGACGATTCCAAGTGGTAGTAGGCATAAATACTTTGATTTTTCTGCCAAGAAACGCGATCGCTCGCGTCTTTACAGCTTCTTAATTTACATATGCAGAAGAAATGATACCACCTGTCTTCGCTCAAAATAGATACTTCCCAAAGCTAAGAGCTAGCAGATATCAAGTAATTTTATTTTTGTTAAGAAGGAAAGAGAAGTGATATTATGTCGGCTTAATTGCTAATAGGAGGAGGACTTTAGTCCTCACTACAATTAGCATTCTATTTTGGGTTATTTTGGTAAATGCAAAACATTCAAAGCCACAGAAATCAGCGATAAAAAGGTTAAAAACCCGATTGTATCCAGCATTGTAGTTACTAACGGTCCACTAATCAAGGCTGGATCGAGCTTCAGCCGTTTCAAAGCCATCGGTAGCAAAGTTCCCAGAGTGACAGCAACAATTGTATTGCTTGCCATCACCATTCCCGCAATTAACGCTACCCATCGCTCTTGAGGACGTGCCCAAATCAATGAAAGCAGCATCATAGTTGTAGCTAAAGCCAAGGCTGTACCTAAGCCTGCTAAAAGCTCTTTGCGGAGAATCTTCAAAGTATCTTTCGGTGTGACTTCACCCACACCCAAACTACGGATTGTCACTGTTAATGCTTGAATACCAACAGTACCACCAGTGTTGGAGAACAATGGCATGATTACGGCAAGCACTGGCACCATTGAAATTGTAGACTGAAACGGCGCGATCGCACTTGATGCCCCGATATAGAGCAACATAATTCCCAATAGCCACGGTAAGCGCTTGCAAATCGTCACTAAAGGAGACGATAAAGCAGATTCATCACCACTTGCACCCGCCAATTTTTGAATGTCTTCCGTGGCTTCTTCTTCCAGAATATCGATCACATCGTCAATCGTGACAATGCCAACTAATCGGTCTTCTCTGTCAACTACGGGCATAGCGATTAAGTCATAGCGCTTCATGATTTGCGCGACTTCTTCTTGGGGAGTTTCCGTTCTGACTTTGATGACGCGATCGCTGGAAATGTCTCGAATATAGACATCCGGAAAAGTAAACAGCAGTTGGCGCAAAGAGACAACACTAACCAGCGTGCGGTTATCGTCTGTGACGTAGGCGTAGTAAATCGTTTCCTTATCTTCGTCCTGACGGCGGATTTTGCTCAAGGCTTCTCCCACAGTCAACCCTTGCCGCAGCCGCACATATTCGGTTGTCATCAAGCGCCCAGCAGTGCCTTCCGGATAGCCGAGAATCGTTGCTGTTGCTTGGCGTTCTTCTGGGCTAAGTTCCTGCAATAGCCGTTTAATCACCCCAGGAGGCAATTCGTCAAACAATTCAGCCCGTTCATCTGGACTCATCGCCTCGACAATTTGCGCTACTTGGACATCATGAAGAGAATTTATCAGTTCTTCCTGGACGTCAAGTGGTAGATATTCAAATACATCAATTGCGTGAGCTTTGTTGAGTAGGCGGAATGCGATCGCCCGCTGTTTCTCAGGTAATTGTGCAATGTATTCCCCGACATCAACTGGCTGTGAACGATTCAAATCCCATTTCAGCTGGTTTAAGTCAGCAACATCAATGTCAACAAGTGAATTGCGAACATCGTGTATAAGCATGATAAATACCTCCAAATGTCTCCCCCGCGCTGGGAGACTTTCTCACCAGCTAGAGGAGGTTGATACTGCCATCTTGTGGACGAACGCCCATAAAATCTCAAAAATTGAATATCGATTCCAATCAAGGCATCGCTAAGTCATAATACTAACCCGGAAGGTAGTGATCCGGTAGATGCCGAGTATCAGTGTGGCAAATCTGTGATCTTCCACACTAGCTAATAACTCAATGCCCTGATTTATGTTTACTTGGTGTAAATTTTACTACTAAGGTGAATTGTGTCAAGCGCTTAAACGAATTAATTCTCAAACTTCACATAGTTACAATCTTGACTACACAAAAAGTATCCTTTGTTTTCTAACAAAAGTAATACTTGTGTAATCATACCTAAGATTGATGGTTATTCTACCACTTTTATCAAAGACATGCTTCAGCAGTATGAGATTGTCATCAGGAAGATAGTACTGTAGACAGTTTCTTTGCCGCCAGCAATTGTCCGGTACTGTTAAAGTAATAAAATATTGATGAAGGAAAATCCGCCGACTAAGTTCACTACATACCAACTACATACCACTAGGCATTGGTAATCTGAAGGTGATTTTGATGACGGGGTTAATCATCATCTTGCTTAGGCAAATCTCAAGCTAGCAACAACGCTTTATCCAATTGTGCGATCGCATCTTGATAAAGCAGAGAGTGTGAATAGCGATCATAATTGATAAATGAGAGCAAAGACGCATTCGCCGTCAGGCGTTCCCGCAGGGTAGAGGCAGACAAAACCGCTAAAAAAAATCCCCCTAAACGAAAAGCCCCTAACCGAAAAGATATTCAGGGGGTTTGTGCAAGGAGAAACTGCAAATATTCAGTTGTTAATTATCGTAAATTAAAGGGTTTAAGACCACGAGCGTCTACACGTAGCTTCAGTTTCAGTCTGGGTTTAAATCCCCGACTGAAACTCTCTTCAATTTTGAATGAGCGAATTTTGAATGAGCGAATTTTTAACACACTTCTTGGGAAATTAACCAATAGAGCCTATTGTTTATTGATTTTACCAGAACCCGATGAGTTTATCTGCCTTCTACTGAGTTATTCCGCACCTTTTAACTTTAAAGCTAACAGACCACTAAAGCAAATTATCAGCGTATAGCTCTAGTGGTACTAGTTCCATTTTAGCGGTAACTTTAACTTGAGAATAAATCACCTTGACTAACAAAGAATTCTTTTGGTTCTGACGTAAAGACATAATTAACCCCCTGGTCAACTGATTTTTTTTGTGTTAAAACTTTTATTGCCTAAAATAGACTAAATTTTTTTTTCATTATTGTTGTATGTTTTGAATAATTGTTTATTCTTGTCTATAATTATTAAAAATAATAAGTATAAATTATTATGCGTACACAGGAATATTTGAAAAAAATTACAATTTCGGGTATATTTCATTAATAAGTAACAAGCCAGAAGCCTTTTATAGAAGTTGTTTTGGCTTTGTTTACAACTATATTCAATTCTTAGCCATTAGGTCGAATTCCCCAATCTGCCAAGAATCAAAGTATGAAAACAGCCACCGAATTGCTAGCTCGCCTTGAGTATTATTATGAGCAAATCAAGACAATTATCCTTGTCCGTCAGAGTCCGATTACTGGTTTGCTACCTGCAAGTACGGCGATAACGGCACACGGTGATTATACTGATGCCTGGGTGCGAGATAATGTGTATAGCATTCTGGCAGTTTGGGGTTTAGGACTTGCATACCGCAAGGTTGATGAAGACAAGGGACGCACGTACGAACTAGAACACAGCGTTGTCAAACTCATGCGCGGGTTGTTGTTCGCGATGATGCGACAGTCACAGAAAGTCGAGCAATTTAAACACACTCAGTCGCCATTAGATGCTTTACACGCCAAATACAACACCGATACAGGAGATATTGTTGTTGGCGATGACGAATGGGGACATTTACAACTTGATGCCACATCAATATTTTTGCTGATGTTGGCGCAAATGACCGCTTCCGGATTGCAGATTATTTTTACGATTGACGAAGTAAATTTCGTCCAAAATTTAGTTTACTATATTGGACGAGCTTATCGCACACCAGATTTTGGCATTTGGGAACGTGGTAACAAAATTAATCATGGTAACGCCGAATTAAACGCTAGTTCCATCGGGATGGCAAAAGCGGCTTTGGAAGCTATTAATGGACTGGATTTATTTGGTGTGCGTGGTAGTCAAGCATCAGTAATTCATGCGCTGCCAGATGAAATTGCCCGCGCCAGAATTACGCTAGAATCGCTATTGCCGAGAGAATCAGGCTCAAAAGAAATTGATGCAGCGCTGTTGAGTGTAATTAGCTTTCCGGCATTTGCAGTGGAAGATGTGCAATTACGCGATCGCACTTTTAACGATATTATCAACAAACTCGAAGGAAAATACGGCTGCAAACGCTTTTTGCGCGATGGACACCAAACCGTTTTAGAAGACTCTCACCGCTTGCACTACGAACCGTGGGAACTCAAGCAATTTGAGCATATTGAGTGCGAATGGCCTTTATTTTTCACTTATTTACATCTTGATGGGTTGTTTCGCGGCGATATAGAACAAGTTAAAAAATATCAAGAAAGTTTAGAGACATTGCTTTTTGAGCGGGATGGCTTGCTATTATTACCAGAACTTTATTATGTTCCAGGCGAAAACGTAGAAGCTGAAAGATTAGCACCCCAAACTCAGCCACGCCTACCTAACGAAAATATCCCTTTAGTATGGGCGCAGAGTTTATATTTTCTCGGTCAAATGTTAAGTGAAGGGTTATTAGCCGTCGGCGATATTGACCCATTGGGAAGACACTTATGCATCGGAAAAAATAGGGAAGCAATGGTACAAATTGCTTTGCTAGCAGAAGATGAAGAATTACAGGCAAAGCTAGAAGTTTACGGTATTGAGACACAAACACCTACCCAAGTAGAACCGATTCAAGTACGGGAAGCGCAAGATTTAATCGCAATTTATCGGCAAATTGGACGTTGCGATAAACTCGGTTTAACTGGGCGTCCGCCACGCAGTCCCCGCAGTCTGACAACATCGAGAATCTATCGTTTTGGTAACGAGACAGTTGTATTTTTGCCCTCGTTTTTAGATTCGGAACAGTTCTATTTAACTCTCGATTACCATTTTTTAGTAGATCAATTAAAAAGCGAACTTGGTTACATTGAAAAATATTGGAACGATTTAGGGCGTCCTACCCTAACTTTAATGTTGACTCACACCATGTTAGAAACAGGCTCAGAAGCATTGCTAGATTTGATGCAAGAACTAAAAGATGGTGTTTGTCAAGGTGTGCGGGTAAAATTAGGGCGATTAAATCAGTTGATGCTGACAGCACCGATAGAAAGAATTGATTTTTTACAAGAAGAGGAATTTTTCCAATCGCCGCTAAAAAATGCCGAACCACGTTGTTGTTATCTAGCTTATAATCCAGAGAAAAACTGGCATTTAGAGCATACCCAAGAATTCCAAATGGAGTGCCAAACCAACTTGGGTTTATTGCTTTCATCTTTGCGCTCATCAGAAAATCTGTACGAGCAAATAGAGTTATTGCAGACTTTAACTCGCTTGCAAGGATTGGAATTTGATACCGGCTTTGGCGGACCTGGAACTGCGGTTACAGTAGCAGATTTACTTGATGAAGTATACACCAGAGCCGGAGACGTGGGTATTTGGGCAGTGGTGCGTCGCGTTGCGGGTTTGCGGCAGATGACGTATATTGCCTTGTCAGACGTGGTGACGAGTATTTTGGTCAGGGGTAAGCAAATTGCAGTGGGTAAGGCTTATAGTGAAGCGTCGCTGATGACCGTGCCATTGTCTCACAAGGAAATAGTCGAGAAAATAAATAATTTTTGTCGTGAGGATATAAGCGATCGCGTTCTCACTCAAGAAATTCTCATATATCTGAGTTTGTTAATCAAGTCAGAACCCGAACTGTTTAAGGGATTGCTGACACTGAGAGTCGGCTATTTCATTTTGTTGCTTACCAGTGAAGTTGCTGGGGAATTGCATGTCACTCAAGACGAAGCGTATGAAAAATTGATGGGACTTTCGCCTTTTGAGGTGAAAACGCGCTTGCAGAAAGTATTGACCGAATATTCCGGCATGAGTAACTTATTACGTAAACAAGAATCACTACACGTCAAACAAAAAGAAACTGATATTGAGTGGGTAGTGCAACCAGCAATAGAAGCGGAAATAGAAGTACCAGCCGGCGGTTGGCGTCGTTATCGCGAAGCTGAAGGAGCAACAGGACGTGTGCCAAAAGACTTTTTTCAAAAAGTTTGGCTATTGATGCATAATTGTAAAGGCTTGGTGATTGGCGATAAATTAGAGCGCCGCAATCGTTTGGATAGTGAAGTGATGATATCGGAGATGACTGCTGGGGAAAGAAATTTTGCCTTGCTAGTCGAGCATTTGCTAAATAAAATTGAGGCTCCAGAGTATCGACAAGTTAATATTGAAGCATTAATGGAACTAGCGGCAATTGTCTCCAGCAACCCGAACTTACAAATCGAAGAATATATAGTGTTGGATGTATTAATCGGTCATGCGGTGCGCGTCGCTTGGTTAGATGGACATAAAGAAAGAGGCGATCGCTATGATGAAGATAAAGGAAGTGCGTGGCGATCGTTTTACAACACTTCTCCGAGAGAGTGCGCTAGTTATATCGTTAAGGCGTTTAGGTTCTTGACCGAATTTGAGCAAAGTAGTGCAGCTTAAGTAGCTGTAGGGTGCGCCATTCGCTGTGTAATATCATGTTCTGTTAAATACAAGTCAATTGCGATTATTGCGCTTCGCTGGCAACAGGCTCCGCGATAGCGTAGTGTTCGCGTACTCCTTCGGAGACGCTACGCGAACGCTTTACTTCGTTGCGATCGTAATGACGTTTTATAAGTTATTGAGCGGACATGATATTATTTGAGTTGAAAACATAAAACTTCGAGTTCAGAACAGGAAACTTCGAGTTCAGAACAGGAAACTTCGAGTTCAGAACAGGAAACTTCGAGTTC
>CAXTNZ010000014.1:0-6073 GCA_964245695.1 uncultured bacterium | reverse complement strand
AGAACAGGAAACTTCGAGAATTAGCGAAAAAGTGAAGAGTGCGGTTAAAGGAATGTGGAGCAAAACTTACCGCAACGTGAGATGTGTGTGATTTCGGTTTTGGCTAAAGGGAATATTTTTCTTTCCTACTCTCCATCTTTCACTTTCTCTTGCTGATGCCAAGCTTGATAAAAAGCGGGGTAGGGCATACTTTGGGCAAACTTCCAGATGACTTTGTAGCAATTATCGAATCGCTCAAAGTGATTTTTGTAAGTTTCAGGTGATAAGTAATTCTTCAAAGCAGTGACAACACTCGGCATCTGTTCCTCTAACATAATTTCTTCTAAGCTATATGCCGCTTGCCTTCGGGTATAATCATCCAGTTGTGGTTTGCCGATTAACTCTACCAAAGTAGCGATCGCTTTTTCGTTGCCAGAGCCAATTTCCCCTAAGCTAGATGCTGCTTGCCTGAGGGTATAATCATCCAGTTGTGGATTGCCGATTAACTTGACCAAAGCAGCGATCGCTTTTATGCGATTTGTCTGACCCAGTGCTGTGTTTGCTGCCTTTGCGATTGGGTAGAGAAATTTCACCCACTTGTTTTGCTCAACTTTAAACTCGCCAAAGCCCCATTTAACGATTTCCGCTACAATAGCATCTGCATTGCAAGAATTTTTCCACTCATCAACCCCCGCAGCAGCGAGAAAATAAGCACGAAACTCGTAAAATCCCCTTCTGACTCTATCAATAGCACTGAATTCTCCGCACCCATCATCAAATTCCACCAACGCACTAATAAACTCCTCCTTCTCCTTCTTACCCACATTCTCACGTCCCAACCACAGCAAAATTACCTCTTTCCACTGCGGTGCAAAAATGCGATAATCGCCTTGCGCGGGGTTGTCGGGAACATGATTCAGAAATTCGCGCCAATTCTCAACCGCCAACGCTGCAAAATATTCCTCAAATGTGGGATGGTAGAAAGCGTAAACTTTCTCTTTCGTTGCTGATTCCGCAGCCAGTCCAACTTCATTTAGCCATCCCAACTGTAACGCTAACCAAAATAAAGAATTTGGCTGTTTTGCATCACCTAGTTCCTCACGCACCAACTTATGACGTAGCCGAAACCGTGACGTTTCTTGATCAATTGCCCGTTTTGCCAAACGTCCCAGCGCTGCGTTTAATTCCTCTTGCTTCTCTGCGATGATATCTTCGGGCTTTTGTTTCCAGTTGTAAAACTCTTCCACAAAATGCTGATAAAGTTCAGCTTTAGTTTCCGGTAAACCTTTATCTGAGTATTGCCAAGTGCTACACAACAGCGCTAACCGCAAGGGATTTTTAACTAAATCTTGGATACGCTGACGTTCAGGTTTATTTAATTCGTTCCATAATCTTTTTCCTTTGTCTGGATTCTTTTTGTCAAAGCAAAGCCCAATAAACTCTTGCACTTGTTGCGGATATTCAAAGTTGAGTAAGCGATACGTCTCGAAATTTTCTAACGCACCCGCGTTTGCTTCCCAAACATTCATCCGACAAGTTAGCACAACCCGCGCATCTTCCACCCATCCCGTCAACTGCTGGGAAATATCAGTTAATGGTTGGGGTGAAGACATTTCATCTGCTGCATCCAACAACAACCACACACGATTCTTCTTGAATAAATCTACAAAAGCATTTTCCTGTTCTTCTGTTACACGCACCACTTTTAAAGCCTTCTTCAGCCAATGTTGCAGCAGATAATCTTCTACACTCTTTTCTTGCAAGTCTGCCAAAGAAATCCAAATTGGTAAACCGAGATTATTGTCTAATATCCAGAAAGCTATAGTTTGCAACTGAGTAGTTTTTCCCGCACCCGGTTCCCCAATTAAAGCGATGCGGTGTCCTTGAGTTTTATCAACGTTATCACGGTTAATTTGCTCTAAAAAAGCCTCATGTTCAAACCGCTGCTTCTCTTCATAACTCGGTTCGTAAAGTCGCGAACCTTGTTCTGGGGAAATATCCCCACTGCACTTCTTCGGAGAGCAATATTTTTGCGTGTTTTCTACCAGCATCGTAGCTAAGATTCCGCCCCATGTAAGTACCGTCATCGAAGAGAAAAAAAATTTTCCAAAAAGTTCTTCGCTTTCCCAAGCGAGACATCTTTCCCAAGCACCCTATGTAGATTCTAAACGGCTTTTAATCAACGCTTGGGAAATTTACTTGTCAATTAATCCCAACCTTAACCTCGATTTGAAATTGAGGTGAGGTAAATAAATGAAAACTCAGCGCAAGCAAAGCCAAAGCACTCGTCAAAAGCTTTATCGCCAAATCATCACCATATTGTTAGTTATGCAAACAATACTAATTGGCGTCCAAGTTGAAAACCGCATTCAGCACGGAGACTCCACAATAGAGGTTCTGATGTGGATGATTAACCAGTGCATCACAGTGCTGAAACAAGCTAGCAGTTTGAAGGATAAACACAAGTAGTCCAATTCCTGCGTCTTGTCAAACCAAGCCTGCAAGTGATAACTATTTTGGTAGGTTTGGTTTGTACAGTTCCCCACCCTTGCAGAGTGAGGGCAATTTGATGCCCGATGTGTGGCGATCGCCTTTTTCTCCACAACCTATTAAAATTAATCATCGCCACAACAGTGCATCTAACTTCTCATGGCTAAATCCGCTGACATCAGCACCAAGCGATTAATCAGCCTCGCACCCGAAAACTGGGTAAAATGGGTAACACAGATTCCAGACATTGTAGTCGGAGAAGTTCTCAACTCCGAATTTCAATGGATTAGCCGCGAAAGCGATGTATTAATCCGCGCCCAAAGTCCGCAATATGGGGAATTTCTCGTACTTAACGAGTTACAATTGCGCTACAAGCCAGAAATGCCCAAACGAATGCGGGCGTATGCAGCACTGGCAGAAGAAAAATATAATCTGCCCACCTATCCGGTACTGGTTAATATTCTCAAAGAAAGTGAGAGCGAAATTCCCACACGTTACCAGTCTGAGTTTGCCGGATTGCAAGCCCGTCAAGATTACCGCGTAATAAATCTTTGGGAAGTCGATGTGGAAATAGCCTTTCAACAACCCGTTCCATCTCTGCTTCCCTTTGTACCAATCCTAAAAGGTGGTGCAGAAGAATCCACAATCCAACAAGCTTTGCAAATTCTGCGTGCAGACGAGCAATTGAATCAGTTAGAAACTGTCCTAGCATTTTTTGCTAGCTTCGTATTAGATAGTGCTTTAGTTCAGCAAATTATGAGGTGGGATATGGCAGTGTTAAGCGAATCTCCTTGGTATCAGCAAATTTTGAGAGAGGGCGAAAGGCGAGGGGAAGAAAGAGGACGGCGAGAGGAGATGCTGTCCGGCATTGAACTAGGTTTAGAGCTAAAATTCGGTAGCGAAGGATTACAACTGATGCCAGAAATCTCTCAAATTTCCGATTTAGAGCGATTGAAAGCAATTCGAGAAGGAATTAAGACTGTGAATACTTTAGAGGAATTGCGGCAACTCATCTTCTAGGGTTTGATCAGATGTGTTTAGATATTTCTTTAGGTCGTCCTTTGTCCTTGTTAAGTAATTGAACACTTACTTTACAAAGGACTAAGGACTAATGACAAACTACTCTACAAACTTTCCCTACTTGCCAAAGCAGCAAATAACCCCACCGCCCGCACTAAATCATCCGGAGTGCCAATATCGAGATAAGTACCATCTGGAAATGCTTCTGCTTCTACCCGCAAACCCTGAGTAATAGCAGCCTGAATTACATCGCCAATCGGCAATTCCGGTTGCTGCAACAAATTGCTTTTAGCTTTGAGATGAATCAGATACTCATGCATAAACTCTGTAAAAGCAGGAGTCCAAATCGCAATACCCCACATATAACGCAAATCCGATTCGCGAGGCTTTTCGATTATCAGGCGGACTTTACCTGTATCATCGAAATCAACCATACCCGCTTTATGCGGTTGATTTGTGGGGAATAATCCCAAAACTACATCAGCGTTACTCGCATCCAGACGTGCAAGTATCCTGATAAAAGCATCTTCAGGCTGAAATAGAATGTCAGGAAAACCCAATGCTACCACAGCATCACCAACAAACGGATAAGCCTGATCTAAGGTGAAAGGCACACCGAAAGGCAAATTCATAATCAGATAGCCCAAGCTCATGGAAAGCATTGTGCCATCCCCAAAATATGCCGGAATGTCCCACTTACCCGATCGCAATATAAAATAAGCCTTATCAATCCCGCAAGAACGCATTTTTTCCAGCAGATAGTGACAAACTACTTTCGGTCGCAGGTTACAATCATCACCCACAGTCCGAAATCCAATTGGATATAATTCTTTACTCAGTGGTAAAGGGGAAATCCGTGTTGCCTGTCCCCCCGCAGGTAGCAGTCCAATGATTTGGCGCTTTTTTGGGCGATCGCTACTAGTCATAAATAATTAAAAATATAAAATTTAAAGTATTTTTCCAAAACGAGTAAATATTTTGACTACCTAAATATTACAAAAGAGCCTTTAAAATGCAAATTAGATTACATTACCACTTTATTAATTAACAGTACTTAATTTCAGCCACATTGTTTTGATTCACTGTTGACCATTGACTAATGACTAAATAAAAAATATCCCTCTATCCACGAAGCTTGTGAGTAGAGGGGAAAATGGAAGAACTTTATTAATTTTTATTTCTAAGCGCAAACTACTTGACAGAGACGGCATCAACATCGATAGTGTCGGCGTTAGAAGTAGAATCGCCCGCAGTATTGGCGGCTTTGGCATCTACATTACCCTTACGGGCTTTAAAACCTTCGATCGCTACCTGGGATATCTCCGTAACGAGTAGTGTCAACAGAAAAACATCATCAAGTTCTCCGACAATGGGGAAAAAGTCTGGGACGACATCAAAGGGGCTGACAAAATAAAGCAGCGTTCCCAAAATTACCCACCAGCGGTACTTGGGGTTACGAAGCAAACCGCGATACCAGTTATAGAGAGATTGGATTGAGAAATTCATATTTTGATCCTCCAGTTAGCTTTAATTCTGGCAAATTATGCCATAAACTTCCTGGGGGAATAACCGCCCTAGAAGGTTTGGAAGATGCTACTTTTAAGCAAACGCCAAATTCTACCTTGTGATAGTTAACAAGAATACGACAGTTGTACATTAATCTCTAAAATTAAAATGCTTTGGAATAGTTGCAGTTGCGATGGAGGAAACCGAAAACAGTGGATATTTTAGATCTGTTACACAAGGGCGGACCGGCGATGTGGCCTTTGCTTGCCCTGTCGATTCTCTCTTTGAGCGTGATTTTCGAGCGTTTGTGGTTCTGGTTGAGAATTTTAACGCAGGAAAGGGAAATAGTTGATCGCGTGCTGGATGGTGCCCGTGACAATTGGGGAACGGCTAGGGATATTGCCAGACAGGCAACACATCAACCTATCGGGCGGTTTCTTTACGCTCCTTTAAGCCTGCCCAAAACCGATACGGAAACGTTTCGACTGGCGCTGGAAGCATCAGCAGAAGACGAATTAGCGGGAATGCGGCGAGGCGAAAAACTTTTAGAAGCTGTGATTGCCCTTGCGCCATTATTAGGATTGTTGGGTACAGTTTTGGGTTTGATCCAGTCTTTGCGATCTATTCGGATTGGCGATTTGGGAACCGAATCGACAGCTGGGGTGACTACTGGTATTGGGGAAGCACTGATTGCTACAGCTTCGGGGCTAGTGGTGGCGATCGTCAGTTTGGCATTTTACCGTCTATTTCAAGGTTTTGTAGTCAACCAAGTCAAAGTTTTTCGCAAGGCGGGGAATGAGATGGAATTGCTTTATCGGCAGTCACCGCCTGACTTTAGCAATAGTCCATTAGAAAATTCTTTGCCCCCCGGAGTGCAAGATTCCTCACGCGAAAAGTTCAATGCGCCCCGCAAGAGAGGTAGAAACAAGTTTTCTCAACCTCCTGAACCACCACGAGCCGAATCTGATTCATCTTCATCAGATCCTGAGTAATAAGCGATGAGGCTTTTAATTTTCTCCTTGAGGCAACAGGGGGAAGGGGGAGAGAGGGAGAGGGGGGGAAAGAATCAGGCTTTAGC
>CAXTNZ010000013.1:0-45370 GCA_964245695.1 uncultured bacterium | reverse complement strand
AACAACCAAAGCCAAACTGTTCGCGGTCGCTAATTATTAATTGAGTTATCAGGCGTTGCTGAATCATCAGAATCAGCCAAATTATTCCGCTTCTGGAGCAACGCCATCTCTAAATCACTAACAAATCTTCAGATCAGGTTCAAAAATATGTTCAAGAAAACCTACGCTTTTAGTCTTTTAGCCGCAGCAATGTTTATAGCACCAAGTGCTGCCTTCGCAGGCGATTCCGGTACTCGCCAAGAGCTGAATCAAAGTGCAGCAGCGATCAACAACAGTCGAGTTGATCAACAAGCTAGCCAAACAAGCTACCAGTACCGCACCAATGGAGCAGGTTCTCGCTACGGTAACAAATACTGCCGAGGAAACCAGCAATCACAACGCTCAAATCAGCGTATTGACCAAAATGGTGTGGCGATCGATGATAGCGTTGTTAGCCAACGTGCCGACCAAAGAAACCTCCAACGTCAAGTTGGTGCGGTTCAACGGTACTGCAATTAAACCACTCTTGTATAAGCCTCTGGTCAGTCTGGTTACAACGCCATCAAAGAAAGCAACTTGCAGATAGTGGAATTAGTTTGTTAGCAGTGGGTGTGGTGCGGTGCTGACGGCTATGTAACAGGGGGTTTACCGATTTGCTAGCTTGCGAAGCAGAAAAAAAAATCGGTTTTTTCTATTAGGAGAGTGATTAAGCCATGTTTTCCAGACAAACAATTTCATTACTAGCGGTCTTCTCTGCGCTAATTGCATTACCCAGTGGAATTGCCAGAGCCGGTGACATCTACGTTCAAACTGACAATGTTAGGGTCTCGGTTGGCAATGACAGCGGTATCCGGATTAACACCACTCCCACACACACATACTTGTCTCCCCGTTGGCTTTCTGCACCGATTGCATCACCTCGCGGTATCGTCACAGCTGGTAACGTCACTGTTCACAATGACGACGTTATGGTTGATATTGATGACGACTACGACGACGACGACGATATCAGGGTTAACACCACTCCCAGACGAACAACTATTATTCGCACTCCAGTGCAGATTTATCGACCAAATAGTATCCGGAGTTATGGGACTTGGAAATACCCTCGGTCAACTCAGTCCATGCAATGTAATGGCAGAAATATAACCCGCCAAAGCATTCAAAGACATAGTTCCGGTAGAGCAGTTAACCGCAGTTATAGTTCGACTACAACAACAACTTGTCAATAGTTCACGTTTTGTTTATTTGCATTAGGATACAACCATGAATTTAAAATTACTTTCTCTCGGTATTTTCTCAGTTGTAAGTGTATCTCCTTTCTTGATGCCTTCGTTTACTCCTAAAGCTGCGGCTGGGTGTGTTGCAGTTGATGTGGGAGTGCAAGTTGCGGTTGACGGTTCTAGAAGAGGTTCGCAATCCAATAACGTTAACCAACGCTTTGACCCAAATTGCAGTGGTGGCAGTGTCACCAGCGTCGGCAAGCAAGTTTGTGTTTCTACCAAGTGTGAACAAAGACGGAATAGCGATCAGTATGTTGGTGGAAATTCTAGATACAACACTGGTGGTCGAAATATTAACGTTAAAGTAGGTGTTCCAGTGCATGTACACAACCCAGCTGCTGACCCCAACTTTCCGTTTAACAAGAGATAAATTAGCCTAACACCTACAAGCAGGGTGACACTATTTTAAAAGTTCCGAATTCCCCCTAGGGGGAATTTCGGATTTATTGCTTTTTTCACATCAATTCTAAGGGTTATTCTCATTGAGCAATTGGAGCGATCGCTAATACTATATAGTCAAGGGGGTAAATATAATTATGAAAAAAGTTCTCACGGTTTTGGCAGGCAGCGTAGCTTTAATAATGGCGACGATGTTTCTAGTTCAAAACTTAGGTAACAGCAACCAAAATCAAAATACTTTTCTTACATCGGACAGCACTAGTGTTAACTCCGATAGTACTAATGTTAACTCAGCCACCAATAACGACGATGATGATATGAAAGACTTTGGAACTTTTGGTAGCCAGCCGAGCGGTCAATCATCTCAGTATCAACAAAGCACACTCAATCTTAATGCAGCCAATCTTAGTCAACCTCACATTCTCAGCATTAATAGCTCTGCGACTCAATTGAGAGGTGAGATTTCCGTAGATGGTAAAGTGGTAAAAAAACTGAGCAATAATAGTTCTCAGATTAATCTATCACCTTATCTATCAGTGGGACAGCATAAAGTAGAAATTTCTGCTCGTTATTCTCCGCCAACATCTGGGGTGAATGTACAAATAAACGGTCCCGGCACAAATGTTACTCAGCAAAACAGCGGTGAAGGTGATTTAAATTACCATATAGATGTTAACGTAGAATAGCGCGAACTGATAAGCTTTCTAGCCCGCTTGGATTTAAATAGAAGCGCGAAAAACCGTACATTAGCGATACGTTAAACTTTGTAGCAAACCATGATTGAAAGGTTTGCTTTTGATTGTTGTCAGCTCCTTCCCAAATATCAAAATGGCGCGTCTGCGTAAGAAAGCAGAATTATTCGCACCCTAAAAGAAAACAATCAAAGTAAATATATAGCGATTTTCGCTCTTTGTGTAATACATCAAAGAATTATAGAACCACAGATGAACACAGATAAATCTGTACTTCATCCTGATGATAACGGCTATATTTATGAGCAATTACGCAAATTGATGAATAAATTATTTGTTTGCAGCGCTTATAACAATTATCTCAAGGTTGATAAATCACGATTAAAATTAACTAGTTCTAGTCGCCTGTAACTGATTTTCTAGATTTGCACGTACTCGCAAATCTGCTACTGACCAAATCCAAAACTTATGAGGAGCCTCGGCAAAATCATCATGTTTGTGGGTGACGATCGCATCTAATTTTTCATAACTGGCACAAACTAGCTCTACAGCCGATTCAAAATCCCTAAGGGGCGAGGAGCGTGCTTGCTGTAAAATAATATGGTCAACAGAGCAAATCTGAATTTTCTCTTGTAACCAATCAACTACTACTTCAGCAATTTTAGTATTCCGAAAACGACTTGCATAATCGTAAATTTTTTGCCAACCCACATCTGTTATATACATTTGTATTGACGGGTGTACCCTATCCAATAGTTCCCTAACATTTCCGACAAACTCGTTTCGATTAATCAAAGCTTCTAAGATTAAATCAGCATCAACTAAAATCCTGATCACTTTTAAACCCCCGGATTGGCTGAAAATTGTGTGTGAGAAACAAGCAAATACGCATTTAAGTTGCATCATTTACGATGATTTTTTGTCAATAGGTAGTTTTTTTACTACTAACAAATGACTGCAAATTAGTTACGGTTATAAAAAGAAAGAATTAATAATTAAAGCGCCTTAGCTTAAAAAACAGTATCTCAGTTTTATAGGAACATATATATATACAAATTCGAGTAAGAGTATTTCTTATTTGATTTAATACTATTGGCACACAGATGTTTGACAAATAATAATAGGTTTTCACATTACCCTGTGCGGCAAAAATTACAGGCTTGGTCACGGTAATTTGAGATGACGACTAATATTTTTCGTACTTCCAAGCTGATACAGCAATATCCGGAAAGATAAATGTGAAAAAATCTATGATTTCATCATTTTGATTTTTTTTGTTCAGACAGGTGGACAAAGTGAAGATAATCCGGAATTTTTAACTTAGCAAAAAGGTGTGATTATATCACTAAATCGCGAAAATAAGCGAGCATATAATACTAGGATGAATTGTTAACTTTGTGAGAATCATAAGTGACACACCATTGAGATAATTTCAACTATTTCAACGCTTTCGTTAAAGCGCAAAAAAGTTTATTTCTGGGACTTAAGTAGTAGATAATATAGTTGTCCATCACTTACTGTTACCCCAGCGCGATCGCCTGCCACTTTCCCAGTACCTAAAAAATAATCCACCCTTCCCGCGCCTTTAATTGCACCTCCGGTATCTTGATCGAGAACGTAACGGCTGACGATTCGATGCTCCATTTCGCCGCTACCCTTGACAAAGGGAAAAGAAGCGCGAATTAACGCTAAAGCACCAGGAGGCATGAGAGATTTATCTGTAGCAATCGAACGCTCTGGAGAAAGTGGAACTTTGATAGAACCTTGTGCTGGCGCACCGTAGTTTTCTTGAAAAAAAACAAAGCTGGGATCGCGGGGGAGATAAATATTTAACTCTTGTGGATGCTTGTGAAAGTAGTCGAGGATAATCGGCATCGTCATCCCCTCAAGGGGTAATTTTCCATCATTTGCTAGTTCTCGCCCGATGCTTTTATAGTTATATGCAGTATTACCGGCATAGCCTACTGTTGTTTGAGTGCCATCGGTAAGCTGAAGTCTGGCAGATCCTTCGATTTGAATAATGTATGGTTCCAGGCGATCGCGCAACCAAAACAACTCTAATCCCCGTAACTTACCAATTGATGCTTGCAAACCATCGGCTCCTTCTAGTTCCTTCCGTGTAGGATGAGGTTTAGACCAAGAGTCGATATCAGGAGGCAATTTATAAAGGGGATAGCGATACTCTGGTGTGGGAATGCGACTTGCCCCATAAAGCGGTTCATAATAGGCGGTGAACAAAACTGAACCTTTCTTGTCTTTACCGACTGACTGATAAAGGACAAACTCGCGTTCAATAGCTGCATGTAGTTCGGCGCCGGACTTAGATTTTAGCAGCAGTTCGCGGAATCTTTGCAAACTTTTAAGCACGCGATCGCGCGTAATTCCTGGCACTTCATACCCTTTGTAAGCAGCATCAGCATCAGTCGTTTGCAAGTATCCCAGACTGCGATCAATAGACTGCAAAAGTATCTTTTTATCTGGTAATTGAGCGTTTTCACCTGTAAATAGAACCTCATCCAAACAAGAAGCATCACCCTGACAACAAGCAACTGGCGACCTTTGGACAAGTACTGGTGACAATGGCGCTTTTTGCTTTTGAGTGGATGAATCTTGATTTTTGGTTTTAAACAACACTGGTAGATCCCACTTTTTCACCCTACATTCCGGCGGACTGAGTTCCCGATGCCCAAAAGTTGGCATCCGCACCAGGAGAATCAACAGCACCACGGGTAAGCTTGTGGTGATGATTGGAAGTGTCTTTTTCATCCGGAAAATGGACATGTCAAATAAATTAAAAATGAATTTTTCATTTTCAATTCTCCGATCGTGTTACTTAAAAAACTACGGTTTTTCATTTGACAGCCCTTACTGAACCCGATAACTCACTTTCTTGGTCAAAAAGTGTTGATTTTTGGTTCACCTCCAAAAATCTTGAGCGTAACCAAACTGAAAAAATCTCCCAGCGAGGCTCGCAAGCGCCAACTTTCAGCTTTTGTGTATTTATATGATGAGGTTGGGAGATTTATGCAGGCTCGCGGAAAATCGTTACATTTCTTAAATTTAAGTATGCTAATAAATACTGAAGCCAATGTGAAGTCCAGATAAAGTTTGTTGAATACGTGCGTTGCGAAAACCCCTGCATATGCCCGTATTGTTGCCGGCATATGCAGGGGCTGTCTCTCCAGAACAATTATTCAGCTAAAGTTCCCTCAAACTTATATCTTTCAGCACCCCCAGGCGAACATAATTCGCCTGGTGCAAGATATCAGCAAAGAAAGCTATTAACAAGATGTTGTCGTTGTGGAACTGTAAGTGCGGTTAGTCGAAGTACCAGATCTATTGCTGAGAGTGCTTCGCTGGGTTATTTTTCTGCCATTACACATCAAAGTCGGCGTTGATTGGGGATTTTTCCAAACGCTATAACGCTGGTTACGACTTTGTAGAACACGTACCCTTGATGCAGGTAAGCTGCTACTGGGAACGATTATTGTTTGTCTGGGAGTGGAGTTAATAATTGTACTGCCGTCCTCATTAACTCTTACTCTCATGCTGCCAGTTTGAACATCAACGTTTTCTGCTGTGGCAATTCCCGCAGGAAATATCAGTGCAGATAGCGCTAGTAACGAAATTAACTGTCTGATAATCATCGCTTTATCACTCTACTAGTAAAAAACACCGATTTTTTTCTGCTTTTTCAGCAAGCAAATCGGTAAAACTTGTGCATCTGTGTTCAGTAGTGCTGAGGAACCAGTTGTACCCCATAGCTAAAATGAGGGGATTGAGTCAGGGAAAATTTTTTTCTCAATGTTTAAAGCGTATTGGCTCTATGAGATGTATTGAATTAAAAGTTTGAGTGCTGGTTCCCTACTCAGCACTCATTTGGTAATAAATACTCACAAACCCGATTTTTGCCGAAGACTATTCGTTCATGTTCCGGTAGGTGGCTACTGCCGAAGGCGATATGCGGTTTAGGTAACGGAAGATCCAGTATTTAAAGATGGTATCTAAAATTACTGGGAATGTGGCAATAAATAAGAAGATGAAATCGTGATTTCCTGGTAGTCCCCAATGGCGCGATACACCCTCTAGAATTACTTCCCAGCCATGAGGTGAGTGAAACCCGACAAAAATATCTGTGAACAAAATGATAATAAATGCCTTGGCACTATCACTCAGCCCATATACTATATTATCGAAGAAATCTTTGAGAACGGCAATGGCAGGTTTACTGACAAGCAAAAGCCAGATGACAGCAACAACAGAGCAGAGGTCAGCAAAAACATTTTTAATGGCATTAGAGCCTTCGCCGCGAAATTCCTCTGCAATCTCACTAGCCTTTTCTTTTACTTTAGTTTCCATCTCAAGAGGAGATAGTGGCGTTAAGTTGCCAATTAGAATGTCGAACTTTGTTCTCTCTTCAAACTTTTGCAGTGCTTCTAGTGCTTCTTCTTCCATTTCATAGTTGAGGAAGACTCCGGCTTGCTCGGAACTTCTAAATTTGTCAACAATCGGTCCTACAACCAATGTTTTTGATAGCTGATGAGTCAGAATTGGCACTATAATTAACAGTAAAATAAACCGGACAGATATAATTGTTCTTCTTTGAGCCTGACGGAAGTTTTTAACAACATCTTCTTCTGACTTGGGATCTAATTCAACTTGCAAGCGAGTGAAGGTACTTAAAATCGTACGGGGCAATATCCCTGTAGAATTAGCCTTGCCTCGTGGTTTTTGATAAGAGCGTTTACTTGATAATTTTGGCTGTAATGGTGCAACTGGTGGAGTGATTGCTGAGTCTACTTGTACTATTTGCGGTTTTGGTTCGGTAACTAAAGCTTGGGGAGTTGTTTCGTCATCAAAGGTGGTGTATTTGGCTATGACTTGATCAATGAATTTGAGCTTTTCTAAAATTGTCGCCGGATTTGCATATTCTATTCCTGCTTTATTAGCAGCTTTTTGATTAGATTCGTTGAGAAAAAAGCGACTTATTCTAAACTCTGTCAGACGCATCCGGGCAATTTTTAATTGTTTTTTCAGATCTGACTCAAAATAATCCACCATGCTGCTGGTGTACCTGGATGAGTCAAAGTCTATTTTCTTACCATTGAAGTGTTCGTCTTCTATAGCCTTAATCTGTAACGCTGCTTTATAAGCTTGATCTAAAGAACGTTCTGCTGTAAGTAGGTACCATCGGTAAGTAGCTAGCAGGAAAGGGTAAATTTTTTGGCTGAAAAAAGAAATTTTCATTGTCGGCAATCATCCAGGCTTTTTTGGTGATTATTAACTTTAAGTTAACGCACAAGGTATACTAATAAATTCACTTCGGAGATGGTTTGTGGTTTCTGATTTTCTTTGGATTGTAGGCGCTAGCCGGAGTGGTAAGACTACTCGCTTGGTGAAGGAGTTCTGTAGTTGGGTGCAAGGTGAAAATCAAAACTATAAATCATTTTATACTAAAAAACGAGGGCAAAAAAAAGGCGTAGACGCAGAGCGGCTTGTCGCCACACATCCCGTAGAAAAACACTTGTATCTTAACCAAACACAACCAGCAGTTTTAGTGTTGGCTGCCAATGACGATAATCGGCGAGAGTTAGCAGATAAAATTGTTACAGAAACTAAGGGAAAATATCCAGTTCGCGCCAAGACATTATTGGGTTTTTTTCAGGATGAGATTATTTTATTTTGGCCCCTGTTAATTCAATCGTTACACTTAAAGGCGCAATTTCCAGTCAGATTACGCCCAGAAACCGAGCAGGAATTGGCAACTAGGCTTTGGCGATCGCGATTAGACGAGGGAGTTTTGCAAGCGTTAGGCGGTTCGGAGTACCGAGGCGTGCGTCGCATCCTGGATTTATTGCAATTAGCGGCTTACAGTGGCGTAGCGGCTGAAGATATTAGCAAAGTTTTAACAAAAGCTTTAGTACCGCAAGAAAATACCCCAAATTTAGAACCGCAATTGTTAGGGACTTTGCTTCTCGATTGGCGGAACTGGTGTTTGGAGAGGGGATTACTAACTTATGGAATTATTACCGAACTTTGGTCTCAACATTTGTTAAGCGATCGCCATTATCAAGAGCGCCTAGTTAAACGTTACCAGGCGGTGTTGGCTGATGACGTCGATGAATATCCAGGCGTAGCGCGGCGTCTGTTTGAGTTTTTGTGGGATCAAGGTGCAGTAGGAGCGTTTACCTATAATCCTGATGGTGCGGTGCGATTGGGACTGGGAGCAGATCCCAACTATTTGGAAGGGTTAGCAGGGCGTTGTCGAGTAGAAATTTTAACTGAACCACCGGAAAACAGCCTTGCAGATACGCTGGCTACGCCGATGGCGGAATTAGTCACACAATCGATGATGCTTTTAAGCTTACCAGAGGTAGTGCAATCAATTAGAACCACCTCCCGCGCCCAACTGTTGCGCCAAACAGCAGAAGAAATTGTGAAAGCTATCAAGTCTGGACAAGTAGAACCTGAGCAAGTTGCAGTGATTGCACCTGGGTTAGATGCGATCGCACGTTATACCCTGATGGAAATCCTCAGCAAGCAAGGAATCTTCTTAGAATCCCTCAACGACCAACGCCCCTTAATTGCTTCACCCGTCATCCGCGCCTTACTCACCGTCATGGCACTAGTTTATCCGGGTTTGGGACGCTTGGTAGATCGGGATGCCGTGGCGGAGATGCTTGTGGTTTTGAGTAAAAGTACAGGGGAAGCAGACGAGCTAATTCAAAGCACAAAAGCTATTTCGCAGCGGATTGATCCAGTCAGGGCGGGATTGATAGCAGATTACTGTTTTGTGCCGCATCCCGATCGCCCCAACTTACTTTCCGTGACCGCCTTCGACCGCTGGGACAGAATCGGCTACGAGGCGACTACAGCTTATAATCAGATATTGCAGTGGTTAGAAGAACAGCGATCGCAACAAGAGTTGCGTCTTATCCCCAGTCCCATTTCCCTGTTAGACAGGGCAATTCAGCGCTTTTTGTGGAATGGCAGCAATCTCCCCTACGACCAATTGGCAGCACTGCGGGAATTACTGGAAACCGCCCAACACTACTGGGAAATTGATACCAGACTGCGGCAGACAAATTCAAAATTATCTCCTTCATCTGTCTCATCTGCCAACTCAGCAACGCTCCTCGCTACTGTTGGCGAATTCATTCAACTGCTGCGGCGTGGAACCATCACCGCCAACCCCTATCCAGTGCGTCCTGTAGGACCCGCCGGCAAGGCTGTCACCTTAGCCACAATCTTCCAATATCGCTCTAGTAGGCGATTTCACCGCTGGCATTTCTGGCTGGATGCTGGTTCACCCCTATGGTCAAAAGGCGGTGCGGCGACTTTGTTCGGTGCGCCTTTGTTTCTGCAACAGCGGTTAGGAGAACCTTGGACAGCAGAAGATGAAAAATTGTCAGAAGAACAACGACTACAACGGATTTTGGCAGATTTGCTTTCCCGTGTATCCCAGAGAGTATATTTGTGTCATAGCGAATTAGCTGTCAACGGGCAAGAGCAACTAGGTCCGCTGTTGCCTTTGGTGAATGCTTGCGTGTCTGTTGTTACTGAGTCGGCTGTTACCTAAAGGCTGAGGACTACTTTTGTCACGCCGGTTCGCCGCTAGGCTCCACAAGTTTTTGCAACACAACCGTGCCATTTGCTTATGAGCCAGTATAATCTCAGTAATTTGCCTACGAATATTGAAGAAGCAGAGGTTTTCGTCTTTCCCACTTCTTTCGCCCAGCAGCGATTGTGGTTTCTCGACTCCTTAGCACCGGGCAATCCATTCTACAATGTGTCAACCGCACTTCGCCTGACAGGTTTGCTCAATTTAACCGCTTTAAAGCAGACATTCAACGAAATAGTACGCCGCCACGAAACCTTACGCACCACGTTTGTCATGGTAGAGGGGGAACTCTTGCAGGCGATTAGACCCTCCCTAACCATACCCCTTCCGGTAATAGACCTACGCAATTTCAAAAGCTTTGAACGTGAGACACAAGCGCGACAACTCGTAACCGAAGAGGCTAAGCGTCCTTTCAATCTCACCACCGGACCATTGCTGCGAGTGACGCTGCTACAACTAGATGAAGCAGAATATTTGCTGCTGCTGAATCTACATCACATTGTTGCCGATGGCTGGTCTATTGGAGTGCTAATTAAAGAACTGGGTACACTTTATACAGCCTTTGTAGAGGACAAGCCATCGCCGCTGTTGGAACTACCCATTCAGTATGCAGATTTCGCCGAATGGCAGCGAAAGTGGCTTGTGGGAGAAGTGCTGGAAACCCAGTTAGCTTACTGGTGTCATCAGTTAGAGGGAATCTCAGTGCTGAATCTCCCCAGCGATCGACTAAGACCAGCAGTTCCAACCTACAAAGGCGCGAAACAATTTCTAGAACTACCGCAATCCTTGAGTCAGGCGCTAGAGGCACTTAGCCACCAAGAAGGCGTTACCTTGTTCATGACTCTGCTGGCAGCTTTCCAAACGTTGCTTTATCGTTACACGCAACAAGAGGATATTGCAGTAGGTTCAGCGATCGCCAATCGCAACCGCAGCGAAATAGAAGGGTTAATTGGTTTTTTTGTCAATAGTTTAGTCCTGCGAACTGATTTATCAGGCAACCCGACTTTTCGAGAACTGTTGAATCGAGTCCGCGAGGTAACTTTGGGAGCTTATGCCCATCAAGACTTGCCCTTTGAAAAGCTGGTGGAGGAACTGCACTGCGAGAGAGATTTGAGCCGCCATCCCTTGTTCCAGGTCGTATTTAGCCTGCAAAACACTCCCATCGAAGCGCTAGAGTTACCTGAGCTAACGCTTTCGCTGTTCGAGTTCGATAGCGAAACCGCAAAGCTTGATTTGGAGTTTCACCTGTGGCAGGACTTGTCGAGTATTAAAGGACAAGTGGTGTATAGTACCGATTTATTTGATGATACCACCATTACCCGAATGCTGGGACATTTCCAAACGCTGCTAGAAAGCATTGTCGCCAATCCAGAACGGCGCCTTTGTGACTTGCAAATTTTAACAGAGGCAGAACGCCATCAACTACTAATAGAATTCAATCAGAATAAATCCAAAAATGTAATTGCAGATATACGCGAATACACGCAGATAGTTAACGGTGTTCATCTGCACGGCAGGTGCTTCAACGGGGGGAAAATACGCAACGCACTGCCTTGTCCATCTGCGTTTATCTGCGGTTCAAAATCCAAAATCCAGCTGTGTTTTCATCAGTTGTTTGAAGCGCAGGTAGAGGAAACTCCCGATGCCATAGCAGTAGTTTTTGAACACCAGCAATTAACCTACCGCGAACTAAACAACCGAGCTAACCAACTTGCACATCACCTGCAACAACTAGGGGTAGTTCCTGATGTTTTAGTTGGCATGTGTGTAGAGCGTTCGTCGAAGACGTTGCCGAAGGCATCGCTCGAAATGATAATCGGCTTGTTGGGCATCCTCAAAGCGGGTGGAGCATACTTGCCTTTAGATCCAAGTCTACCTCAATCGCGTCTAAATTTCATGCTAGAAGATGCGAAAGTTTCAGTATTGCTAACACAGAAAAAGTTCATCAAGCATTTTCAAAGCTTTCCGAATCCAATTATTTGCATAGATGAAGATTGGGATGGTATTATACAATACAGTCAGGAAAACCCAACTAACTGCGTAAAATCTGATAACCTAGCTTATGTCATCTACACCTCTGGCTCAACAGGAAAGCCTAAAGGCGTTTTGATTCAGCACCGAGGACTGTCCAACTTGGCAGAAGCTCAAATTGAAGTTTTCAACTTGCAGCCGAGTAACCGTATTCTGCAATTCGCATCATTGAGTTTCGATGCCTCAATTTTTGAAATTGTCATGGCACTGCGAACAGGAGCAACTCTTTATTTAGCAAACAAAGAATCGCTTCTACCCGGACAACGTTTGCTGCAATTATTGCGCGAAAAAGCTATTACTCACGTCACCCTTCCACCTGCGGTGTTGGCAGTTTTACCTACAGAATCACTTCCCGCATTGCAAAGTATAATTTGTGCAGGCGAATTCTGTTCCCAGGATATTGTAAAACGCTGGTGGAACTCTAATCGTCGGTTTTTTAATGCTTATGGACCAACTGAAGCAACTGTTTGGTCAACCGTTGCAGAAATTAGCGCTCTTGATGAAAAACCCTCTATAGGTCGTGCGATCGCTAACACTCAAATCTATATATTAGATAAGCATTTACAACCTGTACCAATTGGAATTACTGGCGAATTATACATCGGTGGTGATGGACTGGCACGAGGCTATCTTAACCGTCCCGAATTAACTGCTGAAAAATTTATTCCCAATCCTTTTAGCGAGAAAAAGGGTACGCGACTTTACAAGAGCGGTGATTTAGCTTGTTATCGCTCAGACGGCAATATTGAATTTTTAGGACGTATCGATTCTCAAGTAAAAATTCGTGGTTTCCGCATTGAGTTACCAGAGATTGAAACGATTTTGAAGCAGCATCAAAGTGTGCAAGAAACGGTAGTAATTGCTAAAGAAAACGTATCTGGTGATAAGTACTTAGTGGCTTATATTGTTCCCAAATCGAAGCAAGCACCAACCAACGTTGAATTACGTGAATTTTTAAAAGAAAAATTACCAGAATACATGGTGCCAAAAGCCTTTGTAGTGTTAGATTCTTTGCCGCTAACGCCTAATGGCAAAGTAGATCGTAGTGCTATAGGAGCACTTGATTCAACTAACCATTTAATAGATAAACCTTATATCGCTCCTCGTACCCCAACTGAGTTAACATTAACAAAAATCTGGGGTGAAGTCCTTAACATTGAGCGTGTGGGTATTCATGACAACTTCTTCGACTTGGGAGGAGATTCGCTGCTTACTGTACGCCTTTTGGAGCAAATACACAAGCAGTTTGAGCGTGACTTGCCGCTATCTGCCTTATTTTTAAATCCAACAATTGAAAGTTTAGCAAATTCTTTAGGCTCAGAAACAGATTCTTTGCCTTGGTCTCCCTTGGTTACGATTCAGCCTGCTGGTTCAAATCCACCTTTCTTCTGCGTCCATCCAATCTTTGGTGTTGTCTTTCCTTATTACGAATTAGCTCATCATTTGGGGACAAATCAACCATTTTACGGGCTACAACCGATTGGCATTGACGGAGAAACTCCACTAACTTGCATCGAAGATATGGCTGCCCACTACATTGAAGCATTGCGTAGAGTGCAACCAAAAGGTCCGTATTTTTTAGGAGGTTGGTCTTTTGGAGGTTTGGTTGCTTTTGAGATGGCTCAACAACTCCAAAAATCTGGGGATGAAGTCGCTCTACTTGCTGTGCTTGACACTTTAGCACCAATTTCCGGCAATATACCTTCCTTGGGCAATGGTTTCAGGTTTCTTCTGACTACAGTGGCGCGATATATATGGTCATTTTTATTCGATTATTTTCGCCTAATTACCGCTGATAACAAGAATATAATTAATAGTTTAATTTCTCGTTTTCCTAATTTTAATAAGTTTGTTCGCTGGCTCGAAAATAATCTGTTTTCACACTTTATTCTGGGAGATGCCGCAGCAAACCTTATATCTGAGGATTCGAGATTACGGATTTTAAGCGAGTTAACAATTGCGCCAATGCTTCGTGTTTTCTATGCTAACAGCCAAGCAGTTGTCAACTACGTTCCCCAGGTTTATCCTCAGCGAATTACTCTTTTCAGAACAAGTGTGAAGTCAAGCATTGCTGATCGAGATCCAAGTATGGGTTGGGATCAGCTAACTGTTGGAAGAACGGAAATTCATATGATACCAGGTAATCATCTAACCATGCTGAGAAAACCGCATATTCAGGTTCTCGCAGAACAGCTAAGAGCCTGTATTGAAAAAGCACAGAATTTCTAAAAAGATGTTGTAATCAACTGTCAGTTAACAAATTTGTTACATCACAACAATTGATGCTATTAAATCGGCGTTGCTGCTATACGAATATGAATTTGTCTCACGCGGAGTCGCAAAGACGCAGAGAATAAGAGTTTAAGATGCTTTATTTTTTAGTTTCATATTTAAATTCAGCAACGCCATTACATCAAGTAGCCACAAAACTTTACATATAGTTTTGATTGGGTATTAATTTCGTCATCGACCCGTTCCATCTGTTGCAATTTTCTACACTTTCTGGGTTTCTCGCTTCCTGGCAAAGAAGGCTGTGTAAAGTTTGCAATAATTCCTTTGTAGTGTAGGGCTTAGAAAGAAATGCTTTAACTCCAGCAACACCCATCAGTTTGTCGCCGGCTACCAGACCGCTGACAGCAATAATCAAGACATGCGAATTCATTTTTTGCAATGCGCGAATCGTTAGTGATCCGTCCATCGACGGCATCATCATATCCACCAACACCACGCTAATTTCATCTTTGTGCTGGGCATACTGCGCCAGCCCCTCAATTCCATCGCTGGCTGTCAACACTCTATAATTGTACGTTAAGAGCGAGATTTTGGTCGTCTCTAAAATTGGGGCTTCGTCATCGACAACGAGAATTAATTCTCCGTTTCCTTTTGGTAGTTTGAGGTTTTCTGCAAGCAGCGTTGCTGTTGCCTCTACTGCTGGCAAGAACACTTTAAATTCAGTTCCTCTTCCAACGTTGCTAGATACTTTCACAAAACCATTATGGCTTGTGATGATCCCCCTTACGGTCGAAAGACCCAAACCTGTACCTTTGCTAAACTCTTTAGTGGTGAAAAACGGCTCGAATATTCTATCGACTATTTCTGGCGACATGCCGATTCCTGTATCTGCAATAGTCATCACAATATAGGGACCGACACTTGCCTCAAGATTCATGCGGACATAATGTTCATCAATGAACACATTTTCAGCAGAGATATTCAAAGTCCCGCCGTCGGGCATGGCATCGCGAGCGTTGACGACTAGGTTCATGAGCACCTGATGCAAATGTGTGGCATCTCCAATGACAGCCCAAAGGTCTGACTTTATATTTGTGGAAAATTCAATGGATTTGGGAAATGTCTGTTGGACAATCTGCTTGATTTCTGAGAACAGATGGTTCACTTGCACAATCGTGCGCTTGCCTTCAACTCCACGTGCAAACTGTAGCACTTGCTTGACCAAAGCCGCCCCGCGTTTAGCGTTAGTTTCTATAATGTTAAACATCTGCTGACTTTGCTCATCAGTACAGGAGAGTTTTAGCGGCAACAGTTGGGCTGCCGCCAGAATTGGAGTCAGAATATTGTTCAGGTCATGTGCAATGCCGCCAGCAAGTGTGCCAATGCTCTCCAGTCGCTGCGCTCGGAGAAACTGCGCTTCGAGTTGTTTTTTCTCTGTAATGTCGGTGTTGACCGTAAGAATCGATTTAGGTTGGTCATTTTGATCGCGCATCAAAGTCCAGCGGCTAGCAACAATTATTTCCTTGCCTTCTTTGGTTACTTGATGCAACTCACCCTGCCACGAGCCACCAAAAGGTAAACTTTCCTGGAGGTTTTGGAGTTGAGATTGAGTTTCCAGCGGATACAGAAGCTGATTGGCATTCTTGCCAATTGCTTCTATTGCCTTCCATCCATACAAATGTTCAGCCCCTTTGTTCCAAAAACAGATTTGGTTGTCGAAGTCTCTAACCAAAATTGCATCTGTGGTGATATCAAGCAAAGCAGCTTGTTCGCGGATTTGCAGATTTTGCTCTTGGAGTGTTTTAGTTAGGTTCCGCAGCCTCAGATGAAGTTCGATCCGGGCTAAAACTTCTTCATGCTGAAGCGGTTTTGTGATATAATCCACAGCACCAAGATTTAAGCCTTTGACCTTATCTACTGTTTCGGAAAGTGCGGTCATGAAAATGACGGGAATATCTTTTGTTAAGTCATTGTCTTTCAGACGGCGGCATGTTTCAAAACCGTCTATTCCCGGCATGAGTATGTCTAACAGGATCAGGTCGGGTGGAGCATATTCCGCTCTGGCGATCGCACTTTCGCCATCTTCTGCAACCAACACTGTAAATCGAGCATCAGCTAAAAAATCGAACAATATCTCTAAATTTGTCGGAGTGTCATCAACGATTAAAATGACACCTTTTTCAGTTAAATTACTCATAAAAAATCTCTTAATTAATATTGTTTGAGAAACTCCAAGATTTGTTTCCCTTTAAAACCTTTAGCAAGTTGGCGCAAATGAGTGGCAAACGGTATCCATCGTTCATCCAACTCCTCTAATTTTATCGCTCGTTGTGTAATGCCTCTTAAGTCTCCCCTCATCGCCAAATCAAGCAAAACTGCTAGTTCCTCTGCTGGTGGAGCCACAAATGAGTCCTGAGTGCGTAGGGGATCGTGCGAGTCGGAAGTGCTGAGTTCTTCCCTGCTTTGTTGCTTCTCATAAACCCATTCCAGCCCCAGGTGAATTTGTAATTTTTCTAAAAGCTCCCCTTCCCGGATTGGTTTGGGGATAAAATCATCGCAACCGACTTCTCGACTTTGCTTTTGATCGAAATCAAAAACGCTAGCCGAGGCAGCAATCACCACCACTTCCTTCAGGTCTGGTAACATCCTGAGGCGACGGGTAGCTTCAAAGCCGTCCATCACGGTCATCACCAAGTCCATAAAAATGACATCGGGCTTAAATTCATGCGCTTTATTAAGAGCGTCTAAGCCATCTGTCGCTTCTGCGACTTCAAACCCTAAAGGCTCTAGTAAATTCAGCAAAACCGAACGATTTGCCCATTTGTCGTCTACCACCAAAACTTTCCGTTTACAGCCAAGAAAACCAATGATGTGGCGTCGATCAACGCTCTTCACATTAGTATCTTGCAAAACCTCAGGTAAATCCAACTCTAGCCAAAAAACGCTTCCTTTCCCTAAAGTACTCTTCACCATCAGTTCCCCACCCATGAGCTGAACTAATTGATGGCTAATTGCCAATCCCAATCCTGTTCCTTCAATCTTCCGACTATATTCACCCACCTGCTGGAATGGCAAAAATATTTCTTCTAATTGCTCTTCTGCAATGCCAATACCCGTATCTTCCACTTGAAACCGAAGTTTCTCCTTTAGATAGCCCACTTTAAAAGTTATACATCCTTTTTCTGTAAACTTAACTGCATTGCTAAGTAAATTAATCAAGACTTGACGCAACCGTTTTTCATCTGCTCGAATGACTTTTGGTAGTGGAGAAAACGTTTTGTAAATTAAGGAAATTCCCTTTTGTTGGGCACGAATGCGGCAAATATCAGCAATACTCTCAATAAATTCCGGAAAAACAAACTCTTTTGCATCAAGTTCCATTCTCCGAGCTTCGATTTTGGAGAGGTCTAAAATATCGTTGATCAGTGTCAGTAGATGTTCCCCACACTGATGGATAATGTTAATACCATTCTTTTGTTGAGAAGTTAAATTTTTATCTTTCTGAAAAATTTGCGTATAACCCAAAATACCATTGAGCGGGGTGCGGAATTCATGGCTCATATTAGCTAGGAATTCGCTCTTGGCGCGGTTGGCGGTTTCGGCTGATTCTTCTGCTCGCTGCCGTTCTTTAATTTCCTGTTGTAATTGTAAATTTTTCTCTTGTAACTCCAAGGTTCGCTCTTCGACTTTTGCTGACAGCGTTTGATTATACTCCTCTAAATCATTATAAAGACGGGCATTCTCAAGCGATATTGCTGCTTGAGAGGATAAAAGTTGTAATACTTCCAATCGCTCTGGTGTAAATGCACCAGCGGTCAAGTTATTTTCTAGATAAAGAATGCCAATAAGTTTACCTTGATTAACGATTGGCGTACACAAAATTGATTTTGGTTTTTGGTTAATGATATAGCTATCTGTCGTAAATACTCCCTCACAGCTAGCGTCGTTCAGTACGATATTATCCTGAGTACTTCGCACATAATTAATCAGAGATATGGGTAGCTGATGACTATATTCTATAGGTGTTGATTGCTGCACCCTTATTTCATCTTGCCCAATACTTCCGGAGGCTTCTATAAATAACTGTCCCGCTTTCTCTAAAATTAAAAATCCCGTTTCCGCTCCGGCATTTTCCAAAACAATTTGCATCAATTTAGCTAGCAATTTGTCCAGAAGCATTTCACCAGAAAGGGCAATAGATGCTTTCATAACTGCGGCTAAATCCAGAATGGAACTAGTTGCATTCATAGCGCTAATTGTCCGATTCATCTCTAGACTTTCGCTTTCTCGCTTCGATATCTGAGAGAAGATATGAGGATATCTTGCTTCCAAATCTCTAACTTTTGCCGTCGCTCCCCAGCGAATATATCCATAGTAAGCATCAGTCAAATAAGTCTGAGCCACCTTTTCTCTGCCACACTCAAAATAAAACTTTGCTGCTAGTTCATTGCAGAGCGCTTCTTCCTGGATGTATCCCTGCTTTTTAGCTTGAGCGATCGCTCGGTCATAAAATTCCATCGCTTGCCAATATTGACTTAATACTCGCGCTTTTTCTGCCTCCACAAGCTGGTACTTATGCTGAAAATTCATTGGAGCATGGTTTGCCCATTTTCGCATTTTTTCCTGATTCTTCGTCACCTTGCTCAAGAGGTGTTCTTGTTGTGAGAGTGGTACTGATGAATATATCGCTAGTTGTGCTAAAGAATCGTAGAAATAAAACACTTGTACAACAAGAAACGCTTTCACACCATCTAAATACTGAGAACCAGAAGCCGCATTTTCCCATGCTTGTTGGCACTCTCCAAACAAATAACAGAGAATAAGTTTATTTAAATAAAAATAGTGGAGTCCAGTTCTATCATTGGCTTTTCTCAAAAGCGGTAATGATTTCTCCTCGTTGTATACTTCACCCCGCAAACAGCACGGATTTTCAGAAAGTTCTAGCAAGTTAAGAACTGACTGCTGAAATATTTGATTCCAACTCAAGGCGTTTTCTTGCTTGAGTTGAGCCAGGGAATTACTGATTGTTGCCATTTCTCGTTCAAGGCTTGTCAGTTCCTGACCGATGAAATATGAATATTGGCATTTTTGCATAGCGGCATAGCCACCATATTCAAAATGTCCGTTTTCCAGTCCACTTTCATATCCATCTTGTAAAAGTGGCAAAGTTTCCCTAGCATGAACTTTACCATGAATCGTACACGCCGCTGCTACGAAGAATACACTTGTCTTGATTTCTAAAACGTTGTATCGTTCCAGCAAGCTTAAAGCCAACTTGCCAAATTTATAAGCCGAATCAATGTCCTGAATTACCCCATTTAAAATCACACCGTAACAAACATAACCGTATGCTGAGAAAGGAGCATTTCCATATTTGATAGATAAATTAACATGTTCGCAAACAACCAAAGGAAACAGTGCAGGTGCAGCTTGAAAGGTAGGAGAACCCATACTTGTTAGCATACGTATGGCTGCTAGCTTATCTACCTCTGTCATTAACGGTAGGTTAATTAAGTCTTCTATACTCTTCCCAGTCAAATTTATTGCTGTTTGCGAGAGTGTTTGTTCGATATCCAAGTCCGTTGGTAATGGTAACTTCACGCCCAACAGTTCCAACGCTTCTAACCCAATCTTAACCGCTTCGAGTTGCTTGACTTGCGCCATGCAGGCTTGAATTTTCACCTCATAGACTTTCATTTTGTCAATAGGGATTTTTGCCTGTTGCAGCACAACCGTTGACCATTTCTCCATCTGCTCAAAATCGCCGTTCAGGTACGCTGTTTCCACTGCTAACTCATAAAGTGACAGTGTTAGCTCGTACTGATTTTGCCAGCTATTTGCTGTCAATAAGTCCAAACCCACCTTTAAATAGCGGATAGCAGACTCATACGCTGTCGCTGCTTTCGCTTTCTGACCTGCTATAAGATTAAGTTCAGCCAGTTCATATTTTTCTGACTCTAAAGTGAGTAAGTCGGTGCCGTAATTCAGTTGATTAACTAAAGCAAAAATATTTTCTTTTCGTTCTTCAAGGGTAGTCTTTTGTAGAAGCAATTGACCGATTTTTAGGTGAGTTTCTTTTTTCTGAGAATCTGCAATAAGAGAATAAGCCGCTTGCTGCACGCGGTCATGTAGAAACTTGTATGAAATTGGGAATAGATTATTGTTTATTTCCCATTCCCCGACTAGAGGTATTTTGTAAGATTCATCTAATGGTAAAACTAGACCTGCTTGCAAAGATTCCCACAAATCAACTGCTGTTTCTGACAAATATTTTTGATTAACAATACTTATAATATCTAAGGTAAATTTATCTCCAATACAAGCAGCTAACTTTAAGGCATTCTGCGTTGTCGGTGACAGCTTCTGAATCTGACTGACCATTAATTCAACAACATTATCGGTGATATCAATGTCTTGAAGTAGGTTGATATCCCACTGCCAGGAACCTTCACTGAAATTAAAGGATAACAGGTTTTCTTGGTAAAGGGATTTGAGTAGCTGAGTTAAGAAAAAAGGATTTCCTTGAGTTTTGTTAAACACTAACTTAGCTAGCGGTGCTGACTTTTCTTGGTCAATGTGGAGGGTATCACTTACCAATTGGTTGACATGACTTATCTGCAAAGGCTGGAGAACAATGTTGTTAACAACTGCACCCTTTTGTTGAATTTCTTCTAAAGTCAACATCAACGGATGAGTTGCACTGACTTCGTTATCCCGATACGCTCCAATCAGTAGCAAATATTGACTATTTTGCTCACAGGAAAGTAACTGAATCAACTTCAAGGAAGCTAAATCTGCCCACTGTAAGTCATCCAAGAAGAGAACCAATGGGTGTTCAGGTTTGGTAAATACATGAATGAATTGTTGAAACAACCGATTAAATCGGTTTTGGGATTCAGTTGGTCCCAATTGCGGAACATCTGGCTGAACACCAACAATCCTTTCAACTTCGGGAATAACATCAATAATGACCTGACCATTGGAACCTACAGCTTTTAAAAGTTTTGCTTTCCAAACTCTTATTTTATCAGCGCTTTCTGTTAATAACTGCCGAATCAATTCCTGAAACGCTTGAATTAAAGAAGCATAAGGAATATTCCGCTTAAATTGGTCAAACTTACCAGAAATAAAATAACCCCGCTGACGAACGATGGGTTTATGAATTTCATTTACCAAGGAGGATTTACCAATACCTGAGTAACCACTCACTAAAATCATCTCGGTTGCCCCAAGGCTAACTCGGTCAAAGGCATCCATTAGGCTCGCAACTTCTTTTTCACGACCATAAAGTTTTTGCGGAATAATAAATTGGCTGTATAAATCGAGTTGACCGACAATAAAATCTTCAATTTTTCCTGTTGCTTGTAGTTTTGTTAGGCACTCCTCTAAGTCCGCTTTTAGTCCCAAGGCACTTTGATATCTCTCTTCAGCAGTCTTGGCTAATAATTTCATGACAATATCAGAAACTGCTTGAGGAATTTCTGAATTGACTTCTTTAGGCGGTACTGGTGTTTTGGCAATATGGCAGTGAATTAATTCCAAAGGGTCAGTAGCTTGAAAGGGCAGCTGTCCTGTTACCATTTCATACAAAGTGACGCCTAAGGAGTAAAAGTCAGTTCGGTAGTCAATTGAGCGGTTCATCCTCCCGGTTTGTTCTGGAGACATATAGGCGAGGGTGCCTTCCAGCAAATTGGGATTATTGATTGTCTGATTTTCAATCGATAGCCGCGATGAAATACTAAAGTCTATAATTTCAACTTGACCAATTTTCGCGTTTACAAGGATATTTTGGGGTTTAATATCTTTATGAATAATATTGTTTTTATGTAGTTGAGCAAGCGTTGAAGACAATTGAATAGCAATGTGTAAAAAATTGCTTAAATCGAAATTTTGTGCGCTCAGAAAATTTTTCAAGGGTTCTCCCCCGAAATCTGACAAGATTAGCGCCAGACCATTATGATAGCTTTCCAATGCTAGGGGTTTAACAATTCCTTTTATCTGCAAGGATTGGAGTATTTGATATTCATGTCTTAATCGGGTAAGCTGTTCTATAGTCGGATACTCAGCTTTAATAGTTTTAATAATCACCGAGCTTTGCTCTGGTTCCCTGGTAGCACGGTAAACACAGGTAGTAGTACCGTCACAAATGACTTCGATGAGGTTGTAACCAGCAATGGTGATATTCATTTTTGTTTGAGCGCGTCTTTGAGGTGAAAATTCAGTTAGCTGATGATTAAAGCATCTATCTTAAGTTAGATGTTTGTATCAATTGGGAAATATCATCAATTATATACATCTATCTTAGCCATACACTCAATTAGGTAATTGAAAGTTAAATTGCGTAATCAAAATTTAATATCAAAAACGGATAATTACTTATAATAAAGTAAGACCGATAGTAGGTTGGGGAGCCACTTACGTGTGGAGGGAACTTCCGTTAAGTAAAGTGGCGTAGAAACGTAGTGGAACCCAACTTTTATATAGGCTGATGTTGGGTTGCGCTTCGCTCTACCCAACCTACTTTAATCATAAGTGTTTAACTGGACATGATATAACTGCTTTTAAGTCATTGCTTATAACTAAATCTATGACTTGTTAAAAACATAGAATTTTGAACAAATTTGTCTATGTTATATGTCAAATCCCATATGCTGAAAGTATGGCTCGAAAAGTTTATACTTTATGTCTTCTGAAGAGGTCTTCGTCTTTCCTGCATCTTTTGCCCAACAGCGGCTGTGGTTTCTCGACCAGTTGATACCCGGCAATACCATTTATAATGTGCCGACAGTTATTCGCTTGACAGGGAGGCTTAATGCTTCGGCATTAGAGCAGACGTTTAACGAAATCGTGCGTCGTCACGAAGCCTTACGAACCACATTTACGGTATTAGAGGGGCAACCCGTGCAGGCAATCGCTCCCAATTTAACCATACCTCTTTCTGTATTAGACCTCCGGCAGTTGCCGGCAGGCGATCGCGAGGCTGAAGCAAAGCGCATTATCACCGCAGAGATAGAGCTTCCTTTCGATTTGTCAAAGGGACCATTGCTGCGAGTGATGCTGCTTGTGCTTTGGGAGACAGAACATATTCTATTGCTGAATATGCACCACATTATCTGCGACGATTGGTCTATTGGGGTGCTGATTCGGGAATTGGGAACGCTGTACGCAGCTTTTGCACAAGACCAGCCTTCACCTCTGTTGGAACTGCCTCTTCAGTACGCCGACTTTGCCCAATGGCAACGCTCATGGCTACAAGGGGAAGTGTTGGAAACTCAGTTAGCTTACTGGCGGCAGCAATTAAATGGCATTTCGATGCTGCATCTGCCTACCGATAAACCACGACCAGTTATACAAAGCTATCAAGGATCAACACAATTTCTCGAATTACCGCTCAAGCTAACTGATGCACTTGAGGCACTGTCGCAGCAAGAAGGTGTCACCTTATTTATGACGCTGCTGGCAGCATTTCAGACGTTGCTCTACCGCTACACAAATCAGTCAGATATTGCGGTAGGTTCGCCAATTGCTAACCGTAACCGCAGCGAAATTGAAGGACTAATTGGTTTTTTTGTCAATAGTTTGGTGCTACGCACCGACCTAAGTGGAAACCCGACTTTTCGGGAATTGCTAGGCAGAGTACGTGAAGTAACACTAGGAGCATACAGCTACCAAGATTTGCCCTTTGAAAAGCTAGTAGAAGAACTGCATCCAGAAAGAAACTTAAGCTATCACCCGCTATTTCAAGTGGTATTTAGTTTCCAGAATGCGCCAATGGAATCGCTAGAACTGCCTGAGTTAGTGCCTAGCTTTATGAATATTGACTTTAAAAAAACGCGCTTTGATTTAGAGTTGCACCTGTGGAACTGTTGTGAGGATTTTAGGAGCTTATGGGGTGCAGACTG
Source organism: uncultured bacterium (assembly GCA_964245695.1). GTDB lineage: Bacteria > Cyanobacteriota > Cyanobacteriia > Cyanobacteriales > Nostocaceae > Hassallia. Next base: position 21,231 of record CAXTNZ010000013.1, on the reverse strand, counting down.
GGAGCATTGCGAGGGTATTAGAGGCGTAATGGTTTACAACACCGATTTGTTTGATAAAGCCACCATTACCCGGATGCTGGGACATTTTAAAACACTATTGTCAGGCATTGTTGCCAATCCAGATCAACACATCGCAAATTTACCGCTATTAAGCGAACAAGAGCTACATCAAGTATTAGTGGAATGGAATAACACCCAAGCTGATTATCCTCAAGATAAGTGTATCCATCAGTTGTTTGAAAATCAGCTTGAACAGCATTCTGATTCTATAGCCATAATCTTTGAAAATGACCTGACACGACATGTCGCGTCTCTAACCTATCAAGAATTGAATAATAGCAGCAACAAATTAGCACATCACTTACAAAAAATGGGGGTAGGTTCAGAAGTTTTAGTTGGCATTTGCATTTCCCAGTCTGTAGAAATGATAGTCGGGTTGCTGGGCATTCTGAAAGCGGGGGGAGCGTATGTTCCTTTAGACCCCAGCTATCCTCAAGAACGCCTAAATTTCATGTTGGAAGATACACAAGTTTCAGTATTGCTCACAGAAGAAAAATTACTCAAGCATTTTGAGGACTTCTCGAATCCAATTATTTGCATAGATAAAGACTGGGAAATTATTGCCCAACAAAGCGAAGAAAATTCTCAAAGCGATGTAAAGGGCGATAATTTAGCCTATGTCATTTACACTTCTGGCTCTACAGGAACGCCTAAAGGAGTAGCTGTAACTCACAAAGCTGTAAATCGGCTCGTATGCAATACAAACTATATAAAATTGTCACCCGACGATAAAATTGCCCAAGCCGCGAATACTTCCTTCGATGCAGCGACATTCGAGATTTGGGGAGCGCTACTTAACGGCGCTCAACTTGTTGGAATTAGCAAAGATGTCATCCTTTCGCCTCACAAATTTGCATTACAACTACAACAAAGAGGCATCAGCATTTTGTTTTTAACCACTGCCTTATTCCAACAAATTGTCAGAGATGTTCCCCAAGCTTTTGCTTCGTTGCGATATTTACTATTTGGTGGCGAGACTGTTGATACAAGATGGGTGAAAAAGGTTCTCAAAAATAATTCGCCAAAGCAATTGGTTCATGTTTATGGTCCTACAGAAAATACAACATTTTCTTCTTATTATTGCGTGCAAGAATTATCAGAATCAGCCACATCTATTTTCATTGGTCGCCCGATTACAAATACACAAATTTATTTACTAGATGCCGATTTACAACCTGTACCTATAGGTAGTGTTGGTGAGTTGTACATTGGTGGTGATGGATTGGCGCGAGGTTATTTGAATCGCCCTGAGTTAACTGCTGAACGCTTTATTTCTAATTTTTTCATTTCTTGTAAAGACGCGATATATCCCGTCTCTACAATTTACAAAACGGGTGATTTAGCCCGCTATTTACCAGATGGCAATATTGAATTTTTAGGTCGCATTGACAATCAAGTTAAGGTGCGGGGCTTCCGCATTGAGTTGGGAGAGATTGAAGCGGTGCTGAGTCAACATCCAGCAGTGAGAGAAACAGTGGTTATTGCTGGTGAGGACATACCTGGTGATAAGCATTTGGTGGCTTATATTGTTCCCAACCAGGAACAGATACCGACGCGAGAGGCGCAAAGTTTTGCGTCCCAACTTCGCCAATTCCTGAAAGAAAAGTTACCAGAATACATGGTGCCAGCAGCCGTTATGGTACTGGAATCTCTACCGTTAACACCGAATGGTAAAGTGGATCGCAGTGCGTTAAGAGCGCCTGATATTACTTTTGATAAACAAGATTATGTAGCACCACAGACGCTCCTTGAAGATTTACTTGTGGAAATTTGGGCTAAGGTTTTGGGAAAAGAGCAGGTAGGAGTTCACGACAATTTCTTTGAATTGGGCGGTCATTCTCTACTAGCGACTCAGTTGACTTCCCGAATACGCGACACCTTGCAAATAGATTTGTCTGTACGCAATTTGTTTGAAGCACCGACTGTGGCACAACTTGCTAAGTACATTGAAACAATGTCTTGGGCTGCTTCATGTTTGGATCATACTGGAAATATCGGTCAGGAGCGAGAAGAAGTGGAATTTTAAAGAATTTTCTCGAAAGGATGACTAGAGCGAAGCTGCCATCAGCACAGAATGTAGCCCTAATTACATTAAAATTTAACATGTACTGATGCTGGCGATAGGTGTCGCGAAAAACAGGATCGGTTACTTTGTTGAGTAACTAATCGATAGGTGAAGAGCGATGTATACAATCCATTCACAAGAATATAAGCTGTTCATTAAAGAGTACGAGAAATTCCTACACTACTCTGGAGAGGTTACCAAAAAACTTATAGCAATTGAAACTGCGGGTCAGGGGGGTAATTTTTTATTGTACCAACAGGCTGTAGAGGCGCATATAGAAGCCAGAAATTCATACATACAGCTAATCAGAATATATAAGCTGTTAGTCCAGAATTGGCAGGAGGAAAATTAAAAGCGCCTCTAACTATACTAGGCACAGAGGTGAAAAAAGTGTAGTTTCTGTATTAGCCAGTATAGGTATTATTTTATGGTTGGTGTATGGCGCTTATGTTCGCGATATTCCGATCATTGCCGCCAATATAGTAACCTTTTTGTTTGCTGGGATGATTTTGGTGCTGAAGATAAAGTACAAGTAAATTGAATGGAAACTAGCAAGCGACGTGGTACTGATTGCTAACCGCGTCTAGTCTCCATTTAGTTTGCAGGTAGCACAAAACGCGCTGACTGCTTCGGCAAACTGCTGATTCTGTTCCATCAATGCCATATGTCCACCTGGTTTTATGGTGACTCGTTCAGAGAAAGGTAATTCGGCTTTCATGCGATCGCTTGCAACAGGTTTAGTTGCTATATCTGAAGCACCGCAAACGACCAACACCGGAACGTTAATAGTCGCAAGTGTGTTTGTTTCGTCGTAGTTGAACATTGCCAGTGTACCGCGAGCAAGAACACCAGGCGATCCCAATGCTGATAATAAACCTGCAAAATTTAGTTGACCGCGTGTTTCAGTACCCGTAAATCCAGACAGTTCTACGCTGATGTACAGCGAACCATTGAGATACGAGAGCCAAGTCATCAACCAGAAAATTGGCGACAGCAGGATGGTAAGATACAACAAAGGCTCAAGCAGGGGCTTCTGCAATTTACGTAACAAACGGCTAAAAATAGCAGTTTTTACTGGATTGGTGTAGGTGGTATCCACAAGGATTAAGCCAGCCACCCGCCTTTTTAAATGCTCTGGAAACAGCCGACAAAATGTTAGTGTAATCATGCCGCCCATGCTGTGTCCTAGGAGGATAACAGGTTTATCTCCTGCTATGGCAACAACGGCTTCTAGATCACGAGCATATTTTTCTAACGAGTAATCGTTGTTTTTTGGTCTAGAGGATTTTCCTAACCCTGGTAAATCCCAAACGATGACTCGAAAGCGATCGCTTAGTTGTCGCTTGGCATAATACCACACAGTACTGTTCGGTCCCCAACCGTGTGACATGATAATCGGTTGTCCATCTTCAGGACCATAAAACTCTACTTGCAGTACGCTACCATCCGGTCGTGGCACGCGCTGTACAGTTTTACTACGCATTAACTTCGGTTCATCAGATCCAGGACGGCGCAGAAGCGGCAAACTGATAAAACGACCGCCAAAAGACCACAGAACCATTGCCAGTCCACCCACTAAGTAGGACACTCCCACTAGTTCCCGTTCGTACCACTCATAGAGAATGTAGATCCCCCCGCTAAGTATCCCAATCGACAGCAGTTGAAACAGCCATATAAGCAGGAAATTATGAGGCATGAACAGCATGAGCGTAAACAAGTGCGATATGTTAACTGCGTTACCTTTCAGCTTCATAACATAGTTATAATCATTCAACTTTCAATCCCAGGAATGATTTATAAAGTGTTTTAAGTGTGATAAAAAGGCTAGGTCAATTAATAACTAGTAACTAAAAACAGTTGCGAAGAGGTGTAATTTTGAAGACGGTTGAGTTTTTATCTTATCTTCGCAGCTTAGATATTCAGGTTTTTGTTGAGGGGGAAAAGTTGCGTTGTAACGCTCCAGAAGCAATTCTCACACCAGAACTGCGTGCAGCAATTCAAGAGCGCAAAGCAGAAATTATTGAATTTTTCAAGGCAGCTAATTATACTAATAGCTACACTTCTACAGCCCTCGTACCTATCTCGCAAAACGGAAATCTCCCCCTCTCCTTTGCTCAACAGCGACTGTGGTTTCTTGACCAGTTAATACCTAACAATCCTTTTTATAACGTCCCGGCAGCATTTCGTCTAACAGGTTCGCTCAATTTGGCGGCGCTGGAACAAACTTTTAATGAAATCGTGGGGCGTCACGAAGCTTTACGTACGACTTTTGTTGTGGTGGAAGGGCAACCAATTCAGGCGATCGCACCCACTGTAAAAATATCTTTACCAGTAATCGATTTACGGCAACTGCCACAAGTCGAGCGCGAAACACAAGCACAACGACTCGCTACCCAAGAAGCTCAACGTCCTTTCAATTTATCAACTGACTTGTTGCTGCGAGTAACGTTGCTGCAATTGGATGAAGCAGAACACATCCTGATGCTGAATATGCACCATATAGTCTCTGATGGTTGGTCTATCGGGGTGCTAATTGGGGAAATAGCAGCACTCTACACAGCCTTTACCAGCAATCAGCCTTCCCTTATACCGGAACTTGCCATCCAATACGCAGACTTTGCCCAATGGCAGCGCCAGTGGCTGCAAGGAGAAGTATTGGAAAAACAACTTGGTTACTGGCGGCAGCAATTGAACGGCATTTCCATGCTAAATATGCCTACTGACCGACCAAGACCAGCAGTTCAAACTTATCGGGGTGCAAGGCAACTTCTACAATTACCCAAAAGCTTGAGCGAAGCACTCTTAGCCCTTTGCCAGCAGGAAGGGGTAACTTTGTTCATGACCCTGCTAGCAGCATTCCAAATTTTACTCTACCGATACACACAGCAAGAAGATATTGCTGTGGGTGTACCTATTGCCAACCGCAACCGCACATACCTTGAAGGGTTAATTGGTTTTTTTGTTAATAGTTTAGTGCTGCGTACCCACATTCGTGGAAACCTAACTTTTCGAGAATTATTGAGTCGAGTCAAAGAGGTAGCTTTGGAAGCTTATGCTCACCAAGATTTGCCTTTTGAGAAGTTAGTAGAGGAACTGCATCCAGAGCGTCACTTGAATCAAAATCCACTCTTTCAAGTAGTGTTTGCGCTACAAAATGCGCCTATGACGGCGCTAGAGTTACCTGGGTTAACTTTAAGTCCAATGCCATTTGATACGGAAACAACGCGTTTTGATTTGGAGTTTCATTTGTGGGAGCGAGCCTCCAAAGGAGGAGCTTCGCTAACGCCTCAAAATGGATTATGGGTAGATGCGAGAGAAGGAATCAGCGGTTTTGTAATTTACAGCACAGATTTATTTGATGAAACTACTATTACCCGGATGCTGGGACATTTCCAAACATTGCTGGAGGGTATAGTTGCAAATCCAGAACAAAGAATTGCCAAGTTACCACTTTTAAGCGAATGCGAGCTACATCAGTTGTTAGTTGAATGGAATAATACCCAAGCAGATTATCCTCAAGATAAATGCATCCATCAGTTATTTGAGAGCATTGTAGAGCAGAATCCTGATGCGATTGCGCTTAGCGCACGATCCGCGAACGCACTAGTATTTGAAGATAAACAAATTACCTACAAAGAGTTAAATAAACGTAGCAACCAACTTGCACATTATCTCCAAAAATTAGGTGTTAAAGCCGAAGTTTTAGTAGGAATTTGTGTAGAACGCTCTTTTGATATGGTAATCGGGATGTTGGGCATTCTAAAAGCGGGGGGAGCATATGTACCTTTAGATCCAACTCATCCGCCTGAGCGTTTGAACTTTATGCTTGAAGATGCTCAAGTTCCAGTTTTATTAACTCAGCAGCGATGGGTTGAGCGTCTTGGAAGGCAAAAGTCACATATAATTTGTTTAGATAAAGATTGGGAAACAATTGCTCAAGAAAGCGAAGATAATCCTATCAGCAACATTACAGTAGATAACCTCGCCTATATCATTTATACCTCTGGCTCAACTGGAAAGCCTAAAGGAGTTCAAATTGAACATCGGGGATTGTTAAATCTTGTTTTTTGGCATCAAAAAGCGTTTGCAGTTTCACCAATTGACAGAGTAACGCAAATAGCCGGAGTTGCCTTTGACGCTTGCAGTTGGGAAATTTTGCCTTATCTTAGTGCAGGAGCAAGCATCTATTTCCCAGATGATGAAATTAGGCTAACTCCTGAGAAACTACGAGATTGGCTAGTATCAAAAGCAATAACAATTACCTTCTTACCGACACCTTTGGCAGAGAAACTTTTATTATTAGATTTGTCGAATAATACAGCTTTGCGAATATTACTTACAGGTGGGGACAAACTTCATCAGTATCCTTTGGCTGAGTATCCTTTTCAGGTTGTGAATAATTACGGACCAACTGAGAATACTGTTGTGACAACTTCTGGTCAGGTTAGTGTTAAAAATCAAGCAGATTTATCACCTACAATCGGTCGTCCCATTGCCAACACACAAGTTTATATACTAGATAAACATTTACAACCTGTACCCATTGGCGTTCCCGGAGAACTGTACATTTCTGGTGATGGATTAGCGCGAGGATACCTCAATCTTCCTGAATTAACACAAAACCAGTTTCTTCAAGAAACCGGATTTCTCTCAAAAGTACGACTTTACAAAACAGGTGATTTAGTTCGTTATCGTTCAGATGGTAACATCGAATTTTTAGGTCGCCTCGATGAGCAGGTTAAGGTGCGGGGTTACCGCATCGAGTTGGGAGAAATTGAAGCGGTACTGAGTCAGCATCCAGCAGTGCTGCAAACAGTAGTGATGACTCGTGAAGATGTAGGCGAAAAGCGTTTAGTAGCTTATGTGGCGCTGAAAGATGAATTTAGCAGCGACCAGGAGCAAATGCAACAGATGCAATTGCAGGATGAGCAGGTTTTACAATGGCAGATGCTTTACGACGAAACTTATAATCAACCTGCTGCTGATTCAGATCCAACATTCAATATTGTGGGCTGGAATAGCAGTTACACTGGACTGCCAATTCCAGCAGAGCAAATACGCGAGTGGGTAAATAACCAAGTAGCGCAAATTTTGGCTTTGCAACCTAAGCAAGTGCTAGAAATTGGCTGTGGAACAGGTTTATTACTGTTTAGAATTGCACCTCACTGCACTAAATATTATGCAACGGACTTCTCCCCGATTTCGCTTAACTACATCGAAAAGCAGTTAGCACAATTACCTCAAGTAACGCTGCATCAGAAGATGGCTACTGACTTTGAGAAAGTAGAAGCACAAGCTTTTGATGCAGTAATTCTCAACTCGGTTGTGCAATATTTTCCCAATATTGACTATCTTGTGCAGGTGCTAGAAGGTGCTGTGCGCTCCTCTGCCCCCGGTGGCTTTATATTCATAGGAGATGTGCGTAGTCTGTCTCTTTTGCCAGCTTTCCATGCATCGGTGCAACTGTATCAAGCTGAACCTTCCCTCACCCGTTCCGAGTTGCAGCAACGGGTAATTATGCAAATTTTCCAAGAAACAGAGTTAGTAATTGACCCAGCTTTTTTCAGTGCATTAAAGCAGCGCTTTCCCCAGATTAGCCACGTACAAATTCAGTTGATGCGGGGTCGTAACCACAATGAATTAACTCAGTTTCGTTACAATGCGATTCTTCATATTGGCGATGAAACAGATTCTAGAAAAACCCCTCCCCAACCCTCGCTGCAACGAGGAGAAAACATTCTTACTTCCCCCGGTGGTGGGGAGATTAACGAGGGTTTTCTAGAGTCCCTGGACTGGCACGAAAATAACTTAACAGTCGCAACAGTGCGTCAGGTATTGATTGAGAACCAACCAGAAATTTTAGGTATTACCAATGTGCCTAATGCACGGGTAATGGCAGCGGTTAAAACAGCAGAATGGCTATCAAGTGAAGATTATAAAACTGCGGCTCAGATGCGTGAAGCTTTGCAACAATACCAGAATTTAGGAGTCGATCCAGAAGATTTGTATGCGCTGGCTAATCAACTACCCTACAACGTTGATATTAGCTGGTCAGATTCGGGTAGTGAAGGACGCTATTCTGTAGTTTTTCTCCGAGAAGATGCAATAGGTAAAATAACTATTCCAGATAGCACGACTCACTCTCGTTCGTGGCAATCTTACGCCAATAATCCCCTACAAGCCAAAGCAGCGCGTAAGTTAGTGCCGCAGTTGCAGACTTATCTAGCACAAAAGCTGCCTGAGTACATGATACCATCAGCTTTTATGGTGCTGGAGTCTTTACCTCTGACACCTAATGGTAAAGTTGATCGTCGCGCCTTACCAGCACCCGATGCAATCAAGCCAGAATTAGCAGGTGGTTATGTGGCGCCTCGGACTTCCGTTGAGGAAGTGCTAGTAAAAATTTGGGCTGAGGTTCTGGGAGTCAAGCGTGTAGGTATTCACGATAATTTCTTTGAATTAGGAGGTCATTCATTACTGGCGACTCAGCTTGTCTCTAGAGTGCGCGATGTCTTCAAGGTCGAGTTACCTTTGCGTAGCGTATTTGAAGCACCGACAATCGCAGAATTATCTAAGGTTGTGGAAAGTTTTAAAGAAAGCAATACTCAAAGTCAAGCCCCTATAGTGCCACTTTCGCGTGAGAGCCGAAGAATGAAGTTATCTTCCCTCTACAAAGACAGCAAAGAGAAATGACAGGCAAAAACTTCGGTTGTGTAATTATCTGAGTAGAGACGTTACATGTAACGTCTAAAGTGGATCGTGAATTCGTGAATTCATCTGCTTGATTCAGCAACGCCGCTTGATTAATGTGCTTAGCAGCAATTGCAACGTGGAAATACTACTTTAAATTGGGTAGAACCCGCTCTGTTTATAGCTATTAAATCATTTTGCCGGAATTTAAAATATAAGTAGGTGACAAAATAAACACTCTACAGTTCGAGCGGCGTATCCGCCTTTTAGAGAATTACTTTCTTCCCGCCCGTTCGCCCCTAGGTGTTCGCGCAGGGTAGAATACCGATTTAACGAACCGCGTTCGCCCTTGGCGTTGCCGAAGGCTAGACGCAAAGGGCGCGAAGGAAGAACAAAAGAAGATAAGTAATCTTACACCGGGAAGGGAGTAGTTAAATAATGGGTGTCTCCTCAATCTCGCTCGGAACCGAGATTGCCCGTCAATCGTCTGCCGGAAAGTCAAAAATCAGCGCCAAGAAACACGGAGAACCAGACAGTATGCACGCGATGTCAAACGACAAGTCGCTCCCCACGGCAGTTGCTACAACTTTGGGATACGCAGACAACGAAGTTTCATCAAAGCCAGAAGTGCGTCAGCCTCGTTTATGGATACCAGAGCGCGTTGTATTCACTCCCGCCGCTTTGGAAGAGCCTTACGGTCAGCAGATATTACAGCGTGTACAGTCTCTTAATTTACCTGTTGAAGAGTTACCTCGAAACCGCTTGACTGGTTTGCGTGGCGAGAGCGATCGCGACACTTATAATATTGCCAAACGTACCCTCGCAGTTGTGACTGCACCGCCGAGTTCTTTCAAACTTAGTCCCATCCCCCCTTCAGCTGACTGGCAATTTCATATTGCCGAAGGTTGTCCAGCACACTGTCAATACTGCTATCTGGCAGGTAGTTTGCAAGGTCCGCCAGTTATCCGCGTCTTTGCCAACTTACCACAAATATTGGGGAACTTGGCAGCATACGAGCAACCAAATAGCGCCACGAGTTTTGAGGTCAGCTGCTATACTGACCCATTGGGTATCGAGCATTTAACAGGCAGTCTCGCTGAATGCATCCGCTATTTTGGCACACGCACTAACGGATATCTGCGAACTGTTTCCAAGTTTGACGGGGTGGAAGGATTACTCGACTTGCCGCACAATGGTCACACGCGCATGAGGATGAGTGTGAATGCTGCGCCTGTTTCCGGTCGCTTCGAGGGCGGTACGGCATCGGTGGCTTCCCGACTTGGTGCTTTGCGGCGATTGGCGTTACCCCAGTCCAGGGGCGGTGGCGGGTATCCGGTGGGGTTGGTGATTGCACCAATAATGCCTATAGACGATTGGGAAGCACATTATGGTCGCTTGTTTGACTCTATTAGCGAAGCACTTGATTTTGATTGTGACTTGACTTTTGAGCTAATCTCCCACCGCTTTACGCCTGGGTCAAAAGAGGTGTTACAGACCTGGTATCCCCAATCAAAGCTGGATATGGACGAGGCGACACGCAGTGTCAAGCGTAACAAGTTTGGCGGCACGAAGTATGTCTACGATGCCCAGATAATGAAGATGCTGCGGTGCTTTTTTGAAGGTGAGATTAAACGGCGCTTTCCCCAAGGTCGTATTCTCTACTGGACTTAGGACTTTTACTTGCCGAAAATTTGCTATCTGATCAGCTCAACAGCGATCCTGGTCAGATTTTTCCATTCTTGCATAAATGAGAGCGATCGCTTTCACTCAGAGTGATCTCACTACTCTTGCTTTTAACTCGATAACTTTCTCTCATAATGAAATCCGTGTAAAATAAAACACTTTGTCACTATAAAGGTTTTTGCAACACAACCCCTTAAACTAGTTCAAACTTTGTTTCCAGCCCGGAGACTATCATGCTAATCATCTGTAAAATCGCGGCTCTATCACCGGTCTTACACTGCTCAAACAACAACTGAACATCCACCAGTCCCGCGTTGATAGTTGATGCATCTAGCATATTATCTCTAGCCATCAGATTGTTATTTGCACAAGCGGTGTAAAGTATTAGCCCTGCCATAGTGTACAAATCTAACATCGGCTCATCAACACCGTTTAGATTCACAACTTTGGGAAACTCAGATAACGGGTGGATGAATTGCTCAAAGGTTAATTGGGTCATGGTTTTGGTCGGGTCGATACCTTGAATTAGTTTAAACTTTAAGTAACTTGGTATTACCTTAATCTGGTTCTGTTAAGACCAAAACATGGTAAACTGATTATTGTTAATGTGGATGCGATCGCACGCTCGAGAGGCAATTTGCCTTAAAGTTACATCATCTATGCGCTCTCACTCTAATCCTGGTCACGATTGAGCCGCTTGGCGTGAATGACGATTAGCTTAATCCAACTCAAATAATTCTCTGGTGATGTCGCCATACGGCGAATCAGATACGCTACTCAAGTTGTCTGGCATTGCTTAATCGCTGCCCGAATATATACAATATAGGTGAGGGGCAAAAAACCCTCGGATTCCTTACTTGAAATTACAAGCTAGCTATCAGAGTCAAGAGCTAGCTACTTGGGTGATCTGCCTTTTTTAGTATTAAGCCGCTTACTGTTTGACGTCTTCATAATAGCGCTTGTCATTTTTTTATGTCAAGATGTCATTTAATGTTGACTAAAAAAAATGTCTTGATTTTTAGATCTCATGATAGAAAATAGAGACAAGCATGATATTAAGCAGTTAAAAATATGACCGATAGAAGGCGTTCTGATGATTACAAGCAGGTCAGCGGCTATATTCCGATAGAGTTGGCACGGGAGTTCAAAAGCATCTGCGCTCGTGAAGGGGTGTCTCAAAGCGACGCATTAGAAGAAATGACCCGTGAGTGGATAGCCAAAAGAACAGGCTCCAACTCCTCAACCGCTGAACAAGCTTCCCTAAGAACAATTGCTGATTTGGTTCGAGCTAACATGACAAAACTTAAGCGCTCTGGGGTAAAAAACTTGCCAGCGCTTGCCACAGGAGAAGTGCTACCTACACCAGGAGACTTCGCCATCATCACATCTACTTTAGCCATCCCAGAGGAGGAACGAAAAATGATTTGGCAAGAAACTTTTAAAATTTCCGTGTATAACAACTCTAGAGGTGTAAAAGTATATAATGATTATGGAGGTGTAAAAGAAGATGAGTGTGAGTATTCTTAAAATCCTGAACTTACCAGGCTGGAACTATAAAATTTCCCACGAGGGAGTTTCTATTCTTGCCCCTGCAAAGCGAGATGCTACCCAGCTTGCTCAAAGCTACGGAGATGCTCTCAGTGAAACTGCGGCAAAAATCAAGGGTAAGGTGCGTATAGGATGGAGAGGCTGCAAGCAACCCATCGAGTTTTATGGGTGGATGGCATCCTCGGAACAGCCTACACCTTCGGAAACTGCCGAACGTATCTTGCAATCTGGGGGTGCGGTCTTTTGCAGCCAGTTGCACGTACCAGTAGAGTTATTGTGGCGAATGGTTGCAGCCGCTGATAATGAGCGTCCGGTTAGTATAGTCAGACAAGATAATCGCAAGCAAATTATTGTTAACCAGCCAATGGCTGATATGTTACAGACTCCCCCGGAAATTGCCACTCAAAGGCTGATGACCCAATTTTGGCTCAAAGAAGATTTGGCAGAACTGGAGCAACGATTACGCAACAATAGGCAATTCACTTGGACTTACTCTGCTGGACTAAACGAGCAAGCTTGGGCAATCTTGACAACCCATTTCGAGGCTTTCGAGGTTGAGGGTGTCTGGTACAGACAGGGAACCTGCTTGTCAACCCCTCAGCTTGTGCCGATTCCGCCGGGAGTTTTTGCTCCGGCTTAAATGGACAATTTGACTAGTTTCCGAACCGAAAAATCACGGTTGTGCATGAAGCATTTCGGGGTGCGCTCTTCATTTAAAATTAAGTTAGCAACATACTCTTCAGGCGTTGCTACGTTTGATTTTCCAACTTTTGCCAATTATCTTTACTTTTAATTTCCCCTCTAAGATGGCATTTTGTAATAATTCTCGCTTGGAGCTTGAGCCTCTGAAAGGGTTGTGTTGCAAAAACCTGTTGAGGACATCAAGATCACATTGAGTGAAATTTCATTTATACAGCCACCGCAAAAATTCTGGCTGCGGAATTTTACTTGAGCGAAGATATAACCTTTGAACAGGTGCAAGAAAAGCTGGAAAAATATTTGAAATTTTAAGAGCTTCAGACTCCAGAACAAATTCAAAATACGATTGAGCATATTTATGCTTTAGTTAGGTAATCTTGGCGTGGGAAGGGGGTAGGCAGAATCTGGGTTCTGCCTACTTGGGATAAATAAATTTTTGTCACTTAACAGCTACCAGACTAACTGGATAACACCCCTCAAAATCTTTAAAATGTTAAGTAAGCTAAAAATGTACCTCAGAAATCAAAGTCAAAAACAATGGCGTTATTCGGATTTAATAAAAAACTAACCGTGCCGACTCCTCAAGAAGCTTTGCCAGGACGGACAGAAGAAATGCCACTAACCAACCGTCACTATGTCAACGGTAATCCACTCAAGCCACCATTTCCCCAAGGTATGGAGATAGCGATGTTTGGCATGGGGTGCTTTTGGGGTGCAGAACGCAAATTCTGGGAACTAAAGGGAGTTTTCAGCACCGCCGTGGGTTACGCTGCGGGGACAACTCCTAACCCCACCTATAAAGAGGTATGCAGCGGCATGACCGGTCACAATGAAGTTGTGCTAGTTGTCTTCGATCCAAAGGTGATTAGCTACTCAGACTTGCTAAAAGTTTTCTGGGAAAGCCACAACCCCACCCAAGGAATGCGCCAGGGGAATGACACCGGCACTCAATATCGTTCGGGAATTTACGTGTATTCTGATCAAAGGCAAGAGGCAGAAGCAACACGAGACACTTATCAAGAAGCCCTCAACGCCGCAGGTTATGGCAAGATTACTACTGAAATCTTAGATGCTCCTGAGTTTTACTACGCAGAAGACTACCATCAGCAGTACCTTGCCAAAAACCCTGGCGGGTATTGTGGGTTAGGCGGGACAAACGTTGCTTGTCCTGTAGGTGTAGTTCAAGCTTGATAAATTGGGCATAGGGCATTGGTAATTATTTTCATGCTTTATTAGCTATTCCTGAATTACAGCACTGAGGTGAGCAAAGCGATCGCACCAACCCACAACATAATACTAATTGGGGCACCTATTAGAAGTCCGGCGATCGCCCAGCCTCTTTGATGCTGTTTAAATTGTTCGATACTGCGCCACCGTTTACTTTTCCAAGCCCATTCATTGCCTTTAGCACCGAGAGCGATCGTTACTATAAAACCAGTTTGCGGTACAAAACATAATAATCCCACCCAAACTTGATTAGTCCACAACCAAAACCAAGGCAGTAGAAATGCGCCCCAATTCCACCCCATAATTTCATCGGGGACTTGTTCAGCTGTATTGTTTATTCCGCACCCAGAATTGTTGATTACTTGTTTGCGCTGCAACTGTTGATTCTTACTAGCAGGTTTTAGAGCAACACCATGTTTGAGCGCATCCAGCGCTTGACGAGCACTACTAAATCGTTGCTCTGGTGCTGGTTCTGTCAACTTTTGTAGCCAAGTGGCAAAATCGGAATTAAGGCGGCTAACTCGGTCAGTAAATTGAATCCGCAAATCACGCACTGGCAAATCAGATGGAGCAATACCTGTTAACAAATGTATCAAAGTTGCTCCTAGTGCATAGAGATCCGACGCTGGAACCGCCCTACCGCCAAATTGTTCCATCGGCGCATAACCATAAGTTCCCACCACAGTAAAAGTGACACCCTCTCTAGCCGCTTTATCTTGAACTGCGCCAAAATCAACTAAATAAATATGATTATCTTCACCCCAGATTAAATTACTCGGCTTAATATCCCGATGCAACACCGTAGGATTCAACTCATGCAAATGCATGAGAATATTTAAAATCTCCACAGCAATTTTCCTAACTTGCTTTTGGGTAAACTGTTTGCCAAGAACAAGTTGTTCTTTGAGCGACTCACCGGGGATATATTCTTGCACCAAGCCAAACCAAAGTGTCTGGTCATCAATGCAAAAATAATCGACACACTTGGGAATGCGGGGATGATTTAGCTGTTTGAGAATCTGTGCTTCCCGTTCAAAGAGTTTGAGGTCATCCCACTGTACATTACCGCCAAAAGCAAGGAGTTTGACTACAACGAGCGAATTGTCCGCATCAGTAGCTTGTAAATCCCTTGCTAGCCAAGTTTGGCGAACCCTATTGTTGCCGAGTTGACGTTGGATTTGGTAACGATTTTGTAATATCTGTTCTGCTTGCAGCATCCGACACCTGCGTGACTCACCAGCCTAGTTTCTCTAATCTAGCGATAAGTCACCCGCTATTGACAACTTTAGGAGTAAGAAAGCTACCTGAAGTTACTAATTGTTACGAAATAGAGATGTAAAGGATTGTAGTTAAAAATGTAGAAGCTGGATATTCCGATGAACGAACCAAAATTTCACACTGTAGATGCCGAATCTCTGAAAAACATTTCCGTTGAAGAGATTGTTGCTCAACACAACCCAAATTTAGAAAAAGCTGATTACAACATTCCCGTTCCAACTGTAAATCAAACTATTCCCCACCGGGACGGTACAGAGCGTTACTATGTGCAGGTGATAGAGGGGTGGAATCCAATTGTTAAGCCTAGTGTTGATGCGCCTTATCGAGGTCGCATTGGGGGATGTTAAGCTGCTAGGTGTTGACATTTGCCCGTAGTAGGCACTCTTCGTGCCTACTTAAGCGCTTAAGCGCTTACTACACATGCGTAAGTTTTATCTAACTTGCAGATTGAATATAGTTTTTGCGGTAATAAGTCTGATATTCTTCAGACAGAAGGGGTTCCCACCAATCACGGTGGGTGAGATACCATTCAACGGTGAGACGTAAACCCTGTTGCACTGTTACTGAAGGTGTCCACCCAAGCTGAGTTTGCAGTTTAGTGCTATTAATTGCATATCTTCGGTCATGTCCCAGTCTATCTTTGACAAAAGTAATCAACTTCTGGGAAGGACGCATCGGCAAATCGAGTGCTAATTCATCCATCAACTGACACAACATCTGCACGAGGTTGATATTTTCCACTTCATTGTTGCCACCAATATTATAAGTTTCCCCTGGTGTGCCGCTATGAATCACCACATCCAAAGCACTACAATGGTCGCCTACATAAAGCCAATCTCTCACATTTTTCCCATCACCATAAACTGGTAAAGGTTTACCTATCAAAGTGTTGATGCACATGAGAGGAATTAACTTTTCCGGAAACTGATAGGGACCGTAATTATTAGAGCAATTAGTGATAATTGTTGGTAGTCCGTAAGTATGATAATAAGCACGGACTAAGTGGTCACTGCCAGCTTTAGAAGCTGAATAGGGACTATTGGGAGCGTAAGGCGTAGTTTCACAAAAAGCTGGGTCATGGGGACTAAGACTACCATAAACTTCATCAGTAGAAACGTGCAAAAAACGATAACCAGAAGGTTTTTCCTTTGTCTGCCAATGTTGACGAAAAGCTTCTAGCAGCGTGAAAGTTCCCACTACATTAGTTTGCACAAAAGCACCAGGTCCGAGAATCGAGCGATCAACATGAGATTCAGCGGCAAAATGGGCTATTGTGTCAATATTTTCTGTTTGTAGTAAATTATTGACAAGAGAGCGATCGCAAATATCCCCCTGCACAAAGCGAAAATTCTCTTTCCCCTCCAAACAAGCCAAATTCGCCTTATTCCCAGCGTAAGTAAGAGCATCCAACACCACCACTCGGTCATCTGGGTAAGCTTTACACCAGTGAAGCACAAAATTCGAGCCAATAAATCCAGCACCCCCCGTCACCAAAAACTTACGACTCATCACACTCCCTCTCTTGTCTCTGTGTTCTCTGCTTCCTAGTAAGGTTCGTTAATCTTCTTCCTCCAACAACCCTTGCAACGCCACCTTCATTTCTTCGGGTGTTGTTGTTGTTGTACCGAACTGCCGCACTACAATACTAGCCGCTAAATTACCCAAAACTGCTGCTTCCCAAGGCGACCCCCCAGCAGTCAAAGAGAGAGTAAGCGCCGCCGCCACCGTATCTCCAGCACCAGTAACATCAAACACCTCAGTTCGATTAAAAGCAGGGATGTGTTCAACATCGCCATTGCGGTCAAACAAAGTCATCCCCTGTTCACCGCGAGTAATCAAAATTTGCTGCGCCTGAGTCAATGCCAGTAAATCGCCTCCGGCTTGAGTTAGAGTTTTTTCATCAGTAATTGCATAGCCTACTGCTTTTTCGGCTTCTGGCAGATTTGGGGTAAATAAAGTTGCCCCACGATACCGCTCCAAATGCGTTTGGGCATCTACAATAGTCCGGGAAGCAGACAAAGCTGCTGCAATTACAGGCTGAGTTAGAGTGCGATCGCCATAATCAGAACAGACTACGGCATCTACTGAATCAATTTGCTGTTTAATATACCCGGATAACTGCAATTGCAAATCCAAGTCTGGCAGATCATCAGACTTGCGATCAACCCGGACTATTTGCTGAGTCACTGATTGCGGCGCATGACCAGAAATTCGCGTTTTAGTCACTGTGGGGCGGTTTGGGTCAAAAAAAACGCCCTCAATATTGATTCCCGCCGCTGCCAACAAACCACCTAGCACCTTTCCCTGGTCGTCTTTGCCCAAAAGCCCTACCGCTTTTACTTGCGCCCCCAATCGCGCAAAATTATACACCGCATTCGCGCCACCTCCCGGCACTTGTCGCGTAGTTTCATGGCGGAGAATCAACACCGGTGCTTCCCTGGAAATTCTTTCCACTTGACCAGTGAGAAACTCGTCTAAAGTCAAATCTCCGATTACTAGCACTTGTGCTTGAGTAAATTTTTCTAACAGATAAAATAATCGCTCAGATGAGGCACGCAACCTAGTGGCAAAAGTAGGGTCTAAAGCCATTTTGGATTTGGGATTTTGGATTTGGAGGGCAGGGGTTTCCCCTGCCGTACTCAGCAGATAATTCTACAACTTGTTACGAGCCAGGAAAATATTTCTTTCTCAGCTTCTCAAAAATCCTCTGCGTGCGTAATTTTGCCAAACGCATTCCGGTTAAGCTCTTGATATTGCCTGGATGATGCATTTTGTGGTCAAAAAAATCGTTTAATTCATCCAAAATAACTTGCAAGCGCTTAATAATATTTTCAGTTCGATATTCTGCAAAAAACTGTTCTGGTATCAGAGGTGCTGAAGATTCAAGCACATTCAGAATACGTTTCACATCATACTCTTTTGAATATCCAGCAATTTTATAGCAATTAAATCCAGGATCTAAATAATCGGACAGTCCGCCGTTGATACTGGAGAAAACCTGACAGCCACAAGCGAGGGCTTCCATCGGTTGCAGACCAAATCCTTCACTAACACGCTGTTGCGCCCAATACTCAGCGGAGTCATAGAGGTATATCTTACTTTGATTGAAGAGTTTTGCTAAATCTTCTACATAAGAATCAACGACTAATACTTTACACCGCTTCTGCAAAGCTGGAATTAATTCTTGAATTAAATACTCAGAAGATTTTCGAGCCTGAACTAAAACATCAATATCTCGGTTTATATTTAAATTTTGAAATTCATTACTAATTTGATTAGGCAAATAATAAATCAGAGAGTGCGGGGAGTTTTGTCCCCAATATCCCATTGTATTTCGGCTGACAGTGATGATCGGAATACTCGCTGGGAGCTTGAATTTGTAACCCGCACTGTGGGCATGATATATAACATTATGTTGCTTTAGCTTGGCGACAAGTTGAGCTACATCAAATCCCCAACTAATGACAAAAATGACATCATCTAAATTGTTCTTCTTGAGCAGCTCATCTAAAAAAAGCTTACCTGACTCGCGTTGACGATAAGTCACAACATCAGCACTACAAACTTGCTGAGCAAGATTAAGAGTTTTTAACTCTGCCCAAAGACCACCACAGGCAAATTTGCCATCTGTCCCAGGTAGTAAGAAATAAAGCTTTCTCATAAAAAAAATTCCTTAACAATATTAATCCTTAGAAAAGGACTTTATATCTGTGCAACTGCTTGCATCGAATGGTAATAAAATACAGCTTCTGGATTTTCCATCAGGGCATCAATTTCAACGGCAACTTTTTCCCATTCACAGAAAGTGGTGTATCCAGCTTGGATCATGCTGTCGAGATGACTGTACATCAAATCTTTCAAATGCTGTAGAAAACTTAATCTTTGTTGAGGCGATCGCTTATCTAAATGTACGACGCAAGGTGTAACTTGGATGTCCCGATAGCCAGTATCGCTCAACAGTACACCGAGACGAGCGCCGACATTGGGATCTCCCTGAATAGAATATTGAAAATCTATGCTGTTGCGCCAATAATTCATCACTGCTGGACATTGAGGATACAGAAACAGGCTATCGTGGAAAACTTCGGTGATACTTATTACACCTGTCGGTATAACGCGGCGTACTTCCGCTAGTACTTCCTCCGGTTGGGGTATATGTTCTAGCACCCAGATAAATAAAACAGCATCTATACCCGCAGTATCCAAATTATCAAGCTTTTTGGCATCAGCCTGAATCAACTCCCATCGCTTGGCAAACTGCGGAAACATCGCCAGATTTTCCTTTGCTTGTGCAAGTTGTACTTCTGACAATTCCACCCCAGTAATGTGCAGATGCGGGAATTTTTCTAACAGTAAGATAGTCTGTGCGCCCACACCCACACCAACCTCCAGCAGATGTTGGCAGTTTGTCAAATCAATATTCCGGAAAATGTATTCTGATATTAAGGAGGCTTGTCCCAGTAGGCGCTGCTCTTCAGTGGTGCTGTATCCGTGAATGTATTGCGTTTCCATACGCTGGTTTTAATACCTAATCAAATCACGCCCAGTTTAGGATAACAGCTTATTCCTGCCAGCGCACCTTAACAAAATGCGCCTCACGCCCCCAAACATCGCGAGTGACAGTAATATTTTCAATTGCTAGGTTAAAGGGAATGGCAGTTGTGACGTACCGCTGCGCTAAAGCACCGATATCCGGCGCAAGTTCAGATGCTGTCGTCGCCGCCAACCCCAAACCTACTAGTTGCTCAATCGGTCGGAACGGTAGCAGCAGATGCATCCCTACAGCTAGCCCAGCTGTCAGCAGCATGGCTACTGATGCATTTGTGCCGCAACGGGGATGCACGGCTAAATCCGATTCTCCACTCTTTAGACGATGTAAAGCGAGTGTCACC
This sequence comes from uncultured bacterium, assembly GCA_964245695.1. GTDB lineage: Bacteria > Cyanobacteriota > Cyanobacteriia > Cyanobacteriales > Nostocaceae > Hassallia. Next base: position 1,089 of record CAXTNZ010000013.1, on the reverse strand, counting down.
GCACGTCGCAAATTACTGATATTCACTTCACCATAAAGGTAAAATCCTTGCTCGGTAGATAAACCGCTTAATAGTTCGTTATCAACCTGAAAATTGCTTGAGCTTTTTGTAGAAGCATAAGCGCTTTTTGATTGACCCAGAACCCAAACAGTAGCGTGTTCTAGGGCGTGAACCTGTCGTAGCATGAGAATTTCTTTCAACCCAGGGACAAAAGATAGCTGCTTGAGTAAATCGGCATCTTGTGAGGGTTGCGGAAAGTCCGGCTCCAGGAAACCGCTGCTGGCAACTTTCTCAGACACAGGTGCTGTAAAATCAAAGCTAAAAAATTCAAAGGGAGACAAGCCTTGTTTGGCAGAAGCAGAGGTATTCATAGCGACACTGCTCCCAAAGTCCGATGGAGCAACATAGATTTGTTTCAAATGTAGCGTTTCAGCCCCTAGATTGTTGCTAATTTTTATTCATGTTGTGTGAACGTTAGTGTAACAAAGGGGAAATTTCCCGTCGGTACAGATGGCAACATTACTGTACTGACGGGGAAAGACTGTCTACACCCTGGATCAGATTCGGGACTCTTAACTACGATTGGGAGCAACGCGAAAGCTGAAAACTCCTTCAATAAATTCACGCCTGAAAAAAAGCATTGTCTTAAGAGTCCCGCAAAAAAGCACTATGACCAATAACCTAGTACTCTGTTGTGCTTGATAGAATTGGAAGTCTGAGAATCAGAACTTCTGGTAGGGGTTCACCTGAAACAAACGCGTGAGGCGGAAAACAATCAGTAAACCCTTCATGCATTGCCTTGGTAGGATAACAGACGAGATTTATCGCGTCTCTACTTGCACATTGTTTAATCCCTCTGGTTGGGCAGAAGACAGCAATTTACTTCATTTAAGCAGACTTTGCCCCACTGTAAAGCCCAGCGGACAAGCGCTACTCGGTTATCTGTCTGCGTCTTGGTGAGGATATTGCTGATATGGTTATCAACTGTACGTTTGCTAATTTCCAGTTTCCCTGCAATTTCTTGGTTAGTTAAGCCAGTAGCCACTAAATCGATAATTTGCAGTTCTCTGTCTGACAGACTAACAGGGG
>CAXTNZ010000012.1:32498-45430 GCA_964245695.1 uncultured bacterium | reverse complement strand
CATTACGGAAAGGATGTCAAGGGATGTCAAGGAAATATCTTTCAGCTACCAGCCCATTGGGTTGAGGGAGGTTGCAAAGACAAAATAGATAATTCCTGCCCCCAGCAGCATTACAATCAGACTAGAAAGGATTACCCAACGGCTTCCAGGTTGATAGGTATCTTCCTCAATATCACGGCAAACAGCAAAGTATTGCCCGGTTGAGAGTAACACCGTTACTAAACCAACTGCTGAAAACAGCAACCCCAGTTTCCCGCTATAGCCTGTATGGGGTAGATTCGGCGGGGAGAAAGCACGCAGACGCATGATAACAACACCAAATCCCATGAGAGCGATCGCACTCCGCATCCATGCTAGATAGATAGGTACGCTCGTTTGCCAAGTGTTCTCGCACACGCTCTGTACTCCACTTCCGTGGCTTCTTTGCACCTACTTTCACCGATTTGAGTAATCTTGTGAATTTTCTCATAACCCTGGCTATTGCCAGTTACCTCGCCTTCAATATTTATTACTTGCAATAAAAAAAGGGTCAAAAGTTAGTTTGAGAAGACTTCTGAGTTTTGACCCCTGAATATACAATCGGAAAAAATTGACTTTTATTAGTTGATATTCAATCCTCAATAGGTGCATTGGGAACTTGCGAGTCAATCTCCGCTTGTGACAAATTAGGAATTGCCCAGCTTGCTTCACCTGTCTTAAAAGTTTTCGCAGGAGACACATTAAATTCAACCGCGCCTGTGTTTGGATTTGTCTTAGCTATGAACTGAGTTCCATCCACAATCTTCAACGCCACAGGTGCTTGTAGTTCTTGTGTGTCAACTTGATTTAAACCAGCAACCTTAACTCCACTTGGTAGATAAACGCCATCACAGTCCCAATCGTCATCTGTTATCTGACCATTTCCTAAGAAATAGAGAGTATTCGCTTGGGCAAGATTGGATTTTTTCGGTTTATGAGCATAAACAGCCAACGTCTTCCCAGTCTCGTTGCGACACTGTCCCAAGTGTTCTGCGGTTTCCAGAATGTATTTCTCAAGTCGCAAATCCCCCAGTTTTTGCTGTATTTCTTCTGGTGTCAAACTCGATTGATCTGGCGCTGACTTTGCCTTGTTGAGGTTATCTATAGCTTGCGTCACCTCAAGATACTCAGGATTGTTAGTCAATCTCGGCATATCCGCTTCTGCTAATGAGGGTTTAGCAATTACTAAATTCACCATAAGCACTAAGGCTACTAAAGCGATTTTAAACAACTTCATGAGCTTTCTCCTTTTTTAAATTACAAGTCTTTTCAACTTTAAATGGGACTACTAAGTTGAAAGTTGCTGTCTCTACTTGTTTTGATTGCTGAGTAGTCGCTATTTCTATGATTTTTTAGCTTTAATATTTTTAATATATTGCTCTATGTAAATAGAAACAAATGTTTTTTGTTTGTCAAACGATAAATTTAAGTGATTAATTTATAAGCCCAAATAACCCACTGGCTAAAAACCAATGGGCTGCTTTAAACCATATAGCGGTTCTCGTTTGCGCTTGGAGTACCCGGGTAGGGGCTATTCTGTGCTGTGCCCCTACGATGGTCTATACCTCACCCAACAGAGAACGGCTATATTACCTGTGTCTAGCGGCTTTCAGGTGGGAGAATTTCTGGATCGTCATCCAGCGACAGCAGAAATTCTATCAAGTCATTTTGGTCACCAATAGTAAAACCAGCTTGTTTATCAACCCAGTAATTGTGTCCGCTACCGTCTGCATTCGACTTTTGTAAGTCGGAATTAGCACGGTTAGCTAAAACTACTTGCCTACGCAAGTTACGATCTACAAGCACGCGCAAACTTGCATTTGGATCTGGTGCAATGTTGTTTAACGAAGTGCCTACCATACCCAACTGCTCAGGATTGACAACTTGATAGCCGTTTTTATCTCCTTGCAGTGCTTCTTTGCCAGCAGCAACACCACCATCATGCAAATATGGTGCAGTGACGGCAAGTCCTATCAAGCTAGGCACTTTGTAACCGCCAGAATTGCCAATGGCAAATGCCAGCTTGAAGTCTTCTTCGGGTGTAATATCTGTGGGAACATTCAGCAGAGGCGAATTTTCTGGCAAGGGAACCCGCACGTTACTAGGATACGTCTGCGGTGGGATGAAGTTGCGGGCGAAAGCTGCTTGCGCTGTTGCTCGTGAAGGCTGAGATTTGATTTCCGATTCCGCTATTACATGATTGTTGGTGAAATAGCGTCCGCTATGACACTCAACGCATCCTGCTTTTGTGAAAATCGCTGCCCCTCGCTGTAGAGACGCGATATCTCGCGTCTTTACAGGTGGTGGTGCTAGGGAGTTTTGAAACGCTGACATCCCATTTAGTTGTGCTGCAACTGGCAAACCAGGCGAACTTGCCATCAACCCATCGAGGATAAACGGTGAACCTTTCGGGTATCCCGGCATTTTAATCGTCTCGTTAATTGTAGGTGTGCCGGGAGTTGGGTCAATTTTCTGGAAAAATTCCGAGGGTTTAGCGTCTTTTGGCAATCTAAAGCTTGGATCTGCAGAATTTTGCAGAATCACGCCTAAGTAGGTTTCTTTGTCAATACCTAATAGCTGTTTGCTAGCATCAGCGGTCGCTGTCTGGTCTGAGTTTGTCCCATGAACGTTGCTGTTAAGTGTAGTCAGTCCGTGGAACCAGCCAATTGCAGCATTACCGCTCCAGCCGTAGGGATATGCGGCGAAAGTATAGGAAGATGGATTTTGAGAGGGATTGTTTTTATTGTCGCCTGTGGAGTCAAAGTTGCCGGGAGACCAAGCTAGCAGTTGTTCATCAACGGCATCTTCTAAGGCTTTGGCGTTGGGTAGACGTGCTTGCTTACCGTCTGCCTTGATGTAAGTAGTTTCACCACGGCGGATTGTTTGCGGATTGACACCAGTTTGCCGGAACCACGAGGCTGAGTTACTTGCTAATGCGAGAATCAAACCGGTATCTAGGTCGTTATTTGGTGAGCCTTCCAAAATGCGTCCGCTTTCTTTATCAACAGCCGTATGACACGCGGCACAAGTAACACCAACGCGAATTTTACCTTGATTGATGTGGGTGACAATTCCTAACGGGACGATAGAACCGGCGGGAACGTCAAGTCCAGTGTTGAGGATATCGCCTTTTTTGAAACTTCGCTCTCCTACTTGCATATCTCGATCCATCGTCACCTGGAGATTTGTGGTATGCTTGCCACCGAGAGAGGCGATCGCTTTCCCTAAGTTCCCAATATTTAGCGGTCCATCCAAAACACCAGTTACATCAGTAAAGAAAACCTCATTCCCAAAGGTTTCTGTATAGAAAGCTTTGCGACCAAGTTTGAGCAAATCTTTTGTGATAGCCACAGCACCATTATCTGCTGATAGTTGCTGTTTACCTTCATCTGTTTTCAGCAAACTTGCGGCTGCGTCTTTATTGACAACCTTACCCAGAACATCATAAGCACCGATTTCTTGTGCTGTTGGCTGAGTAATCGGTGTATATGTATTGTTAATACTAGGTGTTCCTGGAAAAGCTATATCAATTTGATATGCCAAGAACCCAATAAAGGCAATCAAAGCTAGCAGTATGATAACTCCACGCAGCGGTACATTTTGCCTCTGAGTTTTCAAGTTATCATCTGCGTTTTTCGTCTGTTCCGGAGAAGACACCATAAAATTTCACTTGAAGGGGAAAATTTTAGAATCTGGAACCGCAAATAGCATCAACTTCTACCGCTGGTCGGTTGCCATTTTGTTCTCGACAAAGCAAATTTTTAGCCAAAGTTTGCTGATAATAAAATTGATGAGCAAACCAACCGATAGGCATACCTGCAATTGTGCCAATAATTAAACCAGTAACCAGACTAGAAACAAGATGCTTTCTTTTGATAGAATTTTCTCTATTAATGGTGTTTGTTTCTACCATAAAATCTCCCCTATTTTTTTTTCAATAAATTGTATGTAGAGTGGGCATTACCACCCTACATTTATTAACTTAGAACTTCTAATTTTTAAAGCACTTGCTGCATAAAAGAAATTATTTCTTCAGTACTAGCCGATTCAAATAAATCCGACACTGCTGTTGCTTGTTCCGAAGGTAGATAGTCTTTTGGTACGCCGACAAGTGAGCCTCCCAAGTTTTGGGCTAAATGATACCAAAAAGCCAATTTACATTCAGCGCTCATTGAGGCATAATCATCAGTGGAAATTGTCGTTTCTCCGCCTTCATTTTGGTTTTGCAACTTACGCAAAGCTAATACTTGCTCTGCCTGGGGCAATTTCTGAATTTCAGCCACTAAATCCGCCGAACCTTCATTTGGCAAACAATTAAGCGCACTAGCGGGTACATCATCAGCGATTTGGCTATAAAGTAAAGCCAAAACTGTCAGGCGATCATCTGTATTCAAATTTTGAAACTTTGATACAGCTTGTTCGGAAAAATTGATATTCGTAGAAGTCATAAACACCTCGGATTAATTAACTACTAGTTAGAAAAATTGTGAGATTTCAAAATAAGTTTGTATTTTGAGTTGTCAAGGTGGGCAATAACCCACCCTACAGTTAACTTAGAACTCAGAAGTTCTACACCACTGCCTTAAGGAAAGACAGTAAATCATTAGTATTAAGCGATTTTAAAGAGTTCAACACTTCTGTTGCTTGTTGAGAAGGTTGATTTTTACTTGATAAATCCATAATTGCAGTTCTCAATCTTTGTGCTAGTAGATACCAGAAAGCCAACTTAGCTTCAGGGTTCAAGTGACCATACTCACCAGTAGGAATTGTATTTCCGCCATGAGTAAGTTCAGCCAACGCTTTGCTAGGGTTAGGATCGAGCATTACTTCATCTTGGTCATTTTTATTGGCTGGTAGCAAGTCACGCAAAGCAGATAGCTGTTCTTCTGAGGACAGATTCTGAACTTGTGTTACCAATTCTCCCGCATTTTCTGCTTGCAAAGAATCTGTAACATTTGCAGGAATCGTATCAGCAACCGAAGTAAAAAGTAATCCTAGCACTGCTAGGCGCTCATCTATTTCCAAACGCTTAAATGCTGATACAGCTTGTTGTGATGGATTGATATTTGTAGAAGTCATGGAAATCTCCGATAGATTAGTGATGGATTTGTAGCTGTAATTTGGTAGTTATTTGAAAAAAAATAACCAAATTTACATTGATTTATGCTCCTCTAAAGGTTAAAAAGTTAACTGCTAGTTAAATCACTACAAAAAGATAGAAAATTAACTGAGCATTTAGATTTTTAAACCAGCCAGAAGATAGAGGTAGACTGCTGCTTAGTTTCAAATATAATATTGAACATAAACTAAAGGGTAACGGGCAAGATTGCTTTAGGGTGCAACTACCAAACTAAAAATCATAGATGAACACAGAGTATATCCTATATTTGTTACTCTGTATTTATCTGTGATTTTTTATTTTGGTTTAGACACACTTCCAGGTATTAGAGTACAGAAATACCAGCGGTGTTGCTGGAAAAGAAAAGTCGGAGCGGCAGAAGCCGCTCTAAACTATGGGGGAATAAAACGTTTTTTGAAAATTGTTAAGTAGGACTAAAGCCTACTCATCAAAAATTTCCAATTTTTAAATTTCTGAGCCACCTTTGGCTTCAGCACCCATTGGCGCAACGTAATCACGGAAAAGAGTGATTTGCTGCTCAAAACCAAGTTGCTTAATTTTGTCAAGTAGTTGTTGGGATTCAGAGGAAAGCTGATAGTTACCAGGCATAGGAATGATAGTAGCGTTTTCCATGCCTTGAGCTAGGCGATACCAAAACAGCAGCTTGGTGGTTTCACCTAAAGAGCCATATTCACGAGCCAATTGTTTATCTACACGATTAATCAAGTCACGCTGAAGTTGTAGTTGTTCTTCGTGGGATAATTCCTTAACTTGGTTGAACAAACCTTCGGCAATTTCTGTGGAAACGGTGCTTGCACCAGGTGCTGCTGGTGTGATTGAGCTACCCATTTCTTTGTAGACGAACCAAAACAAAGCAAGCTGATCGTCTACATCCAAGCGTTGCCAAGCTTGGACATGTTCGCGAATAGTTGGATCGTTAGTTTGGGTAAATGTCATAACAAACTCCGATTGCTATTAAATGATTGCTATTGCAACCCTATCAAAGGTACATCTAGTGTTGAACCCTACTGAAGACAGATGTATCTAAACCAGAGAGAAGAACAATTGGGACTAGGGACGCTTGGATTGGGGATTAGGGACTAGAAAAGATATTATTCAGGTAAATTTGTTTCTTCCCAGTCCCCAGTACCCAGTACCCATTCCCTAGTTTTAGGAAATATGTCGATGGATAGACGTTTAGAAGGCAAAGTTGCGATAATTACTGGTGCTGGTACTGGTATTGGAGAAGCGCTCGCTCACAAATTTGCCAAAGAAGGAGCATCAGTTGTTGTCAACGGACTACCTGACGATCCGATTGAGGACGTAGTGCAAGCGATTAGACATTACAGTGGGAAAGCGATCGCCTACGCCGGCGATGTATCCCAAGAGTTTCACGCTAAAAATTGCGTGCAAACCGCAATTAACGCCTACGGTAAGTTAGATATCTTAATCAACAATGCTGGAGTTTTCCTCGCTACCGCTCAAACTGAGGATTACCCGATTGAGGTATTTGATGACACCATTCGCATGAACATCCGTTCAGCGTTTTTGATGACGAAATACGCACTCCCCCACCTTCAAAAAACGCGAGGAAACATCGTTTCCGCAGGTTCGGAAGCAGGCTTCAACGGCTTAGCATACAACACAACCTACGGCGGAACCAAAGGCTGGATGCATTCATTCATGAAAGGTGTTGCCGTTGAACAAGCCAAACATGGTATTCGTGCTAATTGTGTCTGTCCCGGTGCGATTGATACTGCATGGACGCATAAAGAAACAGGTCCGATGGACGCGAAGATGGAAAAATCCCTGATTGAAGGTACACCACTAGCGCGACGCGGCACACCAGAAGAAATGGCAAATGTTTACGCCTTCATCGCCTCCGACGAAGCCAGCTACGTCACTGGCGCACTATGGCTGGCTGATGGTGGTGTCACCGTCGCTAAAGGATCTGCTGGTTCAGATACTCCATTGTGGATGCGCTTTGCACCCAAGGGCGAATTGCGCCTCGATCACTCCCAAGAAGGGCTAGAAAATAAAGAAACTCAAACGCTTAAGTAGGCAATTGGGAGTGGGGGGAGATGAGGGTTTCGGAGGGAGATGAGGTAATTAATTTGTCTCCCCCTACTCCCGTGTACCTACTCCCTCCTGTCTCCATAATCTTCAGAAGACTTCGGATCTAACTCCCAGCGACTGTCGTCGCGTTGCTCTAAAACCTCGTTTGTTCTAAGAAAGGCGGCATCGTCCATTTCCAGACCAACAGCAGCACCAATTTCATCAACAATATCTTGATCGGGAGTGGAAACAGTTCCACCAACAGCCTCATCACCTACCATAGCTGCTTGTTGCCAACCAGCATCGACATCTCCTCCAGTTAGTTCTGGGCTGGCATATGTAGCATACTCATCCAACTGCTCTTCCATTTCTCGCCCGCCGACGTTGTATCCTGGTTGGTCTTTTACACCAGTGCCGTACGATTCAGTAATTTCCTGTGGTAAATCGGAAATTTCTTCTCTCGAATTCTCGTCGGGTTGCGATTCTTTTGCTGGATCTATACGGTTGACTTGAGCTTCTAAATCTGTCTTTTGTTGATCCGCCATGATTATAGCCATTTCTGCATCTTCCAAAATAACGCTTTCCCTTATCAGGCTTGTCTCCCTAGAGATGTATTACTTGAGACGGAAAAAAATCTATCCCTTTGGAGCGAAGTGAAATTAGAGGTTGGTGCATACGATTACAAGTGTGAATTCATGGTTAAGCCACTTCAATCAAGATGAAGTTATGAGTTAGGAGTTATAAATTTACAATTTGAAGCACTAATTGATAATTCTTAACTGTTTTCTTAAATCTTCCCGCTCAGCCAGGATTTGTGTAAATTTATTGGGAAGAAATTCTTGTTTATTTTATTAAGAAAATAATCAACAAAAATTATTAATTTCTAGAAGCGGAGGTACAAAGTGAAATACGACGAGTTCATTAAACACGTACAAAGCGTCGCCCAATTAAATTCCCGCGAAGAGGCAGAACGTGCTACCCGTGCCACTCTGGAAATTATTAGGGAACGCATTGTTGGTAATGAAGCAAAGGACTTAGCTGCACAGTTGCCAAAACAACTAGGCGAATATTTGCACGGGCGAGAGGGTGAAGATGGTCAGCACTTTAACCTAGAAGAGTTCATTGCGCGTGTAAGTGAAAAAGAAAATGTAGAACCCACCGCCGCCGCAATTCATGTCCGGGCTGTTTTCACTGTGTTGCAAAGCGCGGTAACACCAGGAGAATTTGCCGATGTTCGCGCGAATTTTTCCCCAGATTACGCTGAACTATTTACAGCTTCCCCCACAGGTGAAGTACCTGTAGTTTCGCAGTAAGCAATTCAAAATACAATATCCAAAATTTGAAAGGTAATTCAATGGCAATTAATCATTCTGGTAAGAAAAAAGTCGCAATCCTGATTGAAAATGGTGTAGAGGATGCGGAATTTCAAGTGCCTTACAACGGGCTAAAACAAGCGGGGATAGAGGTAGTTGTCCTCGGTTCGCGCATGAATGAAAAATATAAGGGTAAACAAGGCAAAGTTTCCCAGCAACCCGATGGTACCACTACGGAAGCGATCGCTTCCCAGTTCGATGCGGTAGTGATTCCCGGTGGTATGGCTCCGGATCAAATGCGCCGAAACCCCAACACAGTCCGCTTTGTACAAGAGGCGATGCAGCAAGGAAAAATAGTTGCTGCGGTTTGCCATGGACCACAAGTTTTGATTGAAGGCGACTTGCTCAAAGGTAAACAAGCCACTGGTTTCAGCGCTATCCGCAAAGACATGATTAATGCGGGTGCAGAATATCAAGATGAACCGTTGGTAGTTGACGGGAACTTGATTACGTCACGTCAACCTGGAGATTTGGGGATTTTTACCACAGCTATTTTGAGCCGTCTAGGTTACGGTGGCAAAGACGCTGCATTACCTCAGGAGAACGATACAAGCGCCGAATGGTGGAAAATAGCTGATGCTTGGGGTGGTTCAACTAAGGGTGATATTGTCAAAGGTGTGAATACTGCCCTTGCTGGTGAGCGTTATTCGTTGGAAGCTTTGGAGAAGTATGCCGAAAAAGAATCGAATGCTCAAGTGAGTTCGGTATTTCAAGAGATGATTGCTAATAAGCAGCGTCATATCCAAAAGCTGGAAACTTATCTTGATATGCTGGGCGAAAAACCATCTTTAGCCGCAAATATCGCCAATCAATATGCCAAGGTGAAAACGGCTTTGACAGGAAGTGACGACATTTACCAGTTACGTTCCGCTTTAGGCGATGTGCAAACTGGTATAGGCGATATCGGCAATTTATGTGCGATGTTGACTGATCCGGTAGCAACTGCGCTGTTTACAGAGATTTACAACGATTTGTTGAAGTCTGAACAAAAACTGGTAAACCTGTATCAAACGCTGGTGGGCGCAGACGTTAAGCCTGCTAAGCCGACAACAGGTGCGGCTGTGTCAATGTAATTTTTTTACGGTAACGTGCAGCAGACCAAAGCAGGCTACCGCCAAGACGCCAAGGACGCCAAGAAAGAACCGGAAAAAATCTTTGCGCCTTGGTGGTAATTTTATTGAACAAGGGAGATAAAAAAGTGACTTCGACACCGGAAGATAAGCTAAGTAAAAGTCAGAGTGGCAGCAGTGAGGCTGGTGAAACTGAACGTTGGGCATCTTTGGTAGGCGGCGGTGCAATGGTGCTGATGGGTTTAAGTCAGCGTTCTTTGCGGGGGGTGCTGATGGCTGTAGCTGGCGGCGGTTTGGTGTATCAAGGTGTAACTAAACAAAGCACGATTCAGCAAGCACAGGAAGCTATAGGTATAAATAAAGCTATCAAAGTTGAAAAGACGGTAACGATAAATAAACCAGCAGATGAACTTTACCGTTTTTGGCACAACTTTGAGAATCTGCCCACATTTATGAAGCATCTCAAATCGGTAACTGTACAAAATGACAAAAGGTCGCATTGGATTGCTAATGCACCTTTGGGTAACAGTGTGGAATGGGATGCAGATATCTTGGAAGACCGGGAAAATGAGTTTATTTCTTGGGCTTCGGTGGAAGGTGCAGATGTGGAAAACTCTGGTTTTATCCGCTTTAAGAAAGCACCAGGCGATCGCGGTACTGAAGTCAAGGTTGTCCTTGAATATAACCCACCTGGTGGAGCACTGACATCTGTGTTTGCCAAACTTTTTGGTGAAGAACCAGAACAGCAAATTGGTGATGATTTGCGCCGTTTCAAAATGCTGATGGAAGCTGGAGAAATTGCCACAACTGAAGGACAACCCAAAGGTGGTTAGTCATATGTCCTTTGTCCTTTTTAAGAGGACGAATAACCAATGATTATTGACTAATGACTAAGGACTAATGACTATGAAAGCAGTATGTTGGCACGGTGCAAATGATGTGCGGGTGGAGACGGTTCCCGACCCGAAAATTCTCAACCCACGCGATGCTATCGTCAAAATTACTTCAACGGCAATTTGCGGTAGTGATTTGCATATTTACGGCGGCTACATTCCCACAGTGCAAGCGGGTGACATTATCGGTCACGAATTTATGGGGGAAGTGGTTGAAGTTGGTAGTAATATAAGTAATTTAAAAGTAGGCGATCGCGTCGTTGTTCCTTCGATGATCGGTTGCGGTAACTGTCATTATTGCCAACATGATATGTGGTCGCTGTGCGACAACTCCAACCAAAACGGTTGGATGGAAGAAAAATTGTTCGGTAATATCACATCAGCAATTTACGGCTACTCCCACACCTTCGGCGGTTATGCAGGCGGACAAGCAGAGTATGTGCGTGTACCATTTGCCGATGTTGGTGTTATCAAAGTTCCCAAAGACATACCTGATGAAAGGCTGCTTTTTATCTCCGACGCTATCCCCACAGGCTACATGGGTGCAGAATTATGCGATATTCAACCCGGTGATACTGTAGCTGTTTGGGGATGCGGTGCTGTGGGACAATTCGCCATGATTAGCGCCTACATGATGGGTGCGGAAAAAGTTATTGGTATTGACCGCTTTCCGGAACGCTTAGAAATGGCAAAAAACTTCGCCAAAGCGGAAGTTATCAACTACGAAGAAGTTGATGCTGGCGAAGCATTAAAAGAAATGACCGGCGGTCGCGGTCCTGATGCTTGCATTGATGCTGTTGGTTTAGAAGCGCATGGTGTAGGTTTTGAAGACTTTTACGACCAAACAAAACAGAAGCTGAAGTTAGAGACAGACCGTCCTCATGTACTGCGGCAAATGATGCTTGCTTGTCGTAAAGGTGGCACCCTTTCAATCATGGGTGTTTACGGTGGATTTGTGGATAAAATGCCCTTTGGTGCAGCCTTTAACAAAGGCTTGACTTTTCGGATGGGGCAAATGCACGGGCAGAAATATATGCACAAGTTGCTACAGCTAATTTTGGACGGACAACTCGATCCATCATTCGTTGTCTCGCATCAATTACCACTAGAACAAGCACCTCACGGTTACGACATTTTTCAACAGAAAAAAGACAATTGTGTAAAAGTTGTGTTGAAACCATGATAGGTTCAAAGTTGGTGGTTGGTTGTTAGTTCCAAACAACCAACCACCAACAAAGTTTCAAATCATGAAATCGGAGGATTGTTATGAACCGTGTAAGTTCTTGGATACAAAATATACTTTTGCGTCAAGTTATCACAGTTTTTCTGGTAGTATTTACATTTTTCGGAATTCAGGCTTTTGGCTTCAATCAACTGCAAGCACTTGCAGATGATACTGTAAAATCGCCATACGGTATTTATTACAAAGGAACCCCGGATGAGTCGGTGGTTAACCAAGGTAACAATGCCACGGTTGAGGGCAGCAAAAATAAGCTGAAAGAAACTGCCGATAATGTCAAGGAAGGTGCAAAAGATTTTCTCAATTCAACCAAGAAAGGATTGGAAAAAGACGACACCGTTGATAATGCTAAAAATAAGCTGAAAGAAACTGCCGATAATGTCAAGGAAGGTGCAAAAGATTTTGCTAATTCAACCAAGAAAGGAGTTCAAGAAGCAGCTCAATCGACAGGTGAAACTGTAAAATCTCCCTACGGGATTTATTACAAAGGCACACCCGATGAAACTAAAGTAGGAAATCAAGCGAACAATATTAACAACAATGTTGATAGCAAAAATCCTTTGCAAAGTATTGTTGATAATGTTCGCGAAAAGCTGAACCTTGATGAACCACTTCCTGAAAGTACAAAAGAGTTTTTGGATTCAACAGAGAAAAGAGTTGAAAAGGCGGTTGAACCAATAACTGGAACGAAAGAAGGTTATCACCAAATCAAATAATCAGTTTGATTTGATTTCTCATATCCGGTAGTAAAAAGAGTTATGAGTTAGGAATTTTTAGTTAACTCATAACTCCTAAAAAATAAATATGTAATTGAAGGTGTTAAATGAAAGTAATTTCTTGGAGAGAAAATTTTCGATTACGTCAGATTATTAAAGTTATTTTCGTAGTATTTACAGTTTTCAGCATACATTTGGGTTACAGTCATGCACTGTCAGCGCAGGCTGACAGTCTGAAAACTCCAGAAGCTAAATATTACAATGCAGAACCAACCGAGAAGGACAAACAGTTGGTTGAGACGGCAAAAAATAACCTGAAAGACGTTGGTGACAATGTTCGTGAGAAACTCAATCTTGATGAACCTTTACCTCAAAGTACCAAAGATTTTTTGAATTCAACAGAGAAAAGAGTTGAAGATACAGTTGAACCAATAATTGGTAAAAAGCA
>CAXTNZ010000012.1:0-32398 GCA_964245695.1 uncultured bacterium | reverse complement strand
ATTCAACAGAGAAAAGAGTTGAAGATACAGTTGAACCAATAATTGGTAAAAAGCAGGGATCTTACCAAAATAATCTACCCAAAAAATAAGGAGTAGTGGAAAAATAAATAATTCCTAACTCCAAACTCCTAACTCCTCACTTTTATAAGGAATAATAATCATGAAAGCAGTTTGCTGGCACGGCGCTAATGATGTGCGAGTTGATACAGTGCCAGATCCAAAAATTCTCAATCCGCGTGATGCGATCGTCAAAATTACCTCAACGGCAATTTGCGGTTCGGATTTGCATCTTTTCAACGGCTACATCCCCACGATGGAAAAAGGCGACATCATGGGACACGAATTCATGGGGGAAGTTGTTGAACTTGGTAGCGCCGTTAACAATGTGAAAATAGGCGATCGCGTCGTCGTTCCCTTTACAATAGCCTGTGGTAACTGCTATTTCTGCACTAGTGATTTATGGTCACTTTGCGACAACTCCAACCCCAACGGTTGGTTAGCAGAAAAAATCATGGGTCATTCTCCCTCTGGTCTATTTGGCTACTCCCATATATTCGGTGGTTACGCAGGCGGTCAGGCAGAATATGCCCGTGTACCCTTTGCAGATGTGGGTTTGTTCAAAGTCCCCGATGGGATGACGGATGAGCAAGTATTATTTCTAACTGATATTTTCCCGACTGGCTACATGGCTGCGGAGAACTGCAACATCAAACCTGGTGATATCGTCGCCGTTTGGGGTTGTGGACCAGTTGGACAATTCGCGATCAGAAGCGCTTATATGTTAGGCGCTGAACGCGTTATCGCCATCGATCGCATTCCCGAACGCTTGCAAATGGCTAAAGAACAGGGCAAAGCCGAAGTCCTCAACTACGAAGAAGTGGATGTCGGCGAAGTCCTCAAAGAAATGACTGGCGGTCGCGGTCCCGATGCTGTAATTGATGCAGTCGGACTGGAGGCACATGGTACCGATGCGATGGGGTTATATGATCGCGCCAAGCAAGTAGTGCGTCTAGAAACAGACCGACCCACGGCATTGCGAAACGCAATTGTAGCTTGTGGCAAAGCTGGTCACGTATCAATTGCAGGTGCTTACGCTGGCTTCCTCGACAAAGTGCCGATGGGTGCTGCGATGAACAAAGCTCTAACCTTCAAGATGGGACAAACCCACGTCCACAAGTACTTGCGTCCCTTGCTCGAACATATCCAGAATGGCGACATCGATCCATCCTTCGTCATCACCCACCGCTTACCGCTAGAACAAGCGCCCCACGGTTACGAAATTTTCAAGCACAAAAAAGACAACTGCATCAAAGTTGTACTCAAGCCTTGAAAGAAACTAGGGAATAGGGACTAGGGACTAGGAAAAATTATTCCTAATCCCTAATACCCAATTACTAATTTCTATCTGATAACTAAACTTCTATGTTTGACTTACTAAAATCAGAACTAACGCGCCGTACTCTTTTGTACAAAGCGGGTTTTGGGTTAATTGCACTCAATGTCGTCCCAGCAATTTTCAAACCCAGCCGTAGCTTAGCCCAAGCCGGATCAGCACCTGCTAAAGAACCGCCTATGCCTCCGGAAAAAAAGTTAGGATGGGCAGTTGTGGGTTTGGGAAAGTTCGCTACCGAACAGATTATTCCTTCGTTTGGCGAATGTAAGCGTTCAAAATTGGTAGCGTTGGTGAGTGGCGATCGCGCTAAAGCTGAACGCTATGCACGGCAATATGATGTAAACTCAAAAAATATTTATAACTACCAAAACTTAGATACCATCCGCAATAACCCGGAGGTAGATGTTATTTATATCATCTTGCCCAACGGGTTGCACGCGCAATACACCATTCGCGGCGCACAAGCTGGCAAGCACATCATGTGCGAAAAGCCGATGGCAATCACCGTTGAAGAATGCCAAGCAATGATTGATGCCGTGAAAAAAGCGGGGCGTAAATTGATGATTGCCTACCGCGCCCAATATGAACCTTTCAACCTCGCCGCAATTGAGATAGCACAAAGTGGGAAACTAGGCAAGCTAAAATCCATAGTATCTGACCACGGACGCAACCTAGACCCCAAAGAACCATCAGACCGCTGGCGTGCAAACAAAAAACTAGCTGGCGGCGGTTCACTCTACGACATTGGGATTTATAGCTTGAATGCCACAAGGTACATCACAGGCGAGGAACCGGTAGAAATCAGCGCCATGATGTACAGCACTCCTGGCGACCCCCGCTTCCGCGAAGTTGAGGAAAATGTCAACTTCGTTTTGCGTTTTCCTAGCGGCGTGCTAGCCAATTGTACATCCAGCTATGGCTACTCCGACACCAAACGCATTCAGGTTTTCGGGTCTGATGCGACCCTAGAGTTAGACCCAGCCACCGACTATTACAAACACCGTTTAACCATTAAGCGCAAAAACGGCAACGAAGAGCAAAATATCAAAGAAAAGAATCAATTCGCCCTAGAGATGGATCATTTCTCTGAGTCCATTATGAACAACAAACAGCCCAAAACCCCTGGCGAGGAAGGTTTGCAAGATGTCCGGCTGATGCAGCTAATTTATGAATCTGCTCGCACTGGCAGAACTATCAAAGTTTAAGAAGCGCTAAAGCGCTTACTACAAAAGTAAAAGAGGAAAATTATATGTCTGATACCAGCGTTCAAAAAATAGACTCTGCCAATTCCCCCAAAGGTCAACTCGGTCAGAAATATCTCGCATCTGGCAAAAGCCTTTCCATGCGTCTTTGGGAAGATGAGCAACCGGGCGAACCTAAAGAACCAGCAGCGCGGCAATATGAAACTGTTGGTTATGTAATCAATGGTCGCGCAGAGTTGCACCTTGAAGGTCAAGTAGTTTTGCTGGAGCCAGGAAACTCGTGGGTAGTGCCAAAAGGAGCCTCCCATACCTATAAAATCCTCGAATCATTCACCGCAGTTGAAGCAACCAGTCCGCCTGCCCAAGTTCACGGTCGTGACGAAGATTAATTTATACTTAACTATCGTTACCTAGCTCCAGCCAGGTAACGCCTTGCCAGAGGCTTTGCCTCTGGTTTTTATTTTGTTTTATGAAGGCAATAGCCTATGAAAATGCATTTCCAGCCACAGCCGAGAGAAGGATACAACCACAGTCAATATACTTATTTTTTAAGTATTTTTTATGTGACCTGAGAATGATGTAGATCAAAGATTAAATAGGTTTCCTAGAAAGTATAGGCGACGAGCAGCCACCGGGTACCAGCCGAAGCGGCTGCACTGACAAATATCAGAAAAATCTGAATTTATGCCGCCTGCTCCACACGCAATAAATGAGGAACACTAATGTTTTACCATAAAAAGCAACTACAGTATTTCAAACCGCCACAAAAACCCGATGCAATCTACGCTAAAAAAATTCAAGAACTGATCGGTGGTACCTTTGGGGAAATGACCGTGATGATGCAGTACCTGTTCCAGGGCTGGAATTGTCGCGGACCTGCGAAGTACCGCGATATGTTGCTGGACATCGGGACTGAAGAAATCGGTCATATCGAGATGCTGGCAACGATGATTGCTCACCTGCTGGATGATGCGCCACTGAAAATGCAAGAAGAAGGTGCTTTAGATGCGGTTGTCGGTGCGGTGATGGGTGGTAGTAACCCACGAGATGTAATTATGGCGGCAGCTATGAACCCTCAACACGCCATTGTCTCCGGTTTGGGTGCTTTGCCCGCTGACAGCGTAGGTTTCCCCTGGAACGGTCGCTTCATCGTCGCTAGTGGTAACTTAATGGCAGATTTCCGTTCAAATCTCCACGCTGAATCTCAAGGACGCTTGCAAGCAGTGCGGATGTATGAGATGTCCGACGATCCTGGCGTAAAAGATACCCTCTCATTTATGATTGCTCGTGACACCATGCACCAAAACCAGTGGGAAGCAGCGATTGAAGAATTAAAAGCAGATGGACTGGAAAGTACTCCTGTTCCTAGTTCCTTCCCCCAGAACTTAGAGAAAGGCGAGTATGCCTATCAGTTCTGGAATAACTCGGAAGGCACTCAAAGTGCTGAAGGACGCTGGGCAAAAGGTCCTTCCCCAGATGGCAAAGGACAATTCGAGTATGTGGCAAATCCTCAGCCCCTTGGACCAGAACCTACACCACCGCAACCAGATCCACGACTCCACGGCACATCGCAATCCCCACAAACGCAGCAAACGGGCGGAAGCAATGTGATTGAGCGCCGGGAATTCGGCAGCTAATACTGACACTCCCAAACTTCTAATTTTGGTTGTCCCTTGCACAGAAGGACACCTAGCCAACTGGCACTTACGATAAAGTATGTGCCAGTTTTCTTATTAATTGAAGTTGATATCTAGTTTTTCCGAAGTTTTGATTGTTCGTTCATAACTTCTCACTTTTAAGTAATAATACGCTTGCGCTTCAGTACAATTCGTGAGGCACCCATCATTATTAACCCTGCGATCGCACTTGGTTCTGGTACAGGTTTAGACTGTTCTTTAAGCAAAGTCTTGAGTATGGGTGGGTGAATACCGACTTTATCCTGCTCCTGGTTTTGCAAATTCACATACATGATGTCCAAGTTGGGAAAGTACCACCATTGAGAGCCATATCCAGTCACATCACCTCTGTGTCCCCACGCTTTACCAATGCCTTCAAATTCACGACTAGTCAAGCCTAACCCGTACCCGTATTCGGAACTATTTCCAGTTTGTACATCGACAAAGTTGAGCATTTGCTTCTTGCTGTCATCTGAAAGCAACTCACCCCCAAACAGCGCAGTTGCAAAACGTGTTAAATCTTGCGTGTTTGAAACTATACCGCCAGTAGTCGAGGCAAACGAAAGATTCACACCAGTAACATTATCTAGGGTGCCATTTTTGTCATAATCCAGGTAGCCGTTAACATACCCACGCCCGATTTGCTCTTGTGGAGCAAAAAAGGTATTATTCATCCCCAAAGGATTAAGAATTCGACTGCCCAGAACATCGGCATATGTTGAGCCTGTGGCTTTTTCGATAATCATCCCAGCTAAAATCATACCCGTGTTGGGATAACAATATTTCGGCGTACAAGTAATTCCTTGTAGTTCTTCAGCAAAGCGCGGTTTACCGTAAGCATAGGCAACCAACTCTTCTGGAGTCCACTGTTTGGTAGGATTTTTGAGAATTTCCTGCCGAAGCGGAGAGTCATCCCCGTATGCAATATCGTAGATGCCGCTCGTCCCATTCAATAGTTGGCGAATTGTGATACTTTTACCGTCAGTGATATTATTTACAATCGACGCTGGCAACCATTTGTCTAAAGTATCCTCTAAACTCAGCTTTCCTTCTTCTGCCAGTTTCAACACAGTGACTGCTGTAAAAGGTTTCGTGGTGCTACCAATGGGAAATCTATCTTGTGGACGCATCGCCGTTTTGGTTTCTAAGCTAGAAACACCACTAGCACTAAACCATGTCCCTTGCGGACTGATTATACCTACTGTTGCACCGGGAATGCGTTTATCTTTGACAGTCTTATCTAGCGTTGCTTGGAGTTTGCCGGCTAATTCGTCCGAGACAGTATTTGTTGATGAAACCGGAGAATTTATCGATGGGGTGGAAACTAACGTTGCTGCTGTTGCGCTTTCTGCTATGCCAAGAAGAACGGTTGTAGCAATAGTTAGTGATGCAGCCGTTTGATATAAATAGCGCATATTCATTATTATTTGTCAAGTTAGTTTCAGTTTGACGAAAATAGCGATCGCATTCCAGAGCAAAAACCTATCAAAAAGCTCTCAATTTCTCCTCATTTTTCCCCTGAACTAATTTCCTGATGCCATAAAATCTCGGTTACTCGTGTAATCCCAGCTTTTAAATGACGATGAAAGGTAGCAATCGAAACATCTAATATCTCTGCGGCTTTTTCTTGTGTAGATGCGGGATGCAAATAAGAATGATACAAAGCTCGATAAAATTTCGCTTCACGGGGCGATTTTTGCAACGATTCTATCGCTTCTTGCAATATTAGTTGTAAAGTAGCAATGCGTTCAGATGCTTGAGAATGCATTCCGATCCGGTTAATAACAATACGTGAATTCAAAAGCACATTGTTTGAGAGTGCATCTGCAAATATTAAATCTCGCAAAGCTTGCCGTACACCATCTGCAAACTCTGATTGGTTAATTGCTACCGATGATTCAATAGATGTTGTGTAATTAACATTACTTAAATTAGGATTCATCGCCAATATCCATTCCGGTAATTGCATCATCAAGTTGATTGCTGATACAATTCGATAATCGCGTCCAGAGACACCATATTGTCGTTTTCCGACTGTAAAATAAGCTTGTCTCAACAAAGGTGTTTCCGCAGCTGTACAAAAATCTTCCCAAAAATTGGGGTGTGCGATCGCACTAAACAAAAAAGCTAAATTCGTAGTCGTGATACTGTGACGAATAAGTTTAATAAAGACGAGAGTTTGAATTTTAGATACCGCTTGATAGCTATCAAAAGCCATCCAAAAACGGCAGAAACTTACTTTTTCTTCTGGTTGCAGTGGCGTTTGACGCTGGATATAATTCCATACAGCTTGTGTTGCTGGATCTAGCTGTAAATCTTCAACGCTTGCCGAATCCAAAGCCAATAACATCATAAAGCCTAAAGGCGTTTTATCCTGATTTTCTCGGAAGACTAATACAGAATTAGGTTGCTTTGTCAACCAGTGTGCGGCAATTTTCGCAGAATCTTTCCCCTCGTGATGTGCCACCATCTGAAGCAGCACTGATTTATCAGTTTCCCGCAAGCTATCAGTTACCAGGTTACTTTTGTCTTGCCAAACAAAAAAATGGCGTACATGCTGACTTTTAAAGAGACAATCAAATAAAGCGCGTTCTAGTTCTTCACCGTTAGTCTGCTGGATGCGCTTGATGTAATATACACGAGCGCGGCTGAATAGTTGTGCATAACGCTCAGGATTTCGCCAACGCAAATCAGCGGCGATCGCTTCTCGTGTGATATCATGCGGAAAAATTCCGGCGATCGCTGATTCAATAAAAGATAACCCGCGCAACCAATCAAACAATTCATAACCATCTTCTAAACCCAAAACTTCCGCTAGCAGTGTTTCCGTAGTCAGACGCACCAACGCACAAACTTCCAACGCCGCACGATGCAAAGCGCTTGGTACTTCTTGGACAAATTGTGATAATAATGTTTTAACTACATCGGTGGCGGCTATAGATTGCAAATCAAATTTATACTCTTGGGTATCCTGCTGGGCAAATACGTCTGCAACTAAAGACAGTGCTAAAGGATGTCCGTGAGTAAAGTTTAAAATGCTGTCATGATGCAAAGAAGCAATTTGGCGTTTAGTTAAATAATTGCCAGTTTCTAATTCTGAAAAATTACGTAACTCTATTGTGCGACTTAAAGCTTGCCAACCAGGGTCAATTCGCCAAGCTTTATTCTGCGCTATCCTGCCAGCAAGCACGATGAGAGCATTTTCTGGCAACTGGGGCAAGAATATTTGCAGCAGCCAGTCTTCTAAGGGTTGTAGCGTTTCGTATGTATCAATGAGAATTACATAATGACTGTTGCATTGAGCGATTGTATCCAGTAAATTGTCTGAGGGTGAGAGGTTGGCGTTAATCTTGATAGCATTTAAGAATGAGTCGGGTGTGGGTTGAATGTTACGCGCATCAATATAAATAACGGGCGTGTTCTCTTGAGTGCAGATGTGAGAAAATTCTTGCAACAATGTAGTTTTGCCGACACCACCAGCGCTATAGATATATAAAATCTGAATTTGTAGTATTTTTTCTGATAATATCGACTGAAATAGCGAAATTTCATCGCTACGTCCGACAAAACGCTGACGCCGCAACGAACTTAAACGATGCCATACACGTTTGTTTGACATGGTTATGCAAGAAAAGAAAATTACCCATATGTCAGTTTCTCTTAATTTAGAGTAATATTGCAATACTTTATTAGTAGGACTTACACAAGTTAATAAAAAACGAACCGCCAAGACGCCAAGTACGCTAAGGTTCGGGAGAGTTTGAGAGAGTTTGTGCGCTGATTCCTGATAATATGGACATTACGATTTTGTATTTTAGATTTGAAATTTTTAATGGCTCATGCTCACGTTTACCCAACGTCAACCGCCAAATATTGCTACAGAAGTTACTTTAACTCTTGCACTCACAGCAGAAGAACGCACTCGCAGCCGTCATCGGTTTGAAACTGAAAACGGAATTGTATTTTTGCGTTTACCCAGAGGAACGGTGTTACATGATGGCGATGTTCTCCAAGATGAAACAAATAGCAATTTAATTAGAATTATTGCCAAACCAGAATTAGTTTTAACTGTAACAGCACAAACACCAGTATTATTATTACAAGCGGCATATCATTTGGGAAATCGCCATGTACCTGTAGAAATTACCGCGACTTATTTACGATTATCTCCAGATTCAGTTTTACGCACTATGTTAGAACAATTGGGGTTAGAAGTAAAAGAGGAAATTTTACCGTTTCAGCCAGAAATGGGCGCTTATGGACATCACTGATGGCAATCTTTTATGTCTTTTGCAGTTAGCTAGTCCGGCTTTACCTGTGGGAGCATATAGTTATTCTGAAGGATTGGAAACGCTGGTTGAGAATAAGATTATTAATAATCAAGAATGTCTTTTGCAGTGGTTAGAAGCAGAATTGCGTTATGGGGCGATTCGGTTAGAAGCGGCGGTGATGGTAAGAGCGTACAATTGTGCGCTTCGGAATGATTTAGAGGCGCTATCTCGTTGGAATATGTGGTTATCTGCGGTTCGCGAAACTGAGGAATTACGCAATTCTAGTTTACAGATGGGGCGATCGCTTATCCAATTATTTGGTAAACTACAACCACAGATAAAGCCTTTGGCGGATGCTGTGGGTAATTCTTGCAATTATGCGATCGCTTTTGGTATTGCTGCTGCTCATTGGCATATCAATATTAAAGCCGCAATGCTTGGATATCTGCATAGCTGGGCAAGTAATTTGATTACTGCTGGCGTGAAACTAATTCCTTTGGGACAAACTGCGGGACAGCAATTATTACTTAAGTTACAAGCACCACTTAGCGATGCAACGGTAGAAATTATCGCTTTAGACGATGATAACCTCAGTTGTTGTAGTTGGGGTCTGTCCTTGGCAAGCATGGCGCATGAAATACAGTATACAAGATTATTTCGCAGTTAACAATGTAGGGGCGGGGTCTAAGCGCCCTTACCAATAACCAACAAATGACAAATGATGAACACATTTCGCGTAGGTGTTGCAGGTCCAGTAGGATCGGGAAAGACAGCTTTGGTTGATGCTTTGTGTAAGGGAATGCGTGAGGAATATAAGATTGCAGTAGTGACAAATGATATCTATACTCAGGAGGATGCTCAATTTTTAGTGCGTTCTCAAGCTTTAAGTGGCGATCGCATTTTGGGTGTAGAAACTGGCGGTTGTCCCCACACAGCTATCCGCGAAGATGCTTCAATGAACTTAGCAGCAATTGAACAGCTAGAAGTGCGCTTTCCTGATTTGGATTTAGTCTTTTTAGAAAGTGGCGGCGATAATTTGGCGGCTACCTTTAGTCCAGAATTGGTAGATTTAACTATTTACGTTATTGATGTTGCCGCTGGCGATAAAATTCCCCGTAAAGGTGGTCCGGGAATTACTAAGTCTGATTTATTGGTGATAAATAAAATCGATTTGGCTCTTTATGTTGGCGCTGATTTAAACGTAATGGAACGGGATGCTAAGAAAATGCGCGGCGATAAACCTTTTGTTTTCACCAATTTGAAAACTCAGTCAGGACTGGCGGATGTGATTGAATTTGTGTCCACAAATATTTGTTAGTAAGTCAATGCGCTGCACGCAGTATAAGGGCAAAAAGGGTAAGGCTAAGTAAGTTTTACCCTTTACCCTTTAACCTTACAAATTGTTAATTATCTTGCCGCTTCCGCTTCAGAAGTGAACCTGTACCCAAAGCAAACAATGTCAAAACGCCTAACGTAGAAGCTGGTTCAGGGACAGGCGTAATATGAGTGAAGGCATTTACAGAAGATAAGGTAGCCCCTGTGGGAGTATTGATAAGCGCGAGTGCAGAGGACGGGAGCGCAGTGGATAGATCGGATAAAGCATCTGAGCGCAGCGAATTCGCACTGTAAGCGAACGTAGCCAAAAATTGAGGATTGCTAGGATTGAAATTTTGAAAATTATCAAAGCCGATTACGTCTGCACCCAAGCCACTATTATCCGGTCTCAAGAAATTACGTGCCACTACAATTGAGTTGGAAGAACCTTTAAACACATCTTTTCCTACATTGATAGTATATTCTGGACTCGCGTTTCCATAGAAAGTGCCGCCATCGGGTGTCACCCCCGGTTTGATTGAGTCATCAAACAGAAAGTTACCGCTAACTGGCTCACCAGTTTCTTGAGCGTTGAACTTAAATTCAAAGTTGAAAAGAGAGGCTTGAGCAGGAGCAGTACTTAAAGTTCCCAGCAATGTAAACGTTGCTCCGACAATAGCCATTAATAACTTTTTTTTGGCATTCATAGAAATTAATACTTCAAAAGGTAGATGTTGGCAATGAATAAACTTCAAACTGCTTGGTCTGGCAATTGCAGATATTGGTGTTTCGATTCAATTAGTCTCGCCAGCCAGTGGAAACTGATATTGATAACTGTCAGTATCCTATTTAACAATATGTTTTAAAATACAATCAAAATTGAATTATATTTAGATAAATTTGATATATTTTTCGTGTTTTATGATATTACTGAATAATATTTAATTTATTCAAATTTAAGTAAGCGCATTTTTTCTAGCGGGCATTGCCCACGCTAATCTTAAAATCCACGCATCCAAAATCCTGTTAGGGTATTAGTCTGTCCCAGCCTAACTCCAAATGAGATTGTCAGCATTGATAGCTTTTTTTGTAATTACAAACAAGAAATTGTTAGCATCTTTCAAGCCAGTCATATCTAAAATTAAAAATACCTTACCTTAAGTAAATTACACGGGCAGGTAAGAAGTGGAATTATCCGATTTGCCATCTTGTTTGACGATACCACCGGTTGCTACGCATTTACGAAATGCAGGTTTTAGGGTAGCAACCCAGGTAACGCTGAAAGGATCGGTTTATGCGATCGCATTACGAACGGCATTTGTGGAAGATAGAGTAGCTCCAATTGCAGGCGATCGCGTACTTGCGCCTTTCCGTTGGTATCGCTCCTTCTTCATGAGAAACTTTGGTGGGAAAGAGCGATTCCACGGTCATATGAATCCATACTTTGCGGAATCGCTCCTTTTATAACGCTCAATGGATGAGTGCAAGTGCTTCTGTGCAGCAGAAACACACGCTTTAGTCAGCACCCACTCTACGTTGATACAATACTTGCCTCATCCATTACCGTTGCTTTTTTGCTCAATGCAGCAGCGTTCTTAACGAGGACTTCAATACTCGTAGGCACCTATATCAACGCCAGCACCTTGGTTTCGTTGCTTGCCATCCTTATCGCTCTTTGCATACTGACCAATTTCCGGAGAGCCAATATCAATTGCGCTCGATGCAGATGTGAGATGGAAATTATTGCCATCTAAATTGACAAATCCAACCGACCCAACCTTAGTGTTGTTACTAGCTTTCAGGTTCCCAAGTCCATTTCCAGCATCGTAGAGTTTCTCAAACTTATCCGTGAATAAGTTGTGATCCACGGTGAGGTTGTCCACATCTTCCATAAACCCATTCCGATAGGTGCTATCGGCAAAGATATTGTTGCGAACCAGAATGTTACGAGGTTTATAACCGCCAGTGTAATCAGAGCCATCGATGACAAGGGCTTGGACATTCTTGGCAACGGTATTGTTGACAATCGTAACGTCACGAACATTACTGGTAACGGTAATTCCTTGACCGCCATTCACTCCCTGTATTCCATTGCCATAGACAACGTTGTTGTAGACTCGGATATCAAATACATCCCCTTGATTAGGAGATTCATCTGCAATCACAATTCCATCAGCAGTGTTGTTGAAGACAACATTGTTGTAGACATCAATGTTAAACGAATTAGCACGACCGCCATCAACGTAGACAGCAGCACCACCCCTGTAGCCCCTAGGTGTACCCTCAACCAGGGCTGCACCAGTCACAGTGTTGTGGTGAATGGAGCCATTGCGAGAACCAGTTTTGGCATCTATGCCTTCGCGATTGCCTTCTTTGAGGGTATTATTCGCCACCTCAAAACCATCCACACCCCAGATGCTCAGTGCTTCCTGCGTCCCATTTGGGTCACCGTTGCCTTGCCATCTCCAGTTGGCTCGTTCAACGGTATTGTTGAGCACCTTGATATTTTTACTGGTGACCTCAGCATCACCACCGTCGAAGTACTTGCCAGGTTTGACGATGATACCTGAGGCACCAGTCTCATAGGTATGGTTGTTTTGAACAATCATGTTGTTGGCATCACTTAGAGAGATTCCAGCCCAGGAGGAGTTCTCAATGCGGAAGCCATCGATGTTCCAATAGCCCATACCAGTTGACTGGATGACTCCTTCCCCGAAGCCACCGTTGATAGGGTCAGGGTCGCGCAATGTGACATTACCATTGGCTTTGAGTGTGATATTACCCGACTCACTATTACCAGATTTACCAAGAGTGATTAGCTCAGTGTAAGTACCAGGCTGAACCAGGATAGTATCACCTGCCTTGACGATATCTTTATTAACCGCATAGTTAATGCTTTTCCAGGGCTTATCACTTGTACCTGGATTGTCATTACTACCATTTGTGGAAACATAGTACGCAGCCCCATTATTGGCTGGAGAAGCTATGGAAACCGGCTCCGGCGCTGAGCTAGACGATACACTGCTTGCTCCATTCATACTTTGAATGGGGTCTACTAGAGCGTTGGACGAATTGGTCATAGCATCGGGGCTTTGAGCCACCAAGTCATTTGCTTGAAGCCCACGAGATTCTGTAAAGTTCAACATTTTGCCTCCATCAAGTTCTTCGTTAACGTCGTAACTGGAAATGACGCGATGAAAGGCAGGACCCTGTTTAGAGCAATCAGAAAAGCCCTAAAAGCTCATAGAGCTTTGGTTATTGTTGGAGCAGAACACTTTTTACCTTAACTTTTATGACCAGAAGCATTTCTTTTGGTCATAAAATTCAAAGTTCCTGAAACTCAAATCACTATGCGGTAAGAATTAGGTAAATGCTTGATTAGTTCTGGGCGATCGCCATTGCTTTTGAATCTATAGACATGATTTGGCTGAAGCACCCTAGAAATTAAGAGGAATTTCCTTCCGCTGTAGATAGTATCATAACTTCCGCCAAAGGTGATAGCAATTGAGAAACTTTTTAGTTGCTCCCATCTGGTAATCCGCCTGTAGACTATGTTTTTAGGACTTTTGCATTTACAGAAAACTGATGCATTTTGGAAACTCCGGGTTATTCAAGCAAGCTGAGAAAAAGATTATTACAGTAAAAGATGAGTTAGTAGACATCAAACCCGCTATTCTAGGCAATAATACTGGGAAAGCATAGAGCGCGGCGATGACTCACCACATTCTTAAAGCCACTACGGAAACAGTGCATTTGGGTGGTTTCTCTCACGAGGTAGAACCAGCACTTACGATTGATTCTGGGGATACGGTTGACGTAGAAACTTACACTGGTTACTATATTTACGAAAAAGCGCCACGAGAATTTTTAACGCCAGAATTTCTCGATATTTGCCAAAATCTTGCGCCAGAACGCAAAGTTGCTGGGGGACCGCATTTGCTGACCGGACCAATATATTTGCGGGGGGCAGAAAGAGGAGATGTTTTAGAAGTAAAATTAGAAGCGATCGCACCCAGTTTACCTGTTGGCTTCAATGCAATTCGTACAGGTTGGGGAGTCTTACCACACCAGTTTACTCAACCTGCCCTCAGATTCATTCCCCTCGATTTAAAAAACAACATCGCGGAATTTCCGACGGATACCGACATTAAAATTCCCCTCAAACCCTTTTTTGGCATTTTGGGTGTCGCAACTCCAGAAAAATCGCGAAACTCAATTCCACCTGGTTGTTATGGCGGTAATATTGATAACCGAGAACTACAAGCAGGTTCTAAACTATTTTTGCCTATTTTCGTTCCAGGTGCGTTATTTTCTCTAGGTGATGGACATTCAGCACAAGGAGACGGAGAAGTTAATGTTACAGCAATTGAAACTTCCATGAACGGTAAAATAGAGCTAAAACTTCGCAAAGATTTGCAACTGACAACACCCATTGCTGAAACGCCTACCGATATCATCACAATGGGGTTTGGTCAAACCTTAGATGAAGCCTTAGAATTTGCTGTAAAAAACATGATTAACTTTCTGGAACGTTTCGCAAATTTGTCGCCAGAAGATGCTTATGTATTGTGTAGTATATCTGTGAATTTCCGCATCACTCAAGTTGTCAACAGTCCGCAAAAAGGCGTTCACGGAATGCTACCAAAGTCAATATTTTCACAGCAAATTAGTTTATAATTAGCAATCTACCAACCATTTTTATGTCTAACATACTCATCCAACTGTTGCTTATCGGTCTAGCCGCTGGCGTTGCTGGCGGTATGTTTGGTATCGGTGGCGGTGCAATTATGGTGCCTGCAATGGTGCTGATACTTGGCTTGGATCAAAAGTTTGCTACTGGTACTTCTATTGCGGCTCAAATCTTGCCTATCGGCATTTTTGCAGCAATAGTCTACTATAACAAGGGGAACGTCAATATCAAATATTCTGTGATTATTGCAGTTGGTCTCATAGTTGGCAATTTGTTTGGGGCGCTGTTTGCTAATCAGCCGTTTATTAGCAGCGAAACCATGAAGAAGCTGTACGGTTTCTTTTTATTAGCAATCGGTTTTCGATATTTGTTTATCCGCTAACGAGTGGCATTGATGCCACTTTTTTTGTAGGTAAGGCAGATACCCTACCTACATTATATGAGTTAATAGCTATTGATGTTGAGTCTTTGGGCATTGGAATTCTCTTTTTAACGCACCAGGTAGCGGAATTCCCAGAGAATCGCAAATTAAATTATTCCGATGCCAGCGCAAAAAAGATAACACCATAACCGTGTTATCTCGTAGTTGTAAAATCATGTATTTTAGGAAAAAAATTAGCTAATCTAACTGAAAATTTGTATAATATAAATCATTATTATTTGCGATTTTTAAGTAAGTAAATGGCAATAGCAAAAGGCTAAAATCAAGCACTTACCTGAAAAGCCGACTGTTTCTTCTACAGCCACTAATAAGAAAAATCTTTTTGACCGAGTAGAAAAAATCGACAA
This sequence comes from uncultured bacterium, assembly GCA_964245695.1. Taxonomy (GTDB): domain Bacteria; phylum Cyanobacteriota; class Cyanobacteriia; order Cyanobacteriales; family Nostocaceae; genus Hassallia. The sequence goes on along the minus strand of CAXTNZ010000012.1, from coordinate 17,063 downwards.
ATATGGATCGTCGTAAGTTTCTAAAGTATGCCACTTTGTCAGGGGCTGGCTTTACCTTTGCTGGCTGTACCGGCAGAAAATCCAATCAACAAAGTCAAGTGTCTACCGCGACATCGCCTGTGGCGGCAAATGAACCTTTCAAGGTAGGATTTGTTTATGTCGGACCTGTGAACGATTTTGGGTGGACTTATGCCCATGATTTAGGTCGCAGAGAATTGCAGGCAAATCTTCAGGATAAGGTGAAAACTACCTTTGTAGAAAATGTCAACGAAGGTGCCGATGCTGAAAGGGTAATTCGTCAATTAGCATTAGATGGCAACAAGTTGATTTTCACGACTTCCTTTGGTTTCATGAACCCGACAATTAAAGTAGCAAAAGACTTTCCCAATGTTTACTTTGAACATTGTACTGGTTATAAAAGCGCTGCCAATGTCGGTACTTATCTAGGACGTTTTGAAGAACCGCGATATTTAACCGGGATGATTGCCGGCAAGATGACAAAATCTAATGTTATCGGTTTTATTGGCGCATACCCTATTCCGGAAGTAATTCGCTCAATAGGTGCTTTCACTCAGGGAGTGCGGGGAACAAATCCTAAGGCACAAGTTAAGGTAATTTGGGTACAAAGTTGGTTTGATCCGGCGAAAGAAAGGGAAGCGGCGCAAGCTTTAGTAAATTTAGGGGCGGATATTTTGTCACAGCATACCGACTCTGCCGCCGCTATGCAATTGGCAGAGGAAAAAGGCATTTATGCTTTTGGCTACAACACGGATATGAGTAAATTTGGTGCAAAAGCGCACTTAACATCGGCAATTAATAAGTGGGGCAAATTTTATACAGATAAAGCTTTGTCTGTAATCAATGGAACATGGAAATCTCAAGAAGTTTGGGATGGGATTAGTCAAGGTATGGTGGATATTTCGCCAATGAATCAGGTGATTCCCAGCGATGTTCAGGAATTGGTGAATGCTAAGCGTGAGGAATTTATTAAGGGTACGGCACATCCTTTTGATGGTCCGGTGAAAGACCAACAGGGGGTGGTGCGAGTTCTAAAGGGTAAGGTGTTGGATGATAAGGGACAATTAACTATGGATTGGTATGTTGAAGGTATTGAGGGAACTCTTCCGAAGGAGAAGTCTTGAGAAGTTAAAAATATCGTAGTAAGCACGAAGAGTGCTGAAGCGTTGAAGCGCTTACTACGAAATGAGAAACGAACCGCAGAGGACGCAGAGGACGCGGAGGAAGAGGGATGAAGGAGGCTTATCGATTACAAGTAAAAAATGTTAGTAAGTCGTATGCTGATTGTTTGGCAAATAATCGCGTGAATTTGAGGATTCAGCCGGGTGAGATTCATGCTTTGTTGGGGGAAAATGGGGCGGGTAAGAGTACTTTGATGAAGATTATTTACGGGTTGGTGCGCCCGGATGCTGGAGAAATTTTTTGGGAGGGACAACGAGTTAATTTTAATAGTCCAGCACAGGCGAGAATGCTTGGTGTGGGTATGGTGTTTCAACACTTTTCTTTGTTTGAAACTTTGACTGTTACGGAAAATATTGCTTTGGCACTTCCGAGAACGGAAAAATGGGATTTATCACGAGTTGATAGAAAAATTCGCATCTTATCTAATGAATACGGTTTAAGTGTTAATCCAGACCGCCCGATTCATACTTTAGCGGTGGGTGAAAGACAACGAGTAGAAATTATCCGTTGTCTTTTTCAAAGTACGAAGTTGTTGATTTTGGATGAACCTACGGCGGTTCTTACTCCTCAAGAAATAGAAAAGTTGTTTGCCATTTTACGGCAAGTTGCTGCTACTGGTTGCAGTATTTTATTCAGCAGTCACAAGTTAAAAGAAGTACAATCTCTGTGCAGTCATGCTACGGTGCTGCGAAATGGTGCGGTTGTGCAAGAGTGTTATCCCCAAGTTGAGACACCTGCAAGTTTGGCACGGATGATGATTGGGAATGAAGGGACTGGGGACTCTTTACTGGGGACTAGGGAAAAAAGACAAGCAGAGACAGGGACAAGGAGTCCGGTGTGTTTGCAAGTGAAGGATTTGTGTCTGAAACCGGAAAATCGTTTCGGTACGGCGTTGCAGCATATCGATTTGCAACTTCACATCGGCGAAATTGTTGGGATTGCGGGTGTTGCGGGGAACGGACAAAAAGAATTATTAGCAGCTTTGAGTGGCGAAGTCATCTGTCCGCAGGCAGAGATGATTATGTTGGGTGAGATGCCGATCGCTAATTATGATGTTGCTAAGCGTCGCCGTTTGGGATTAGCATACGCCCCGCCGGAAGAACGCTTGTCTAAGGGGGTAGTGCCAAACTTGAGTTTACAAGAAAATGCTTTGCTGACGGCTTACGGGCAAGGGCTTGTGCGTCGGGGAATAATTCGCTTTGCGAAGTTAAAAACCTGGACTCAAAGAATTTGTGCAGCTTTTAATGTGAAACAAGCGGGGCTAGATTCGACTGCTGGTAGTTTATCAGGTGGTAATTTGCAAAAGTTTATCATGGGGCGGGAGATTAATCAAAATCCAGCAGTTTTGATTGCAGCGCATCCGAGTTGGGGTGTGGATGTTCATGCGACTGCAAGTATTTATGAAGCGTTAATTGAGATGCGGGATAATGGTGCGGCGGTGTTGGTGATTTCCGAAGATTTGGATGAGTTGTTTATTTTGTGCGATCGCATTGGGGTAATGTATAAAGGACAGCTTTCTCCTCTTGTGCCAATTGTCAACACCAGCCGCGATAAAATTGGACTAAGCATAGGTGGAATTGGCTTTGATAATTCCACAAAAGGTGGAAGCACCTGAGTTAACTAATTCCACCAAAATGCCATTACTTTATCGTTAATCCTCGTATTTTCCTATTATGTAAGAAGCTGATTCCAGCCATCCACAATTAGATTTCTTATGACGTGCGTCTTTTTTGTTGCGTTCCATCTTTTTCAGTTTGGGCTGACTCAATAGTAGAGTTAACGCGATCAGGAAAATCAGGGTAATAATTAATCGCATTTATAAATCCTGTAATAAATTATTTGTTTTCAATCATCTTAGCCAATGAAAATGATGCTTGGTGAAAAATAGTGTGATTATTATCTAAATTATTAGTAAATTTATTACTACTATAAAAGTAAAGAAAAGATATACTATTCAGAGTATTCCCGCAAAAAATCAGGCAAGAGAAAAAAAATAAAAAGTGATAAAACGTATTTAAAGAATAAGTAAAATTACGAACAAAATAAATTAAGTGACAAATAAATTTTTAGCGAATATCCTGCAACTGCAACCTCGTAACGCCCCATCAAAAACCTGGCAAGTGTTGTCACCCCTAGTTGCACTGCTAGCAACGGTGATTGTCGGAATTTTGCTATTTAGTTTATTGGGTAAGTCACCTGTTGCTGCTTTACAAACTTTATTTATCTCGCCTTTAAGTAGCTTTTATGGACTGACAGAATTGGCGGTGAAAGCTGCACCAATTTTATTAATTGCTGTTGGTGAATCGGTATGTTTTCAAGCAAAGGTGTGGAATATTGGGGCAGAAGGACAATTCACTATTGGGGCGATTTCTGGTAGTATCGTCGCTTTGGCATTTCCCGATGTAAATAATTATGGAATACTATTACTTAGTTTGATTGCTGCGGTGTTGGGTGGTGTTATTTGGGGCAGTATTGTCGCTTTCTTGAAGGTGCGATTTAATGCAAACGAAATACTCACCAGCTTGATGTTAAATTATGTAGCAATTTCTCTGTTAAATTACTTGGTGCGGGGACAGTTAAAAGACCCTCAAGGATTTAACTTTCCGGAATCTGCGCCTTTTGGTGAATTTGCCAGTTTACCATCATTAATTGCGGGTACGCGGTTGCATTGGGGTGTGATTTTCGCTTTTTTGGCGGCTGTGTTAATTTGGGGAGTGCTGCGGCTGACATTTTTTGGCTTTAGCGTGCGGGTAGTTGGTTCAAGTGCAATCGCGGCGGAGTATGCTGGCATAAAAGGCGATCGCATAATTTGGTTTAGTCTACTTATAAGTGGTGGATTAGCAGGATTAGCTGGTGGATGCGAAGTACTAGGTCCGATTGGTCAACTACGCCCTACCATTTCTCCCGGTTATGGTTATACTGCCATCATCGCCGCATTCATCGGACGATTAAATCCGTTAGGGATAATTTTATCCAGTTTGCTGATGGCGCTTTTCTACGTAGGTGGCGAATTATTGCAGATTAAACTTGGACTTGACAACGCTATAGCAAGTTTGTTTCAAGGTATTTTATTTTTCTTTCTTTTGGCTGCGGATATGCTAATTTATAACCGAATACAAATTAGAGGATAGGGAACAAAAGTATCAGGTAGACTTCAACTGTTAACTATGGGCAGATAGTTAGTGAATGGTGAACAACTAACTAACGACTAATGACTAATTGTGAGGAGATTTAAGTGTCCGTTAATAAATTATCTAAAATTGTACTAGTAGGAATTGTTACTTCTGCTACAGCCGCCGGAAGTTTTGCTTTAAGTTTAGTTGTGCCTACAAGCCAAATTAACCATCACTCAGCAATCCAAAAGCCAGAAAACGCGGCAAAAGAAGTAAAACATCAATATCTTGGCGGTTTGCATGGGGCGATGAGTACATCGGCACAAGCCGTAGCCCCAGCGACAAATGTTATTTCTGAAGTGCCAAAGTTATTTCAGGGAACAACTATTTATCAAGCGAAACTGAAACCAACTGAGAAAGTAATAGCCCTCACTTTTGATGATGGACCAGGACCAAAAAACACGGCACAGGTGTTAGAAATTTTAAAGAAAAATAACGTCAAAGCTACATTTTTCATGGTCGGGTCAATGGTGCAAGCGTTTCCCCAAATTGCCAAACAAGTGGCAGATGACGGTCATGTAATTGGCAACCATACATGGCATCATTGGTATCGTCGCATGGATACGGCAACTGCGGCTAAAGAAATTGACCGCACGGCAGATATTATATACAAAACTACAGGTCAGAAAACCTCTTTGTTCCGTCCCCCTGGAGGCTACCTGCGTAATGGATTAGTTGACTACGCCAAAAATCATAACTACGCCGTGATGATGTGGTCAGAGGAGTCGGGGGACGCTGAACGTCGTTCACCTCAAGTGCCAGGACTTGTAAAAAATGTGCTAAAAAGCGCGAAGCCTGGGTCAATTGTACTAATGCACGATGGCGGTGGCAACCGTGCGAAAACTGTCAAAGCATTACCAGAAATGATAGCGGATTTGAAGGCGCAAGGTTATCGATTTGTGACGATACCGGAATTGTTGCAAATACAAGATAAAGAACAACATTTGGCAACGTCAGCTTCACCTGCGGTAACACCTACGGTCACACCTGCTGTCACAAATAATGAACTTCCAAACCTTCAGCCCCATAATTAGTGATACTCTGCGGGCAGCTACACCTCTGATTTTAGCTGGATTAGGCGAATTAATCACAGAAAAATCAGGGGTGTTAAACCTTGGCGTTGAGGGGATGATGCTAGTTGGGGCTGTGGCTGGTTTTATTGTCACTGTCGTCACAGGTAATATTTATTTAGGATTATTGATAGCATCAGTATCGGGAATTGCGATCGCTTTGATTCATGCTGTGCTAACAATTACCATCGGTGCGAATCAAGTCGCCAGCGGTTTAGCTTTGAGTATTTTTGCTTCCGGACTCAGTGCTTTTGTCGGTGCTGACTATGTAGGCAAAACAATCACCGGACTGCAACCGCTAGGAATTCCCATTCTCAAATCAATTTTTGTATTGAACCAAGATATTGTAGTGTATTCCTCAGTCATCTTGGTAATTTTGGTATGGTGGTTTTTGCGGAAAACACGGTCAGGGTTGGTGCTGCGGAGTGTAGGTGAATCACCAGAAGCCGCAGATGCTTTAGGTTTGCCTGTTGTGAGAGTGCGCTATTTTGCGGTAATGTTTGGTGGAGCGATGGCTGGGTTGGCTGGGGGTTATCTCTCGCTTGCGTATACGCCGCTGTGGGCGGAAAATATGACAGCAGGACGAGGATGGATTGCGATCGCTCTCGTAGTTTTTGCCACCTGGAAACCGATTAGAATTCTTTTGGGTGCTTACTTATTTGGCGGTGTGAGTGCGATACAGTTGATTCTGCAAGGACTAGGAGTTGATATTTCTCCCTATCTTTTATCTTCGTTGCCGTATTTGGCTACGATTGTGATACTGGTGATTATCTCACGGGATGCTACGCGCATTCAACTGAGCGCACCCGCATCTTTGGGTGAACCTTTTCGTCCTAGTCATTAAAATAAGTTTCGCGCAAAGGCGCAGAGGGCGCAAAGAAGATTAATGTAAGTTAGAAATTTTGAATTTTGAATGAGCGAATTTTGAATTTTGATGATGCATCCTCCTTCTTTTGAAGCAATTACAGAACGTCCGGTGTTAAAATTGCCAAATAATGCCAGAGTTGCTGTGTGGGTGGTGATGAATGTGGAACACTTCACTTTTGGTAAGTTAGGAACGGCGATTCAACCTCATTTAAATAGTTATCCAGAAATCGCTAATTATGGTTGGCGAGATTACGGGAATCGAGTGGGAATTTGGCGTTTATTTGAACTATTTGCTGAGTTAGAAATTCCTGTAACTGCGGCTGTTAACGGTGAGATTTGTACACTTTATCCAGAAATTATCACAGCCATGCAGCAACATAACTGGGAAGTTATGGCACATGGTATTAATAATTCTACTGGACATAGTGGAATGGATAAAGAAACAGAAATAGAGACAATAAATCAAACTCTGAATTTACTGCATCAAGCGACAGGTAAAACTCCTAAAGGTTGGTTAACCCCAGGATTTTCAATTACAGAATCAACCTTTGAATTATTACATGCAGCCGGAATTGTTTACACCGCAGACTGGGTAAATGACGATCAGCCTTATTGGTATCCATTAACAAATAGTCGCTTACTCGCTATTCCTTATACTATAGAAGCAAATGATATTAGCTTGTGCTTAAGTAACCGATTTAGCGGTGCAGAATTTGCCCAAGCGATAAAAGACCAATTTGAGCAACTTTGGCAAGATGGAGAATCTCAACCGCGTATCATGGCAATAGGCTTACATCCATTCATAGTCGGACAACCCATGCGATTAAAATACTTAAAACAATGCTTACTCCACATAAAAAATCAACCCGAAACCTGGTTAACTACAGGCGAAGGTATTTATGAGTGGATGAATCAACCACAGATGCACACAGATGCACACAGATAAGTTAGTCATCTGCGTTCATCTGCGGTTAAAAATTCTATATTTTCCTTAATTTAAAATAATATGACAACATCTCAAACCCAAATTATCAAAATTCCCGTAATTAATGCCGATTCAGAAAACGTCAAACCCTACGGACATCTTTTAGGCGATGATGTTAGCAAACCCGGGTTAGGAATTCCCTTTTATCAAGGAAGAGTAATAGAAGGCGAAAATATCGACTTTACCTATCGCGGACAAGCAACCTTTAGAACCGCGAAAATCATGCCAGGATATCCAGCAATTATATGGCTAGAACGCCACATGCACATGACCCAAATGTTTATCGCTTTGGGACAAGCGCCATTTATTATGGTGATGGCACCGCCTGAGGATGAAAATCTGCCTGATTTAAATCAAGTTAAAGCACTGCGGTTTGCTGAGGGACATGGACTTTTACTGCATCTTGGCACATGGCATGATTTTCCCATAGCGTGCGATCGCCCGGTTGTAATTCTCACCGCAAATTCCGATGAAGTCGTCACCGCCTTAAGTCAAATGCAGACACCAGGGGAGATGAATCAAGGCGATGTATATAAAATTTCCTTACCTCAACGCCTGGGATGTGAAATTCAGCTTGATGTAGAGTAAATTTGCCAGTAGGGACACAGCATTGCTGTGCCCCTACCTGTTGTGTGTTCATTTATATCGTTGTAACTTTTACTACAAAAATTCCGATAATTTTTGATATCTTAAGATTTTATTAGATATCATTAAATGAATGGATTTGCCAAACATCGAAACTTACTTGCGTCCCGATGATATTCAAACTATCAGTAATTGGGATAAAGATTGGGCTTGGTTAGCTGGTGGGACATGGTTATTTTCCGAACCGCAACCAAATCTAAAAGCATTGGTTGACATGCAGCCTTTAGGATGGTCAGAAATTGAGGTAAAAGAAGATTATTTAGTTATTGGGGCTACATGTCCAATAATTAAATTATTAGAATATCCTTGGGAACAAGAATGGACAGCAGTTGAGGGATTCAAAAGTGCGGTTGATGCACTTTCCGCATCATTCAAAGTTATTAATATGGCAACAGTGGGAGGCAATATTTGTTTAGCCTTGTCTGTAGGAACTTTTGCACCCGTAATGGTGGCTTTGAGTGCAAATTATGAAATTTGGAATCTCAAGGGAGAGTCGCGACAAGTTGCTGCAAAAGACTTTCAAATTAACTTTAAAAAAACAATTTTGCAACCAGGAGAAGTACTGCGACGGATTTTGATACCGCTGCCTCATTTAAAATGGAAAGTTAATTATCAACGCTTTAGTATTGCAGCAACCGATTCCGCTTTGGCAATTGTTGTGAGTGCTTTTAATCAACTTTCTACATGGCGATTGGTGATTGGTGCAAGCGTTGCTGCACCGCTTTTGTGGGAATTTGACGATGTAAAAACGCCAAATTTTGCCTTTATACAAAATATAAAGTTTATCGAAGATGCCAGGGCGAGTGCAACGTATCGTCGAGAAATAACGCAAGTTTTAATTAGGCGATCGCTCAAACAATTAAGCTATACATAAATTAAATTTCGTAGTTAGCGCTAAAGCGCTAAAATACATCAATTTATGCAAGAAGAGTTAAAATTTAAAGTCAATAATCAAACTTATACAGAAACTTGTAATCCCGGAACCAGCCTTTTGAGTTTATTACGAAACTTAGGCTGGTTTGGGGTGCATCGTGTTTGTGATACTGGCGATTGTGGCGCTTGTACCGTTTGGGTGAATGATACACCAATTCACAGTTGCATTTATCCAGCAATGCGAATTGCTAATCAATCGATAACCACAATTGAAGGACTTTCCCAGAATGGCGAATTAGCATTAATGCAGCAAGCTTTTTTGGCAGAACAAGGCTTTCAATGTGGTTTCTGCACTCCTGGTATGATTATGAGTGCAGCAAAGTTGCCAGAAGCATCAGAAGAAGAACTGCGTTTAGCTTTAAAAGGTAATCTCTGTCGCTGTACTGGGTATCAGGCGATTGTTGATAGCATTCTCCATTATCAACCGCAGATGAAAGCAGATGAAAGCAGATGTTCTGCATTTACGTCTGTGGGAGAAAGCATTCCCAAACTAGATGGAAGCGCAATTGTCACAGGGACTGCATCTTACACAGCAGATATTGCCCCACCTGGATTATTACATCTTAAAGTACTGCGATCGCCTCATCCTCATGCCCGCATCCGCAAGATTAACACCGAAAAGGCAAAAGCACTTAGGGGCGTAGTTGCCATTTTCACCCATGAAGATGTCCCCAGGATACCTTATACCACCGCCGGACATGCGGAACCAGTACCCGACCCGCTAGATCATTACTTATTAGATAATAAAATGAGATTTGTAGGCGATCGCGTTGCAGCTATTGTCGCAGAATCACCCGGCATTGCTGAACAAGCTTGTCAATTAATTGAAGTCGATTACGAAATTCTACCCCACGTCATTGACCCAGTTACAGCAATGAACGATGGCGGTGTCATTATCCATGATGAACCAGAATCAAAGCAAATTCCTGATATAAATCATAACATTGCTGGGCAAATCTTTCTAGAATCTGGCGATTTAGAAAAAGGATTTGCTGAAGCAGATTTAATTATAGAAAATACCTATGATTTACCAGCCGTTCAGCACGTCCACCTCGAACCACATGTTACTGTAACTTCGTTAGAAGCTGATGCTACGCTGGTAGTTCGTTCCAGTACTCAAGTACCATTTCACTGCCAAAGATTACTTGCTCAAATTTTCGATTTACCTAAAGATAAAATTCGAGTTTATAAAGCTCAAATTGGCGGAGGATTTGGCAACAAACAGGAAATTTTGTCAGAAGATTTATGTGCTTTAGCTACTCTTCGCACAGGCAAACCCGTACAATGGGAATTTACTAGAAAAGAAGAATTTACCTCCACAAATAGCCGCCATGCGATGACCATTAAAATTAAAAGCGGTGTGAAAGTAGATGGTACACTTATTGCCCAAGATATAGAAGTAATTGGTAACACAGGCGCATATGGAAATCATGGTCAAACAGTGGTATTTTTATCAGGTTATATTCCTCTAGGTTTGTACCGTTGCCCAAACAAAAGATTTCGCGGATTTGCTGTTTATACAAATACCATGCCAGCGGGTGCATTTCGGGGTTATGGTGCAACTCAAGGCACATTTGCAATGGAAAGTCAAATAGATGAAATTGCCAAAAAGCTAAATATTGACTCTGTAGAAATGCGTTTTAAAAACATTATTCGTCCTGGAGATGTGATTAATGTGGGACGGTCTGAAGACCATTTTAATTTAATTGGTAGTTACGCCGTTCAAGAATGCTTTGAAAAAGTCATCCAGTCACTGGGTTATATTCCTGGTACACCTCCAGTGGTAGAAGGTTTGCTTCGCCGTGGGGTAGGATTTGCCGTTTCTATGCAAGGTAGTGGTTTATCAAAAATCCACGTTGCTAGTGTGAAATTATCACTTCTAGCTGATGGCAAATATGAGTTAAGAACTGGTTCTGTTGATGTTGGTACGGGTTCAGATACAACTTTACGACAAATTGCGGCGGAAGTTTTAGGCGTGACTGTTGCTGATGTTAATATCATCTCTGGGGATACGCAGTTAACGCCTTTTGATGCGGGTTCTTATGCTTCGGCGACGATGTATATTTCTGGACAAGCTGTGAAGTTGGCGGCGGAGAAATTGCGGGATAAAGTAGAAAACGAACCGCCAAGATGCCAAGGACACAAAGAGAAAACAAGTGCAGAAGTAAGTTACGCAGCAGATGAATCTACTTTAACTTTTGCGGTTCAAGGTGTGGAAGTTGAGGTTGATACGGAAACGGGTAAAGTTAAAGTTTTAAGATGTGTGCAGGCAATTGATTTAGGTAAGGCGATAAATCCTAGAATTTGTCAGGGACAGGCGACGGGTGGAATTGCAATGGGAATTGGCTATGCTTTGATGGAAGAATTATTATTTGATGAACAAGGAAGAATTATTAATCCGGTATTACGAGATTATCGCATTCCCACAGCAGCAGATATGCCACCAATGGAAGTAATTCTAGTAGAAAAAGCCGATACACACGGTCCTTTTGGGGCTAAAGGTGTGGGGGAAATTACTATCAATTGTACAGCGCCTGCGATAGCAAATGCCGTTGCCCATGCAACAGGATGTAGGCTACGCCAATTACCCATGACACCCGAAAGAGTTTGGCAAAGAATGTATGAAATTGGAACCACAGATAAACACAGATAAACACAGATTAGTTATCTGTGTTCATCTAGGGTTAAATATCTAAAATCTAAAATGCTCAATTTTTACCAACAACTAGCAGCAGCCTTAAAACAAACTTCTGTAGTCTTAGCCACCGTTACCAGTACCAAAGGTTCCGTACCTAGAGAAGTTGGTGCGAAAATGTTCATCGGCGCTGATGGTAAAATATTTGGAACAATTGGCGGTGGTGCTGGGGAAGCAAAAGTTTTAAGCCAAGCTTTGCAAGTTTTGCAAACAGGTAAAAAACAATTTGTAGAAATTGATTTATCTGGGACACCAGAACGAGAAAATCAAGGCGTTTGTGGTGGCACAATGTCGGTATGGCTAGAGTTATGGTTAGGAAGTGAAAGCTTAACTTTAGTCAACCAGATTTTAGACATTTTAACATCTGGACAAAGGGGCACAATTATCACACCTTTTGATGCAGATAAAAAACCCTACTTAGAAACAGCACAAACGCCAAATTTACCGTTAGTCCAAAATCATACTTTAATTGAACCTTTAATACCGTCGCCAACGTTGTTAATTATTGGTGCAGGACATATTGCTGTTCCCCTAGCGCAGATTGCCAAAATTGCAGGTTTTCAAATTATTGTACAGGACGATCGCCTAGAGTTTGCCACTAAAGAACGATTTCCCGACGCATCACTTGTACTGGCAAAACCCATTGCTTCAATTCAGGAAATCTTAGAGAAAATTCCTAATTTATATGTCGCTTTAGTAACTAGAGGTTATCTACAAGATTTGGCAGCTTTACGGTTGCTATGGAATCGTCAAGTACGATATATCGGCATGGTTGGTAGTAAAAAACGAGTCCACACGGTTTATAAAATACTACAAAGTGAAGGCTATTGTTCGGAATTTCTACAACTACTACATGCACCCATCGGTTTAGATATTGGTGCTTTAACACCAGAGGAAATCGCAGTTAGTATTTGTGCAGAGTTAATTAAAACTCGCCGTGGGAAAAGTGGATATTCCCTTTCTGTAGAAAATCATTTAACAATCAGTTCGTGTTAAGCAATTCAAAATTGACAAACTTTGCTCTTGTTCTCGCAGCCGGCACATCTACTCGCATGGGTACTTGTAAAACTTCACTACCTTGGTGCGAAGGTAAAACATTATTAACTTATCAACTTGAGATGTGGTTAAACTTAGGTTTTACACCTTTGGTAGTGCTGGGTTCACATAATAGCCATAGACAAAAAGATTGTCCTTCTGGCAGTGTAACTGTAATTAATCCTCATGCCAATGCTGGAAAAACAACTTCGATTCTCACAGGGTTGCAACATATTCCCGCTGACTTCGAGATATTAGCAATTTCAGCGGTTGATCAACCGAGACAACTGGATATTTACCAAAAACTTGTGCTAGCACACAAAGACAATTCTGCTCTAATTACTGCACCAGTATATCAAAGTAAGATGGGGCATCCTTTGTTATTTGGAAATGGGATGCGATCGCACTTACAAAATCTCCGCGAAGAAACTTTAGGTTTACGTCAAGTTATCAGAGAATTTTACCCTTTAATACACAAAGTCGAATTTGACACACTAGATGTCCTTTTAGATATCAACACACCCGAAATTTACCGCCATCACCTTTCTCAAGCCTCTATGTAATGCGTTTACCTTTGCGCCCCTCTGCGTTTGATAAATTAAATTATCTCAAACTCAATCTGATGACTCTTTATAAAATCATGAGTAAAATGATCCACCACATTCGTATCACTCAATTCTAAATTATAAAAATCTACAAACTCATGCTCAAAATATGGTCCCGCGTGCCAAGTTCCCACTTCTAACTTGATAAAACAATTTCCCGGAATGCGGAAAGCTGCAATCTCCTTTAATGTCGGTTCATTCACATTATTATTAGGAGGACAAACTGCAATTAACCAAACTTTTCCTGACAAAGAACCTAAACATTGAGTGCATTCCACATGGCGAGTAATTGTATGGAACTTCCGCCCTCGGCGTTGCAGTCGCATAATATAAAATCGAGGAATTCCATTTTGCAAGTTTAACTGAGCATCTTCGACATCGTAACCTTTGCCGTCTAAACTTGCAAAAATAACTTGTCCATAACGGCGAAAATTATCTGGTGTCACCCATTCTGCCTGCAATTGTTGCACTGTCTTTGCTGTACTCATATCAAACCTGCTTGCAGCCTAATTATTTTACTTCTGAAAGCCTCAATTCCCTCTCTTTTAGGAGAGGGTTAAGGAGATGTTTGTCAGTAAAGGAACTTACTCAACTTCTAACTCCTTGGGAATAAGTGACTTAGGAATAATTGAAGCTTGTTTTTGGCTATCTGAAGGTTTTGTATACCACAAAGCCCAAGCAATTAAAACCGCCTGAAGAGGAAGTCTGGCAATATATAAGAACGTTGAATCTGGTATATGGTCAATCTTAATGTGATTAACCGCCATGTTGATATTAGCAGGAAAAACCGCAATGTAAAGAGCAATTAACCCCCAAGCAGCGGCTTGACTTACAGGCGGAACTAATAAACCAATACCACCCAAAATTTCATAAAAACCACTCAGATAAACTAATCCCAAAGGATTGGGGAGTTGCGGCGGTACAATTCTCACATACTGATCGGCAACGGTAAAGTGCGTCACTCCGACTATGATGATAGATACTGCAAGGATGACTCGTAAAAGTTCTTTGTTCTTTTTTATGTATTGCATCTGACTGTTTGCTTAAGCTTACTCTTTCAGTTTCCTTGCGGCATGTCACAATGTCTTCAGTCAACAGTCGGAAAATTTGGCAAGCCTACGCGGACTTTCAGCTTGATTATCTTTTACATTGATTAACTAACAGAACTATTATCTCAGGGCTACTGTATGGCGATAAACTTTAATCGGCGACAATTTCTGTATGGTTCAGCTGCCTTTAGCACCAGCCTACTGTTAAAAGCTTGCGCTAGCAACCCGACGACGACAGCTAGTGGTGATAAAGGGTTTAAGATAGCGATCGCACTTCCTGGAGTCATCACCGACAAAGCCTGGAATCAATTCGGTTACGAAGGTGTGAACCTCGCCAAACAAAAGCTGGGTGCAGAAATTAACTATGTAGAAAAAGTAGCGCAAGCAGATCAAGCGGAAACGCTAACAGATTTCGCTCGTAGGGGCTACAATATAATATTTGCCCACGGTGGACAATTTGATGCAGCCGTAGAACAAATCGCCGCGCAGTTTCCCAACACGTTTTTTGTCTGCGTGAATGGTAATCTCAAGGGAGATAACATTGCCGCTTTGCGAATAGATCATTTGCAAGTCAGCTATTTGTGTGGAATTATTGGCGCTTCCACGACCAAATCTAATAAAATGGCTTACATTGCTGGAGAAAAGTTTCCCGCAACCGAGGAAGAATTGCGCGGATTTGAATTAGGGGCAAAATCAGTTAAGCCAAATATGCAAATTATTCCTAGTTTTACAGGTGATTGGAATGATGTTGCTAAGGGGAAAGAAGCTACTCTGGCATTAATTTCTGCTGGTGCTGATGTCATCTATCAATGGTTAGATAATTCCTCAGCCGCCGTCTTACAAACAGCAGCAGACAAAGGCGTTTATGCTTTTGGTAATACAAAAGACCAATTGGAAGTAGCCCCGAAAGCAGTTTTAACCAGTGCTGTGAAGCGGATGGATTTAGCAATAGCATATTTAGCAGAATTAGCAAAACAGAAACAGTTAAAAGGGCAAATATATACGATTGGTTTAGAAAGACCAGATATTTTAAACTTGGGTAATTTTAACGAAATCGTACCAGCAGCAGTTAAGCAAAAGGCTTTGAATACCAAACAAGAAATTGTCAATAAAAAAATCACTTTTGAAAGCTGCAAAGAAAGCGGTACAGATACGCGGTGTGTAAAAAAGGCAACGCTTTAAAATTTGGGGATAATTTATAGATGCAACACATGGCGATACACGCTTGGGGCACAGCATTGCTGTGCCCCTACGATAACCTGTATTTATCACAAGTGAGAAACGCTATATTATACTGAAACTCGGTTATACAAACGCTCGTCCCCATCCGCAGACTTCTAGATTTTAAAACCCACATTTATATGACATATTTACGTTTAGAAAAAATAACCAAACGCTTCGGTTCATTTATTGCTAACGATAACATTAGTCTAAGTATTGAAGCAGGGAAGATTCATGCGATTCTTGGTGAAAATGGTGCAGGTAAAACTACTTTAATGAAAATTATTAGTGGTTTATATCTACCTGACGAAGGTGAGATTTATCTGCAAGAAAAAGAAGTAAAAATTGCCTCTTCAAAAAAAGCAATTGAACTTGGAATAGGCATGATTCACCAACACTTCATGCTTGTACCTCAGTTGACTGTTACAGAAAATATCATTTTGGGAACAGAGAAAAGCTGGCGTTTAAATCTACTGCAAAAACAACAGGAAATCGCCGCTTTATCCCAAGCTTATCGATTAGAACTTGACCCCAGTATGAAAGTAGCAGATTTACCAGTAGGGGCGCAACAGCGGGTGGAAATTCTCAAAGTTCTTTACCGCCAAGCAAAATTGTTGATTCTGGATGAACCAACAGCAGTATTAACGCCGCCGGAAGTGAAATCTTTAATTGTTATTCTCCGCCAACTTGCTACTGCTGGCAACACGATTATTTTTATCAGCCATAAGCTTGATGAAGTGATGAACCTCTGCGACACAGTAACAGTATTGCGACGAGGAAAGGTAGTAGCAAATACGAATACCAAACAAGCCACGCCTAAACAATTAGCCGAATTGATGGTGGGGCGGGAAGTTATTTTACAGTTAAATAAATCCCCGGCTTCGCCAGGAAAAGTTATATTATCAGTGCATGGTTTACAAGTAAGAGATGACCGAAATATCATTGCTGTGCGTGATGTTTCATTTCAACTCCGGGCGGGTGAAATTTTAGGAATTGCGGGCGTAGATGGCAATGGTCAAAGAGAATTAGCAGATGCAATAACAAATTTGCGAAGTGTTAAAAGCGGGAAAATTGAGTTAGAGGGAAAAAGTATCGGTTATATTCCAGAAGATAGGCAAAAAATGGGTTTGATATTGCAATTTAGCATTGCCGAAAACCTAATTTTGAAGACTTTTAAAAAATTACCGTTTTGTCGTCGCTTTTTGTTGCAGGGGAAAATAATTAGAAATCATGCTAAGTCTGCAATGCAAGAGTTTGATATTCGGGCGATGGCGGAAGATGTGAAGGTAAGTCAGTTGTCGGGAGGAAATCAACAAAAGGTAGTGTTAGCGCGAGAATTGGCGGGTGAACCGATTTTAATTGTAGCGATGCAACCGACGCGAGGGTTAGATGTGGGGGCGACTCAAGCGGTACATTCTCGCTTGCTGGCGGAAAGAAAACGCGGTGCGGCTATTTTGTATATTTCTACCGAGTTAGAGGAAGTTATGGCAATGAGCGATCGCATTGCCGTAATCTACAGAGGTGAGTTTGTGGATATTTTGGATGCACAGAGGGCGACGGTGGAGGAGGTTGGTTTGCTGATGGC
>CAXTNZ010000011.1:35084-47052 GCA_964245695.1 uncultured bacterium | reverse complement strand
ACGAGCCACTTGTCTTCCCAAGGTGCCAGTGGCACCGACGATTAATAATGTCATGGGGCTTTGTAATAAATCTTAAAGTTTTATGAATAGAATCTTATCAGACTCGCCTATGCAAACAAAAGTTTACAATAATTTTAACAAACCGATCTCAGAGGCAAAAGACTAATCATTGTAGCCTCTCGCCTCTAGGAAGCGCTTCACCAGAGCGATTATTCTTCTGCGCCCTGAATTTTTAGTAACAGTACACCCAGACCCCAGCCTATGAAGATTAAAGCGAAGGGTAACAGAGCTGCCGTCAAAATTTCGCTCATTGGTGTAATTCTCCTCTGCGAATGATTAATTTAGATAAACTAAGTCTACCAGAAGGACTGGGGACTAGGGATTGGGGCATGGGGACTGGTGACTGGTGACTGGTGACTGGTGACTGGGGAAGAGATAACAAAGATACTCTTGTCAATTCCTAGCGCCTGTATAAGTTGAAAAGTATTAGTCTGGCTTATATAGTTAGTGGCATTTCAAATCATATGTATTCAAAAACCGAAACTGCTAGCGTAAAATCTCATAAAGAACTGCGTCCGCGCCTAGTGCTAACGTTGGGAGACCCTGCGGGGATTGGACCAGAGGTCATTTTGAAGGCGTTAGCAGATCCGGATGTGAGCAAAAACTGTGATGTGACAGTGGTGGGAAGCCAGGATTTGCTGACACAGACTTATACTAAATTAAATTTAATTAACAATTTAGAACATTTGGCAAATCCAGCCCAGTTGTCAGTTTTGGATGTGCAAACTGAAGGTGAAATTATCACAGGGACGGGGAATGCGGCAAGTGGTGCGGCTAGTTTTGCTTATATGGAAACAGCGATCGCTCGCACCATGAATAATGAATTTGACGCGATTGTTACAGGACCAATCGCTAAATCTGCATGGAAGGCGGCAGGATATAATTATCCGGGGCAAACGGAACTTTTAGCGGAAAAATCTGGAGTTGAGCGCTTTGGTATGTTGTTTGTAGCGCGATCGCCTCACACTGGTTGGACAATCCGCACTTTACTTGCTACCACACATATACCATTAAGTCAAGTATCTCAGGTATTAACACCGCAGTTGATGACGAAGAAACTGGATTTGTTAGTGGAATGCTTGGAGAAAGACTTTGGGATAAAAAAAGGAAGGATTGCGATCGCAGGTTTAAATCCCCACAGTGGTGAACAGGGACAACTCGGAAGTGAAGAACAAGATTGGTTAATTCCCTGGTTGGAGAAAGAGCGTAAAAATCGTCCTAATTTTCAGCTAGATGGTCCCATCCCCCCGGATACAATGTGGGTCAAACCTGGTCAAGCTTGGTATGGAAATTCTGCTGCTTTCCAAAATCCGGCTGATGCTTATTTAGCACTTTACCACGATCAGGGTTTAATTCCTGTGAAGTTGATGGCGTTTGATAGAGCAGTTAATACTTCTATCGGTCTTCCTTTTGTTAGAACTTCACCTGATCACGGGACAGCATTTGACATTGCGGGTAAGGGAATGAGTAATGCTACTTCGATGAAAGCAGCGATACATTTAGCGGTTGAGTTGGCGTGTCAAAAGCTTAAAATAATGTAAATGATTAAAAAGAAGAGACCGAGAGAACATATTATCGCCGATCTGAGTGTTAATTATGTGGAACGATATGTGTTTCTATGTGGTTACTCAGTAGAGCGAATTGAGTATGATTATGGTTTTGATTTAGTCATATTTACTTATGATGCTAACGGTGAAATTCAAAATGGACAGATTTACATACAGCTAAAGGCTACAGATTCTCTGAAGGTTCTCGCAAATCAAGAAACTATTACCTTTCCCTTAGCACGTTCTGACTTAGAACTGTGGCTTTTTGAGCCTATGCCATGTATCCTGATTGTCTATGACGCTCAGTTGGATCTAGCTTATTGGCTGTACATACAAGCATATTTTGAGAATTTGCAGAGGTTTGATTTATCCCAAGTAGGAGAAACTCTTAACGTTCGCCTGCCGAAAACTAATATAGTAAATCAAGAAGCTATAAAAGAATTTGCAAGATACAGAGATGAGATTCTTCGCCAGTTACAGGGAGTAATTCGTCATAATGTATAGAGATATTATTTTTAATGAACTAGAGAAATTTCTATTAAAGCTAGGTTTTACTACTTTGCCAACGGCTGGCTCTCACAAAGTTTTTCAGTATCCATCATCAGGAGCATTGATTATTTTACCTGCTTACGAACAGCAAGCGTATGTTCATCCTGTTCATTTAGTAGCTGTACGCCGAATACTGATAGAAAATGGGTTAATCGATAGGAATGCTTTCAATAATTTCTGGGAAAAGGTGGCTAGCTAAGAAGCGCCTGACAGAACAATGACAATTCTAGGATTGTATCAGTGCCTTACTGAATGCGTTAAGGTTGCAACTCGCAGTAACAGTTAAGTCCGCCTAAGGCGATTGTCGGCGTGATAGTTGACAGCGCGATCGCGCTGATATTAACAACTGGCTGGTAATCAACCCGTAAGCACTGATGCCACAGTGTTACCCACATGGGGATTTTAATTCAAATTTCAGTTAAAAAACTGAAAGTTATTATTTGCGATAATCAGTTTTTAAGAAATAACACCCTTGCTAAATTATCGCGTGTTAATTCTTTGCATGAGGTTAGCTATATTTTTAGAGAATCATTGCATTTTGTAGCCGACACTCGTGTTTGGTAAGTGGAAGGCTGATAATTTGACTTTTGTCAAATAAAATATACACTATTTAATTTTGTAGTTTTAGCAAAAAAATATCACATAAATTAGGTTTACATCGTTACTAATTAACTCGGTTAAACGGTGATTGTCTGTAAAGAGTTGTTTCTAAAAGCTAGTCTATCTGAAGGAAGATATTTAGAAGCTTCATACCAGGGAAAGAGAAAATTAATTTTTGATGTTTGCTAAATTACTGCTGTTAATATAATGAGAGAGGAAGACTATGGAATCAGATAAAAATACTGTAGAATCAGCAGCCAAGAATGCTGCGGACTCAGCCAAGAATGCTGCGGACTCAGCCAAGAATACTGTGGAATCAGCAGCGAAGAATGTTGCGGACTCAGCCCAAAATGCTGCGGACTCAGCCAAGAATGCTGTGAATAATGTAGTAGGCGGTGTTATTCCCGAACAGCCACCGATACAACCAGTGTCTGATGTTCATGAACTAAAGTCTCGTCTAGAATGGGGCGAACCAGCTTTTACAATCCTGGATGTGAGCGATCGCCAAACATACAACGATGGTCACATCATGGGAGCGATGGCTATGCCATTGGATGAATTGGCAGAGCGAGCAGTACCATCCTTGGCTACAACCCGTGATATCTACGTTTACGGTGCCAATGACCAAGAAACTGCCCAAGCTTCACAAACCCTGCGTTCTGCCGGCTTTGTGCATGTCTCTGAACTCAAAGGTGGTCTTGCTGCATGGAAGGCAGTCGGCGGTCCTACCGAGGGGATTATTGAATCGAGAACTCCCGCAGGCGCAGATGACTACAATGTGGTAGATCGCTTGAAAACTCACGCAGAAACACAGAATAAAGAAGTGTAATTTTTAACTTATTATTCCTTTGTCATTGGGAGCCAGCGCACCCGGTGAACGAGTGCGGCACAGACAAGTCCCAGGGTCGAAAGCCGACCCTGGGAACTTCGCAAAAAGTTAGCCCAACCCAGGCAACTGCTGAAAATGACAAAGGACTAATAGCATTAGTGTTCAAATACATCCTTAAATTGCAATAAATCTAAGGAAACTATAGTTGGTAAAGACTGAAAGCATTCTTGTGCCAATTGCCAACGTTCTTCTCGTTTGAGCATTTGTATGAGTTTTTGCCGCACGCTAATTAAGTAGCGCACATCATTGGCGGCATAACTTAATTGAGCAGCGGATAGATTAGCGGCGTTCCCCCAGTCAGAACTTTGAGCAGTTTTATCGAGTTCGACTTGTTCCAATTCGTGTACCACATCCTTGAGTCCGTGGCGATTGGTGTAGGTACGAGCTAGCTTACTAGCAATCTTGGTGCAAAATATAGGATGAACTTGGATGCCCAGATGGTAACGCAAGGTAGCAACGTCGAAACGAGCAAAGTGAAAGATTTTGACGATGTTCGCCGCTTCCAAGAGTTTTTTTAAGTTTGGGGAATCGGTTTGCCCTTTAGCAATGCGGATGGCGGTAACTTTGCCCTCATGATTGCACAACTGGACAAGACACAAGCGATCGCGTTGTGGTAATAATCCCATTGTTTCGGTATCTACTGCGATCGCCTCAGATTGCAAATATTGGGATAAGGCAGCGTTACTAAGGTCGTGATCGCAAACCTGAAAATCTTCCATGAATCAGATTAAGTCCGGTTTAATACCTAATATTATCCGATTGCTGGTAATTGTTAGTTGGAGCGTTGTTAAAAAGAACCACTAACCAATAACTAATACCTATGAGCAAATCAATCTATCTCCTGCCAATGAAAATTTGCGTTAGGTAAACTTCGCCTTCGCTATTGGTAGCAACACCAATCCCAGTTAGGTTGTATTTGCCTTTAATGTTCTTCAGATGTCCGGGACTGTTGATCCAGCCAGTCACAGCTTGGCTAGC
Source organism: uncultured bacterium (assembly GCA_964245695.1). Lineage (GTDB taxonomy): Bacteria > Cyanobacteriota > Cyanobacteriia > Cyanobacteriales > Nostocaceae > Hassallia. Next base: position 42,429 of record CAXTNZ010000011.1, on the reverse strand, counting down.
GGGATCGCTATAATTCTGGTTGAAAGCGACATTTTCTGCCGCACTCTTGTAGGTAATCGGGATAGAATTGACTCGCCGTTCAAATCCCTTATGGCTAAACGGGACTTTACCATTAGCCATGTTTTGACTATGAATTCTTGCCTGCCGAGTGATTTTTGCACTTAAAGTCAGTTTTGACAAACCCTTAGAAGCCCGATACTGATTAATTTGCTCAAAAACTGACTTTTCTAAAGCAGTGGTTTTAAAAGTCGGAGTAGTCGATGATGCAAGTTGACTTGAAGGAATCGACAACGGCTGGTTATCACCGTTTGTTTTCCTTGTCGTGTTACCTGGTACAGGACTACTCGTTAATCCACTGGCTAGGACAAGCGCACTGAAAGCGATGCCAAAAGCAGTTTGTCGGAACATGAAGAGTTATGTAATGTGTAGAGTTGTAAGACGCATCCCCGGCTTTTTTGTTTCCTTGTATACCTGTATACTTTTCAGTATTGCAGGATGTTAGGAAATATTTGCACATTGCGATCGCCCAGTACAGAGTATTTAATTACAATCTTGAAACTGGGCAGCAAATCAAAATAAAAATTTAACAATTTAAGGATTGGGGACTGGGGACTTTAATGAGGGGACTCATGGTAAAGGGACTCATGGTAAAGGAATAAAAGTTTTTCCCCTTCTCCCTTACCCCTTCCCAGTCCTCAGTCACCAGTCCTTTCACGCTCTTTTTTAAGAACTTGGCTACAGTTTGCACATCCTTGTCATCGCGAGAGAGAGCAGTTAATGACAATTTTGGGACTACCATTCAAGTGCGGACATAAAATATCCAAGTAGGCGATCGCATCAGCCGTTTCCAGTGCGGGAGTGGTAGTCACATGATTTCGATGACAGGAGGAACTTAATTATAGAAAAGTCTGAAGCGGATAGGATACCATCGCCTTATATGACAACTTCAATTATTATGGCTTCTGGAAAAGGTAACTCCGACAAACGCGTTGTTTATCAAGAATTTGGCAATGATAACTCTGCTGCTTTAGAAAGACCAACTCAAGAACTACCCCCCCAACAACAAAACGTGCGGGTACAAGCTACCCGCAGCGGACGCAAAGGTAAAACTGTAACTGTGATTACTGGGTTTCAAGCCAAACCAGAAACCTTAGCAGATTTAGTGAAGCAATTGAAGGCTCAATGCGGTACAGGTGGTACAGTCAAAGATAATGAAATTGAAATTCAAGGCGACCACAAGCAGAAAATCCTGGAGATTTTGATTAAGCTTGGTTACAAAGCCAAAATTAGTGGCGGTTAATGAGTGTGGTAAACCGTATCTAGAAAGATAGAGGCGATGTTACCTTAAAAAGTAGAAAGAAGTTTGAGCAGTTGCGAATAAATTAACAAAAATGCTGCTCGTGTTGATATTAACAGGAGGGTGAAATGGATTTAGTTCGGATTCTTTGCGCTATATTTGTGCCGCCTCTAGGAGTGTTTTTGCAAGTTGGTTTTGGTACAGACTTTTGGATTAATATAGTTTTGACGCTTTTCGGTTATATTCCGGGAATTGTTCACGCGATATGGGTGATTGCTAGGAAGTAAGCTACGTGAATACAATTAAACTGAAAGTATTTTGGAGTTCGTAGTAAGCGATTTCTCGCTTTTTAAGCGCTTCAGCGCTTACTACGAACTTTAATTTATTTATCAGTTGTGAAAGAGTACAAGATAATGAGCAACGCACCTTTAAGAAAAGAATTTCACGAAGAGAATCGCTTGTCTTGGAATGAAGCAACTAAAGCGCACAATAGCCATAAGGGAAATCAAGCGAAGTTTTTTCAAGAAGGTGGCTGTACACTATTTCCAGAAGAAAAGGAACTTTTGGGAAATATTGCTAATTTGTCTTTGGTTCATCTGCAATGCAATTCTGGGCAAGATACTCTGAGCCTGGTGCAGCTTGGTGCTAAAGTAATTGGGGTAGATATTAGCGATGAAGCGATCGCTTTTGCCCAAAAACTCTCAGAGGAATCTGGAATTACCGCCACGTTTCACCGGGCAGATATTTTTGATTGGCTGGAAAAATCAGCTAAGAAAAACGAACAGTTCGATATTGTATTCTCTTCTTATGGGGCTGTGTGTTGGATATCTAATCTTAGTCTTTGGGCGAAAGGAATTTCAGACATTCTCAAACCAGGTGGACGCTTTGTTGTTGTGGACTTCCACCCTGTAGCGATGATGTTTGACATAGATTGGAGTCACAAATTCGCTTATTTTTCTGAGGGAAAGCCTTTAACTTGGGAAAATGGTATCAGTGACTATGTGGCTGAGTCTAGCGGTGGTTTGACACCTTGGGGCTACGAAAAAGGTATTGAGAATTTTCACAATCCCTACCGTTCCCATGAGTTTCAGTGGGGAATTGGTGAAATATTTACAGCATTGTTGCAAGCTGGGCTGACTTTAGAGGTGTTGAAAGAATATCCATATAGCAATGGTTGCAAGCTATTTGAGCGGATGCATGAAGCTTCAGGACGGCGGATGTTTCCACCACTTGATGTGCCAAGTGTACCATTAATGTACGGCATTGTAGCGCGATCACGCAATTCATCTACTGATATATAATACTACCGCCTGACGACAGTCCGTCGCGCCTAAACAAACGCTCGTCCGCCTACGCGGACTTAAGACTCATCGACCAAGTTCTGATACTCATTAACGAGTATCAAAGACTGATTAACGAGTATCAAAGACTCATCGACCAAGTTCTGATATAGATTAACGAGTATCAAAGACTCATCGACCAAGTTCTGATATAGATTAACGAGTATCAAAGACTCATTAGCCTATTCCTTATTTTCTTCTACATTACGCGCTGCGAGATACTCGTACATTCGCCAACGCGCATCCACTTCAGTTTGCGCTTCTTCTAAAAGGCGTTTGGCGACTTCGGGTTTACTTTTAGTCAGCATCTTGAAGCGATTTTCTTGATACATTGACTGTTCTACCGACTGCTTAGGCTGACGCATATCCAATTGCAATGGATTCTTACCCGCTTGCTGTAATTGCGGATTGTAACGATACAGCAACCAACGTCCTGATTCTACCAAAGCTTTTTGATGATTCATCGCTGTGGTCATGTTGATGCCGTGGGCGATGCAATGACTGTAAGCAATAATCAGCGATGGTCCGTCATAAGCTTCGGCTTCGAGAAATGCTTTCAGGGTGTGTTCATCTCTAGCACCAAGCGCTACACTCGCCACGTAGACATTACCGTACGTCATGGCGATTAGCCCTAAGTCTTTCTTCGGTGCTGGCTTACCACTGGCGGCATATTTAGCGATCGCACCCCTTGGTGTAGCTTTGGATGATTGACCGCCTGTGTTGGAATACACTTCGGTATCCATCACCAAAATATTCACATTGCGTCCGCTGGCGAGTACATGATCTAGTCCGCCAAAGTCAATATCATACGCCCAACCGTCACCGCCGACAATCCAGACGCTTTTTCTCACTAAGTAGTCAGCGATTGATTTAAGATTATTAACCGCAGATAAACGCGGATTAACGCTGATATTCTTCTTTTCTATCTGCGTCCATCTGCGTACCCTTCGGGAAGCCGCTATCGCGTCTACATCTGCGGTTACAATTTCCGAATCTTGGATTTCCTCTAATCTTTGTTTCAACAGCGCTACTCGTTCGCGCTGTTCCCAAATGTCCGCTTCAGATTTTTGCGTAGCATTGAGGATGGACTGGACGAGGTTATCGCCTATTTCACCGCTTAATTGTTGCAGTAATTCGGCAGCAAATTCAGCTTGTTTGTCTAGAGAAAGACGAAAGCCAAGACCGAATTCGGCGTTATCTTCAAAAAGACTATTCGACCAAGCGGGACCTCTTCCTTCAGCGTTTGTTGTCCAAGGTGTGGTGGGGAGGTTTCCACCGTAAATTGAGGAACAACCTGTAGCATTGGCAATGACAGAGCGATCGCCAAACAGTTGTGTTAATAATTTTAAATAAGGTGTCTCGCCACAACCCGCACAAGCACCAGAAAATTCAAATAAAGGTTCTTGCAGTTGTTGTTGGCGAATCTGGTTTCGTTTTAGCTGCCGTCGGTCAGGATTTGGTAAATTTAGGAAGAAATTCCAGTTTTCCCGCTCTTGTTCGCGTATAGGCAACTGCGCTTCCATGTTAATCGCTTTGCGCGTCGGTTCTAACTTATTTTTTGCCGGACAAATATCCACACAGATAGCGCAGCCTGTACAGTCTTCTGGGGCTACCTGAATGGTAAATTTTGAGCAAGCAAAGTCTTTATCTTTGGCATCGATTGACTTGAAGGTTGTCGGCGCGTTAGCTAACTCACTTGGTTCATAAACTTTGCCTCGGATGACTCCGTGAGGACAAACCATGATACATTTGCCACACTGCACGCAGACATCCGCATCCCATACAGGAATCTCCGTGGCGATATTGCGTTTTTCCCACTTAGCAGTGCCGGTGGGAAAAGTACCATCTACGGGTAGCGCACTCACGGGTAAGCCATCACCCTCCCACGCCATGATTTTACCCAAAATTTCCTGCACAAATTCCGGAGCCGCCTCAGCAATCAAGGGTTGCTTCTGGATAGTGCTGCTAACGCTAGAAGGTACATCTACTTTGTGTAAGTTAGCGAGGGTGTTATCTACCGCTTGCAAATTCATGCGGACGACTTCTGCGCCTTTCTTGCCATAGGTTTTTTCAATTGCTTGCTTGATTTTGGCGATCGCTTCTTCTTCTGGCAACACTCCCGCTAAGGCAAAGAAGCACACCTGCATAATCGTGTTAATTCGTCCGCCCATGCCACTTTCACGGGCAACCTGGGTAGCATTAATGACGTAAAACTTGAGTTGTTTTTCAATAATTTGCTGCTGTACTTCCACCGGGAGATGTTCCCAAACGATATCGGCATCATAGGGACTGTTCAGTAAGAAAGTCGCCCCAGGCACAGCTGCTTTTAGCACATCGATGCGTTCGGTGAATCCCCAGTGATGGCAACCAATAAAGTTAGCTTTGTCAATTAGGTAGGTTGAGCGAATTGGTTGTGAACCAAAGCGCAAATGCGAAACCGTCATCGAGCCAGATTTCTTGGAGTCGTAGACAAAGTAACCTTGGGCGTAGTTGTCGGTTTCTTCACCAATAATCTTGATTGAGTTTTTATTAGCACCAACCGTGCCATCGGAACCTAACCCATAGAACATTGCCCGGACGACGTTATCCGGTTCGGTGGAGAAGTTGGGGTCAAAGGTTAGGGAAGTGTTACTAACGTCGTCATTAATACCGATGGTAAAGTGGTTTTTCGGTTTTTGTTGTGCCAAGTTGTTGAAGATGCCCTGAACCATCGCCGGGGTAAATTCTTTGGAGGAAAGACCGTAACGACCACCGATGATTTTGGGAGGGAGAGCAGGGGAGGAAGAAGCTTCCCATGCTTCATGTAAGGCGGCGACAATATCGAGATACAATGGTTCACCGGCGCTACCTGGTTCTTTGGTACGGTCGAGGACGGCGATCGCTTTCGTTGTTTTTGGCAGTGCATCAACAAACCGTATTGCATCAAAGGGGCGGTATAATCTTACTTTCAGGACACCCACCTTATCCCCACGGGCGTTGAGGTAATCTACGGTTTCATGCACTGTCTCACAGCCTGAACCCATGAGTACGATAACCCTTTCAGCATCGGTAGCACCGTGATATTCAAATATTTGGTAATATCGTCCGGTGCGATCGCCAAATTTATCCATGACTCGCTGAACAATATCAGGACAAGCGTTGTAGTAGGGGTTAATGGCTTCGCGAGCCTGAAAGTAGACATCGGGGTTTTGAGCCGTACCTCGCAATACTGGGCGGTCTGGGGTGAGACTGCGGGCGCGGTGGGCTAATATGAGATCGTCGTTAATTAGCGATCGCAAATCGTCGTCTTCTAGCAATTTGACTTTTTGAACTTCATGGGAAGTGCGGAAGCCGTCGAAGAAGTGCATAAACGGCACTCGCGCCTCTAAGGTTGCAGCGTGGGCGATGAGGGCAAAGTCCTGGCTTTCCTGCACTGAGGCAGAACACAGCATCGCAAAGCCAGTTGCACGCGCTGCCATTACGTCACTTTGGTCGCCAAAAATTGACAAGGCGTGGGTAGCCAGAGAACGTGCTGCAACATGAATCACGGCGCTTGTCAATTCCCCAGCAATTTTGTAGAGGTTGGGAATCATCAACAATAATCCCTGAGATGCCGTGAAGGTGGTCGTCAGGGAACCTGTTTGTAATGCTCCATGTACGGCAGCAGCGGCTCCACCTTCACTTTGCATCTGAATAACACTCGGAACAGTACCCCACAAATTGAGGTGACTTTCAGAAGACCATGCATCCGCCCATTCACCCATTGCCGAAGAGGGGGTGATGGGATAAATAGCAATTACCTCATTTAATCGATAAGCAACACGGGCAACAGCCTCATTCCCGTCAATGGTTGCAAAGCTTTTCTTCATCATTTTCTCCTGCTAGATTGCCCGGATGCGAAGATTTTTATATTCCTAATTGTTAAATTTGACAATCTGACCTCTCTCCTATGAGGAGAGAGGCTTTGATATTCTCCCCTTCCCTTATAGGGAAGGGGTTGGGGGTTAGGTCTGTAAGGTCTTAGGCTTTGATATTCTCCCCTTCCCTGATAGGGAAGGGGCTGTTCTTGTTAGGTCTGTATTAGACAGAAGGTGCAAACCGCTATATTTAGTGCTTCAATTCAAATAACCAAACAAGAACTATTTAAAAATATTATTTGAAAGTACTTAAATAAAGGTGTGACAAGCGTGACAATCAAAATAATTAAATTTGTTGCACTGGCTACAAAAAAATATGCGATCGCCTTGCTAATAAGGCGATCGCTAGGCTTAGGTAGTGTACCCTGAAGCTATATACTGATGATTTCTTATTTATTTTTTAGTAGGTCCTTGAGTCGCAGATCCGGCATTCTGTTGCCGCATTCGCACTAGTTCTGCCTTTTGTTCGGGAGTTAGGACTGCTTCCATTTTTTGTTGCGACGTTACCATGATTTGCTGCAATTTGGTTTGCTGATCTGAGCTAAACGTTAGGGAACCAAAAGCGTCGCGCGGAGACTTACCAGCTGCCATAGCAGTTTTGATCTGATCCCGTTGCTGTGATGTCAGCACTTGCTCAATTTGCTTGCGGACGCTACCGCGAATTTCCTCGATTTGAGTTTGTTGTTTCGGCGTTAGTTGGATGCCGCCTTGAGCTGAAGGTTTTGCTGGTTGACTTTGTGCTGGTTGCTGTGGTGTTTGAGAGATAGTTTCTGCTTTGACACCGGAGGAGACTGCCGTTAAACTGAGGGCGA
>CAXTNZ010000011.1:0-34984 GCA_964245695.1 uncultured bacterium | reverse complement strand
GTTAAACTGAGGGCGAGCGTTGCGGCTATCAGTGAGAAATTTTTAAGTTTCATTTATTAGCGCGTGGTTTTGTTTGTTTAATGTCACCATCATAAAAACTCGCCCCCAAAAGTTGTATGAGGAGAAGGTCATGATTCAGCCATGACTTTAGTCATGATTCACCCATGACAAATTTAAATGGTAATTTGTGTAAATTAAGAGTTAAAAGATAGGAGTTATGATTATGAGTAATCCCCAATACTCATATATCACTTTTTACTTTTCTCCTCACTTCTAGCTCAAAACTAAAGTGCAGCAACCAATGAGCCGCCCAATTGAATTTAAAAATCATCCTTTTCGGTTTTTGCTTTATTTGGAGTGGATATTACTAGCATTTTCTGCTTTTAGTGCAGTTTTACCATTTCGGTCTGAGCGATATCCTCAATTTCCTGAACTGACAATTTGTTGCCTGACGATTTTTGGTTTAATGGGCTTAAGATTGCCCATTAGTAACCAAAGAAATAAGTTAGTTTATACATTGTTGGAAATACTATTAATTTTAATAATTGCTTTTTATGGAGGGAGAACTGCTCGACAATTTCCTTTTGTTAACCTAATTATAGTAACTCGCAGTTGCTTAATGTTTCAGTTATCCGGTCGTTTAGTAGTTGCGAGTTTCTCATTTTTCTTATTTTTACTATCACTAATACAGCGGTTTAGCCGATTTCCAGTAGCACCAAAGGCGCAAGAGCGCTTTTGGTTTTTGACATTCAGCTTTGCGGTATCTTTTGGATTAGCTTTAGTGTTTGTATTGCTGCTGATGAATGCAGTATTATCTGAGCGGCAAAGTCGAGAAAAACTAGCGATCGCTAACGAAAAACTCCGTCAATATGCTCTAAAAATTGAAAATCAAGCTACTCTCGAAGAACGTAACCGCATTGCACGGGAAATTCATGATTCTTTAGGACATTCTCTGACTGCTTTAAATCTTCAATTGGAAACTGCTTTGAAATTGTGGCAATCTAATCCCAGCAAAGCTCAAAATTTCTTGGCGAGAGCAAAGGAATTAGGTTCTAAAGCATTGCAAGATGTGCGACAATCAGTTTCTACTATGCGTTCTCATCCGTTACACTCTGAATCTTTAGAACAGGCGATCGCTGTACTTAATGAAGATTTTTATCGCTCAACTGGCGTTGCACCAATTTGTCAAATTGACCTCGCCTATACCTTACCACCAGAAATTAGCACTGCTTTCTACCGTATTATCCAAGAATCATTGACAAATATCTCTAAATATGCAGACGCGACACAAGTTACATTGGAATTAACTACGACGAAAACAAGTTTATATTTGATAATTCAGGATAATGGTAGAGGATTTGATTTAGAGCAAAATAGGACGGGTTTCGGACTTCAAAGTATGCGCGATCGCACTTTAGCCATCGGAGGTGAATTTAATATTAACAGTGCTCCTGGTTCGGGTTGCAAAATTACAGTTAATATTCCCTTTTTGAGGATTAGACAATGATTAAAGTGTTGCTTGTAGATGACCAAAATTTAATTCGTCAAGGATTAAAAGCTTTATTGGAACTAGAAGCAGATTTAGAAATTGTCGGAGAAGCAGAAAACGGTGAAAATGCAATTAATTTCATTGCCCAATTCCAGCCAGATGTGGTATTAATGGATGTGAGAATGCCGATTATGGATGGAGTTGCCGCCACGCGGGAAATTAAAAAGCGTTTTGCCAAAGTCAAAGTTTTAGTGCTGACAACTTTTGATAATGATGAATATGTGACGGCGGCGTTGCAGAATGGAGCGATGGGTTATTTACTTAAAGATACACCTTCAGAAGAGTTAGCTGTGGCAATTCGCGCTGTCCATAAAGGATATACTCAACTTGGACCGGGAATAGTGAAAAAACTTCTGACTCAGTTTCCAGCGGTAACAGCGCCTCAGTTACCGCCTCCACCGCCTGGATTAGCTGAACTTACTCCCAGAGAAAAAGACGTTTTGCAGTTAATTGCTACGGGTGCAAGTAACCGAGAAATTGCTCAGAAATTATACATTTCTGAGGGGACAGTGAAAAATCATGTTACAAATATTTTGAATAGGTTAAATTTACGCGATCGCACTCAAGCCGCAATTTTTGCTAACACATTTTTAGCGTATTTGTAACATTATAGCTAAATAATTAAAAATAATTTACTATTCAAAATTATTGGCTATTAATATAGCGAGTTTAATTTGAGTCTAATACAAACCTCACCCAGCCTCCGGCATTTCTCTTTGAAACCGCAAAGAGGTTGGGAGGGTGAGGTAATCGTACTGCACAAAGAATTAAGGAACCACAGATAAACACAGATTCACACAGATAAAGATGTATTTCATAAAGGATGAGAACTGCTATATTACACCATTGAGAGGCTTTTAACGCACCGCGTGCTTACGATTTAAATAAATTTAGACATTCTTCTTTTAAAATGCCTTTTATTACCTTGATTTTTCTAAATGACTTAGCAATAACCTCTTCACAAGATATATTAATCTGCGACTGATTTACCGAGATTAAATCTTCAATTGAAGCACCGTAGACAATTTCTGATATCCCTGTCCAGACACAAGCAGTCGCGCACATCGGGCAAGGTTCGCCAGTAGTATATATGGTGTAACCTTCTAAAGAAGGATTTTTAAGTTTAGCTGTTAAACTGCGAATTACATTGATTTCTGCATGAGCAGATGGATCGCTATCTTGCCTCACAGTATTATAAGCGACTGCAACCACTTCATTATCTTTAACAATTACTGCACCGTAAGGCGCATCTCCTTTTTTTGCTTCTTCTAACGCTAGGCTCATAAAGTCTTCTAGGTTCATAAATAATTAAAAATTCCAAATAAAAAATGGCAAAGCCCTATATTCATCGGTTAGTGTAGGTAGGGCAGATGTCATACATTCTAATCATTTGTAAAGTAGTTTACAATTAATTTTGTCAAAAATGTTACTTTTCCGCAAAAAAATAGCATTCTACTTAACAGACCTAGAAACGCCTGTAGGTAAAGCGATTAATTTAACAATTGCTGGACTAGTTCTACTGTCGTCAGTAATCTTTGTGGCGCAAACTTATACTATTCCTGATGCTGTTCGCTTCAAATTAAATATAGTAGATAGCATAATATTGATAATTTTTGTAGTGGAATATGTACTCCGCTTGTGGAGTGCAGATAACAAAATTAAGTATATTTTTAGTTTCTACTCGATTATTGATTTAATGGCGATTTTGCCATTTTTTCTAGGAACCGCTGATATCAGCTTTATCCGACTGCTGCGCTGGTTCCGGATTTTAAGGTTAATCAGGTTTATAGATAGAAAATCTTTCTTTGGTAACATAAGTACCGAAGATGGTGTAATTTTTGGGTGGATATTATTTACATTATTTGCGATTATTTTTGTTTATTCAGGCTTAATTTATCAAGTTGAGCATCCAGTTAATCCTAAAGGTTTTAGTACTTTTTTGGATGCGTTTTATTTTTCTATTGTCACAATGACAACTGTGGGATTTGGGGACGTTACGCCAATTTCTAAATTAGGTCGCCTCCTGACAGTATTGATGATTTTGACAGGTATTGCGCTGATTCCTTGGCAAGTGGGTGATTTGATTAAGCGGTTGGTAAAAACTGCCAATCAGGTAGAAACAGTTTGTCCTGGTTGCGGTTTAGCTTTCCATGATGCAGACGCTAAGTTTTGTAAGATTTGCGGTACAAAGTTGTCTGCTATCAGGGTGAACTCAGAAGTTGAAGATGGAATTTCTACTTATTAGGCTGGGTTTACTACTTTTTTGGCGTTGCATAATTCAGATATGAATTATGTTTCGTGCAGAGGAAGTGGAGGAAGTGCGTTTGTAGACCCGTAGCGGCTTGTTGCCAGATATCGCCTCAGCTACCTACAATAGATTGAACTTCTATTAGTGGTTGAATCTCTGTTTCAACTTGAGCTTGAACAAGTGGCGCATAAATTGGAATATCAGCTTGTATCGCTTCAAAACTCACAACTAGAGAGTATGGAACAGTAGCTTCTGGATCATTATTCCAACCTTCGTGTCCAACAATTGCAATAGAAAATGCTTCTGTAAGTTCAAATGACTTGACAACAGTCCAATCTTTCTGAAGAGTTCCAGCACTTCTCGATACGTCTTTAATTATTCCGTGATTATTTTGTTTACCAAGCATCCATTTAAAAATTCCCTCTCCCTTTTCTGCATCCTCTGGAGCATCATACTCCTTCAAAATCCTCTCCAGAAAACGTTCTGGATCTTCTCCTTTTTTACTACAATCCCAATCAAGCCAAGTTGAAAGATATTTTCGGCGATTTCTGCGGGTTCGACGTGGTTGCGCTTTGTAAGAAAGAGTAACTTCCACTATAATTTCAAGTGCCTCTCCCTGAGAACGCAATTCTTCTGGCAGTTTCACTTGGTAAACATGAGCCTGTCTAGCTCGGATACGACGCTCTCCCCTTGTAATCAAAGTGATACGGTTGGGAGAATTACCCAAAGCTCGGTCAAGATTGGGAATACCATAACCGATTTGGCGAATAATCTGCGTTTTTTTACTGTTATCTTCTGCTTGTGCCCACTCTGTCCATCGGGCTGATTGGACTATTAACGCACGGTAAAGAAGGCAACTTTCATCAGGCAACTCAGCAGCAAGACGCGCAGCAATATGGCTTACTTTTGGCGCTGCAAAGGATGTTCCAACCTTGTCAGAGGCAACTGCTGGGCCACCATACAAATTTGACCACATCATAATTTGTGTCATAATTAAAGTTAGTAGATTTTTCAAGTAAATCTACTAATTTCCTCATGTGTCTCCAAAACTTACTTCTTTCAATACGCTCTTTCGAGAGTAGTGTTGCGGGTTAATAATACTAAAGACATATTGAAGAAATTATTATGAGTTATCATCCCGCACCAAAAACTCTTGAAGCCTTTCCAGAAGCTAAACAAGTTAAACCTAAAACACCCCTACAAGGAGGAGGGGGATTAAGAAAAAGATGGGACGATCAAGAGTATATATATGAGTGGGATTCTAGACATGGTTTAGTTGAAAAGTATGATAGACGGGGCAATCATCTAGGTGAGTTTGATCCTATAACAGGAGAAAAAATCAACCCTAAAATTGCTTCTCGTCGTAGACTAAGTTAAAAAAATCAGGGGCTTTGTGCCCCTGTTCTCTAAAAATTAGATTTAATAGTCAATTGAGTAATGAGTATTACAACACATAAACCATTAGTTCAAAGAGTTCTACGTTGGTATGCCAAACATGGCAGCGACTTTGTAGGCGAGAAAGTTTTGGATAATGTAAACCTTTCTAACCTACAAAATTTATTTAGAATTGAATTAGACAATCCTATGTACGAGTGTTATCCAATTGAGTCTTTTGAACAAGAAAATTATCTTGAGAAGACTTTTAGTTTTAAGTTTAACACAGAGGCATATGATTATTTTATGGAATGTGATGCTATCTGAAATAGATTTATCATACATTTTAAAATCCAAGTATTGCAAAACAAAACTCAATTGTTCTGCTAACTGTAAATGATGCAGGCGCAGCTATTCCTTCTGTTGTCAGCCAGCCTAAGCCGGATATGCGGAAAACCCTGAGAAGTTTCAACCATTTATTTATCCAGACACCCAAAATTTAATACTAGGAAACTTTGATTTCTGCGATCGCTTCTTCTAAGTGTTCGTGAATAACTAGCTCCTCTCGTTCAAGGATTGCTCGTTTAGCTGCATCCTGTGCAACCCTCACAGCTTGAGCCGCAGAAAAACCTCTCATCTGCTCAATAATCTTTGACCAGTTGATAGATCCCACTTCAATTGCAGATAGTGTTTCCTTTAGTATAAATTCTAGCTCTTGTTCTCCGGGTTTGGGTACTGCAATTAAGTCATCAAATCTTCTCCAAAGGGCAGTATCCAGAGATTTATTTAGGTTTGTAGCTGCTACCAAAAGTCCAGAAGATGGTTGATATTCATCCAAGATTTGGAGAAATGTATTTACTACTCGCTTAATTTCTCCTACTTCCTGAGAGTCTTCTCGTGTCTTAGCAATTGAGTCACATTCATCAAGAAACAACAAACATGGATTTTTTGAGGCATCCTCAAATACAAGTCTCAAATTGCTTGCAGTTTCGCCTAGAAAAGATGACACCATTGCATCAAACCGCACTTTCAGGAGTGGTAAACCCGTATTCCAAGCCAAACGTTCTGCTCCTAGCGTCTTTCCACAGCCAGGGGGACCATAGAGCAGAATTTTTTGCCTGTAACGCAGTCCATGATGAGCAAGCCTATCTCTTGCTGCATACTCACGCTCAATTCGGCGAAAACGTTTCTCAATATTTTCCGGCAACACCATGTGATGCCGCAATTTCTCCCTTGGTATGATAGTTATTAGGGGAAGATTAAATCGCTTACTAGTTGGTAATTCAGTTAGCGCTTGTAAGGTGTCTGGTACTGAGGAAACAGGTTTGCTGATGTCGCTAGACTTCTGTTTCTGGCTCTTTTTAGTGATATTCTCTAACTGGTCAGCTAAAAGAGTATGTCCTTTACTGCGTTCTTCCTCAATGACTAAATATGTAAGCTTGTCAATAGCCTCTTGATCTGAACTGGCGATCGCCCTAAAAAATCTCTTGAGAAGCTCTGCTTTCATACTGCCTCTCAGTATAAATAGTAATTTTTCCCATTTAGTACTATTGTACTATATTTCTGGAGTGCATTAAAGATTATAACGCGATCGCCCTATCCTTAATCATTACATTAAGTTATATAAAATATTATTTGCTTTCTTGATCCGGAATTTAGCATATCTAAATATAGTGCATAGCTTTCAGATCTATATCGTCTTCCCCTTCAATTAATAGCAGAGTCATCATATCTCCCTCGACAAACCCTGTTAATTTGAAATCAGACATAACTTTCAGTTTCTCCATAGAAACTTTCTCGTAATAGTATTTAAATATCATTTGAATTGCTTTATCTTTATCTAAATAATACTGATAGCTAATATCCTTTTGCATCAAATATTCTACAATTTTTGAGATTCGGGCTAGAAGTGCATCTCTTTCGCTAGAAACTTCCTGCATAACTTCCTCCGAATTATTAACTAATTACCCCAATTATAATCAATCCCCCTCCGCGTTTCTCTGCGTTACCCTCAGCGCCCCTTTGCGTTAAAAAAAAAGAGGTGAGCATCATGCCCACCCCAGATAAATTAAAGATTAGTCTGTTGCTATTAACCCAACAATTCTTTCGCTTTAGCTAACACATTATCAACGCTAAAGCCAAACTTCTCCAGACAAACACCACCTGGAGCTGAAGCACCAAAGCGATCAATGCTAACGCAATCGCCTTCCATGCCCACATACTTATGCCAGCCGAAACTAGCAGCAGCTTCTACAGACAAACGCTTGGTAACAGCTTTAGGCAGAACAGACTCTTTATAAGCCGCATCCTGAGCTTCAAACAGTTCCCACGAGGGTAGCGAGACAACACGGACTTTCTTGCCTTCGCTGGTGAGTTTCTCGGCTGCGGTTACGCAGAGGCTCAATTCTGAACCAGTACCCATCAGGATGATATCCGGCGTACCCTCGCTATCGACCACCGTGTATCCACCCTTCGTCACGCCCTCAATCGATGTACCTGCCAAATTGGGGACATTTTGACGGGTGAACGCCAACAGGGTGGGACGGTCTTCTTTCGCGTTCTCGATCGCCACTTTGTAAGCGCCAGAACATTCGTTTCCGTCTGCGGGACGAAACACCGTTAGCTTAGGAATAGCTCGCAAAGAAGCGAGAGTTTCAATCGGTTGGTGCGTTGGACCATCTTCACCTTGTCCAATTGAGTCGTGGGTCATCACCCAAATCACGCCAGCTTGGGACAAGGCAGATAAGCGGATGGCAGCACGCATGTAGTCTGTGAAAATCAAAAAGGTTGCGCCGTAGGGAATTAATCCAGAATCATGCAGCGCTATGCCGTTACAGATTGCGCCCATACCGTGTTCCCGCACGCCAAAGTGGATGTTGCGGTTTTGGTATTGCCCTTTTTGGAAGTCGCCAAAGCCTTTGATTTCTGTAAGGTTGGAGTGGGTCAAGTCAGCCGAACCACCAATTAGCTCAGGTAAAACCTGAGCCAGTTTGTTGAGGCAGTTTTCTGAGTGTTTGCGGGTGGGCAGTCCTTTGTCTTCCGGGGTGTAGGTGGGTAGTACCTTATCCCAACCATCGGGCAGTTTGGCGCTAGTGTAGCGTTCAAATTCAGCCGCTTCTTGGGCATATTTGCCTTTGTAGTCGTCAAAGGTTTTGTTCCATTCACCTTCGTAGTTTGCACCGCGCTCAACTGCTTTGCGCCAGTGATTGAGAGCATCTTCTGGTACTACAAAAGGCTCGTATCGCCAATCTAAGTTTTCGCGGGTGAGTTTAACTTCATCACCACCCAGTGCAGCACCGTGGACACCAGCGGTGTTTGCTTTATTGGGGGAACCGTAACCAATGGTGGTTGTTACCTTAATAAAAGAAGGCTTATCGGTGACGGATTTTGCCTCTTCAATTGCTTTGGCAATTCCTTCTAAATCGCTATTGCCATCTTCAACGTGCAGTACGTGCCAACCGTAAGCTTCAAAGCGCTTGGAAACATCTTCAGTGAATGATATATCTGTAGAACCATCAATGGAGATGTGGTTGTCGTCGTACAGAGCGATGAGTTTGCCTAATCCCAGGTGCCCCGCGTAAGAACAAGCTTCACCGGAAACGCCTTCCATGTTGCAACCGTCACCTAAAATCACGTAGGTATAATGGTCAACAATCTTGGCATCGGGTTTGTTGAACTTTGCAGCCAGGTGCGCTTCTGCGATCGCCAAACCGACTCCATTGGCAATTCCCTGCCCCAGAGGTCCTGTGGTAACTTCCACGCCTGGAGTCATGAAGTTTTCCGGGTGTCCGGGAGTTTTGGATTCCCACTGACGGAATTGCTTGATATCTTCAATGCTCACGCTGTCGAAGCCTGCCAAGTACAGTAGGGCATACTGCAACATAGAGCCGTGACCGGCAGACAGAACAAAGCGATCGCGGTTGAACCATTTGGGATTTTTGGGATTGTACCGCATAAAGCGATCCCACAGCACAAAAGCCATTGGCGCTGCGCCCATAGGCAGCCCAGGGTGTCCGGATTTTGCTTTTTCTACGGCGTCAACAGCCAAAAAGCGGATCGAGTTAATACAAAGTTCTTCGAGGGATTGGGTTGCAACAGCCATAATATTGTTCTTAACGACGGGTAAGCACTCTTTTAGCTAAGCATTACTGGGGTTGTTTTGGATTATTACCCCAAGGTAGTATCCTCATCATCCCATTGCAGCAAGCCTGTGGACAAGCGGGATCTCCTGACTTTTTAGTAATCAATCAAGCAGATAATTCGGTCATATTGAACTCTTGATCAAAGCAAAATGCCATTTCTGATACATTTTGCCCACTAATATCAAGAAATCCCACCAAGGGCAGATTTTGGATTTTAGCGGTACTTCTTAAAGGCTAGCGTGACATTGTGTCCCCCAAACCCAAAAGAATTAGAAAGTGCCACCTCAACATTTAAATTGCGGCTAGTGTTGGAAACATAATCCAGGTCACACTCTGGATCTGGGTTTTCTAGATTAATTGTCGGTGGAATTTTGTCGTTGGCGATCGCCAATACTGTCGCCACCGCTTCAATGCCTCCAGAACCGCCCAATAAATGACCGGTCATGGATTTGGTGGAACTGATTGCTATTTTATAAGCATGTTCTCCCAAGGCTCTTTTCATCGCGGCGGTTTCTGTCGAATCGTTCGCCGGGGTGCTGGTGCCGTGAGCGTTGATATAACTCACCATTTCTGGAGTTATTCCGCCGTCCTTCAATGCTAGTTGTATGGCTCTAGCGGCTCCTTCCCCACCAGGGACGGGGGAAGTGATATGGTATGCATCACAGGTCATGCCGTAGCCGACAATTTCCGCATAAATACGAGCCTTGCGACTGAGGGCGTGTTGCAGCTCTTCTAGAATTAAAATTCCCGCACCTTCACCCATGACAAATCCGTTGCGCTCGCGGTCAAATGGACGGCTAGCGTGCGCCGGGTCATCATTGCGACACGAAAGAGCCTTACATGCGGCAAATCCAGCCAAAGATAACGGTGTAATTGCCGCCTCACACCCGCCGCAAATCATTGCTTGGGCATATCCACCTTGAATCAGGCGAAAAGCATCACCAATGGCGTTTGAGCCGGCGGCGCAAGCAGTTACGGCGCAGGAATTCGGACCCCTAGCACCAGTGTGTATTGCCGTCAACCCTGCTGCCATATTGGCAATCATCATCGGTATCATAAACGGACTACAGCGATCGGGACCACGGTTGAGGTAGATCGTTTGCTGGTCTTCCATCACCTTAATGCCGCCGACGCCAGAGCCGATGATTACACCTACTTGTTCTGCGTTTAGGTCATTGATAACTAACCGGGCATCTGAGAGCGCCTGTTTTGCACCTGCAACTCCAAATTGGGAAAACCGATCCATGCGCTTTGCTTCTTTGCGCTCCATGTAGTCATGTGGATCAAAGTCTTTCACCTCACCAGCAATGCGGCAATCATGGCTAGAAGCATCAAATAAAGTGATGTAGTCAATGCCATTGCGTCCGCTTAACAATCCTTCCCAATATTCGGCTGGTGTTTTACCAATCGGTGTAATCGCGCCAACACCAGTTACAACAACGCGCTTACGTATATGATCTGTCATGACTAAGTTAAAGGTGGCGAGAAAGCTGCATAAATGGGGGACTGGAGATTAGGGACTGGTTACTGGCGACTGGGGATTGGGGAAAAAGGAAAAAACGAATT
Source organism: uncultured bacterium (assembly GCA_964245695.1). Classification (GTDB taxonomy): domain Bacteria; phylum Cyanobacteriota; class Cyanobacteriia; order Cyanobacteriales; family Nostocaceae; genus Hassallia. The sequence goes on along the minus strand of CAXTNZ010000011.1, from coordinate 24,105 downwards.
TATGTGAATAATCTTTTTCCTAGTTCCTAGTCTCTAGTCTCTAGTCCCTAGTCCCTAGTCCCTAGTCCCCAGTCCCTAGTCCTTAGGCGGATGCGGCAACTTTGTTGTTGATGTAATCTACTGCTTCTTGAACTGTGGTAATTTTTTCGGCGGCTTCATCAGGAATTTCAATATCAAATTCTTCTTCCAAAGCCATTACCAGTTCAACGGTATCTAGGGAATCAGCCTGTAGATCGTTGGCAAAATGGGATTGTGGTTTAATCGTGTCAGCCTCAGTAATGCTAAGTTGCTCGGCGACGATTTTCTTGACCTTTTCAAAAATTTCCGATTGGCTCATAGTAAGTCCTTAACCAGTTGCTACGATCCGCCCTTTATGGGCGTCGTGGTTTTGAGCATATACATCTTATCGTCAAGCGCGATCGCCCGTACACTGTCAAGGCTTTTTCTTAGGAAAACCCCTTCGCCATTTCTTTGCTGTCACGGCAAAACCGATAAGACTGCGGTTGGACAGTTGGGCACGCTATGCGATCGCGTATACCGTGTATATGCTTCTGTTTTCCAATTCTTACTAAATTTTCTGACAATGTCCAAATTTAGATACAAAGCTTTGCCAGCATCACGGGCAAGCGATGATAAAACAGTTATTGTTTAAGGGCAACTGCCCTAACCCAAATATACTTATATGCTATCTCAAACGCTGAAATACGCTTACTATCCAGGTTGTGTTGCCCAAGGTGCTTGCCGTGAACTAAGTTTGTCAACCAAAGCTTTGACTAAAGCTCTGGGTATTGAACTGGTAGAATTGAAAAAGGCTGCTTGCTGCGGTTCGGGCACTTTTAAGGAAGATTCCCAACTGTTGGAAGATACGGTTAATGCCCGAAATATTGCTTTAGCAGAAGAATTAAATTTGCCGCTACTCACACATTGCAGCACTTGTCAAGGTGTCATTGGTCATGTTGATGAGCGCCTGAAAGAATGCCAGAAAACAAACCCCGACTACATTGACAAAGTTAACGGCTTTCTGGAAAAAGAAAGCTGTTCGCCTTATCGAGGAAGTACTGAAGTTAAACATCTCCTTTATGCTTTGGTGACAGATTACGGTTTAGAGGAAATTCAAAAACGAGTCACCCGTCAGTTGAGTGGGTTAAAATGTGCGGCTTTTTATGGCTGCTATCTTCTGCGCGCCCAAAAATCCATGCCTTATGATGACCCTTTCCAACCGGAAGCGATGGAAAATGTTTTTCGGACAGTGGGTGCAACTCCAATATATTATCGAGGTCGGACTCAATGTTGCGGATGGCCTCTTTCGAGTTATGCTACTACCCAATCTTTTAAAATGGCGGGGATGCATATTCAAGATGCGCTGACATCTGGTGCTGATTGTATAGTGACACCTTGTCCGCTGTGTCATTTGAATTTAGATTCTCGTCAGCCTGAGGTGGAAAAAGTCATCGGACAGAAATTAGGTTTGCCGGTGTTGCATTTACCGCAGTTGATTGCTTTGGCGTTAGGAGTTAGTCCCAAAGAACTTGGTTTAGAACGCCACATTGTTTCTACTAAGCCTGTGTTGGAGAAATTGGGCTTGTAGTAAGCGTTTTAACGCTTAATTTAACGACTTAAGTCGTTACTACATTAAAAAAGCGCGATCGCATTTTCTTTCTTTAACAGGCTTGTGGTCGCGTTTTTTTTGAGGCAAGTCACAGACATCCTCCAAAATCACGGTAAATATAATTTCCTCAACCTATCTAGCGTTAGAGGTACTCGGCAAACGCGATGAGATTAAATGCGAGTGATTAGTTGAGGTTTATTTATGGATTTTAAATATAAGTGGAAGAATGGTCAAGCTCCAAGTGGAGATCAAGCAGCACGTAGCAAATATCTACTGGATGAGGGGCAGTTTAATAGCGAAGAAGATCGTAATTTAGCTGAGCAAGATGCTCGCAAGCATTTAGGCGTACCTGCGCGGATCGCTGATGATGATCTTTCTATACTACCTCAAGCAGCTCCTCTTGAAAGCGAGGATGATGCAAGCCAGTTATCAACAGGATTATAGTGGTTCTCAATTGAGTTCGTAGGGACACCCAATTGCGTGTATTACACGTTGGCGATGCTCTACTCGCATAAAATAACCGCGATCGCACTTTCAAATATAATCGAGTGCGATCGCGCGAAAGTTAATTATTCACAAGATTGCAATTTGTGCGTTATTTACCAGTTAGTTTTGTTCCGAAGAGACTTGCACTGTTTTATTAGCATCGGAACCGGAAAGCGCCGTTTTGCCATCTGCTAAGTTAATTTTCACTACTTTGTTTTTGGCTTCTTCGGCTTTAGGCATTGTTAATGTTAAAATGCCATTTTTGAAATCCGCTTGTACTTGCTCATTCTTAATTGCAGCAGGTAGGGGAATTGTGCGTTGGAACTTACCATAGCGGAACTCTGAGCGCAAATAACCGCGCTCTTCAGTTTTGTTTTGATAGCGAGTTTCACCTGCGATGGAAACTGCTTCCCGTGCTACTTGAATATCTAAGTCTTTAGCTTCAATACCAGGGACTTCAGCTCGCAGAATCAGGTTGTCGTTTGTATCTTCCAATTCGACCGCAGGTGACCATTTTTGGGTCATATCCCGATTAGCTCCTGCTAGTTCATCAAACATTCTATCCAGTTGATGACGCAGAGTTTCCATTTCTTGGAACGGTTGCCAACGTATTAATGCCATAACTTAATTAACCTCCGTTAAATCAGCTTTCTGATTGAAGTAAAAGTTTAGTCAAGCTTTAGCAAGAAACACAGAATCAGCTTGTATCTTGTTTTTATTAGGCGCTTTCTTTATCGCCTTTGAGTTTATATTAAATAAAAATCAAAGTTTGATTAGTGAGGGAAACCCTACCAGTTCAGTAGTGCTTCCCAGAAAAAAGTTATCAGCTAAGGCTTTACTTTTGCCCTGCTTCACGCTGCAATTGTTTCAATGTTTGATACATTTGTGGTAGGCGGCTATAAATAGCAGCCACTCTCAAAAATATTTTGTGGGACATTGCTGGAGTTCCAGAGACGATTTCTCCTGCTGGGACATCGCTAAGAATTCCCGCTTGCGCTGTGGCGATCGCACCATCACCCATTTTCGCTTGATTGGCTATTCCTGTTTGTCCAGCCAAAATGACGCGATTGCCAATTTTTACCCCTCCTGCCATACCAGATTGTCCGGCTATAGCACAATAAGCACCTATTTGGCAACCGTGTGCGATTTGGACTAAATTATCAATTTTTGTACTGCGTCCAATGCGTGTTTCGCCGACGGATGGGCGGTCTACCGCGCTGTTGCAGCCAATTTCTACGCCATCTTCTAAGACAGTATAGCCGGATTGCTCCATTTTGAACCAACCAGTGGGAATGGGAACAAAGCCAAAGCCTTCAGAACCGATGACAGCACCACTGTGAATTACACAATCTGCGCCAATGCGGGCGCGTTCGTGGATGGTACAATTGGCGTGTAAGGTGGTGCGATCGCCTATTTTTGCATTTGGATAAACCACTGCATTCGGATGAATGCAGACTTGATTGCCAATTTCCGCTTCTTGCTGAATCACCACATGAGCACCAATATAAACATCAGTGCCAATTTTTGCTGTAGGGTGAATCACAGCGGTAGGATGAATTTCCGGAGTTGGGCGGTACGGTTGATAAAAAAGTGCGATCGATGCAGCAAACATCAAGCGCGGATTTCGCGTGGTTATCCAAACGATACCGCGTTCTTCTGCAAGCTTTTGTAATGTTTCGTCTTGAGGTAAAATTAAAGCACTAGCATTGGTCTTGCCGACAAAAGAAGCAAATTTGGGTCCTTCTATGTAGCTGAGATGACCTGCGATAGCTTCATCAACCGCTGCTACCCCTGTAATTTCGATATCTTGGTCTTTGTTGGCTGTAAGGCTGTTGGCGATGGCGCTGTCACTGAGTTTTTGGACGATTTCGCTAAATTTCATGTTGTCTATTCAGAAGTCATTTACAAAAGCTAGATAATTCTCGCTATGAGTAATGATTGTGTTCTGTGAATAGAGGTTGCCATGCGATCGCACTTTTTGGCAAGTATTAAATAATTGCTATGAGCCAAATAACTTCTTGAGTACTCGCTTGAATTTCCAGATAATGCGCCTGATAAGTCGATAAAAGCGATAAATTAAAGGATGGCGCACAAAAAATAATACATTTTGTAAAGCCTGCCAGACTTCGGTAGTTATAAGTTTTTCTTTAATTAAATATCCCTCTAGCCAAATCAAGTAATTTGAGTAGCTAGGACTGATGTCAGTGATATTATATTCTCCTGTTTGCAGCGCTATATTACAAGTAGAATCAGGATGTTGTCGATATTTATCCCAGCAGCCACTCTCGACAAATACGGGGTATTTCAAGCAAATTTTGGCGAAGAAAGCTTGGTCTTCGTACATGGCGCGGAAGTTTTCTTCAAGTCCACCAACAGCTTCTATAACTTCGCGTTTAATCAAGACTCCACAAGTAGCGGGTGTTTCTGCTTTGGCGCGTAAAAAGAGCGGGAGCAGATTTGGTGGTTGAATTAATGTATCAGGCTGGACACCAAGTTGACGGTAGTAATCGCGTGTCACATCTTCTGGATTACCAGTCCAGCTATACCACATCTGCGTTGCTCCGTAAACCATCCCGGCTTCGGGGTATGACTGCAAAATTGCTACCTGCTTTTCCAGTTTCGGCGGTAGCCAGACATCATCAGCGTCTACAAAGGCGATATACTCTCCTTTAGCGTTGCGGATACCCAGGTTGCGGGAAGCACTCATTCCCCGATTTTGGTGATTTGGATGTTCTAGATAGCGGACTTTTTCCGGAAATATCTCCGCATACTTTTGGGCGATCGCACTGCTATTGTCAGTGGAACCGTCATCTACTAAAAGTAGTTCCCAGTTGTCATAAGTTTGGGCTAATACACTGGCGATCGCTTCAGAAATGAATTTTTCACCATTTAAGAAAATAATGATTCCAGAAATTAATGGCTTGCCATTCATAATAGACCTTTTGCATAAATATTTTTTTCACGCAGAGGCGCAGAGGCGCAGAGAGGAACAATGATTCATATTTGCGCTTCAGCAACGCTAAGAAAAGAGGTGAGGAAGAGTTTTTGCGTAGGTCTTGTTTTAACCTGCGAACCAACTTGATAATCGTTTGGCGAATTCTTCTCCATCCCAATTCCCGACAGCAAAGCGAGGTAGTTGAAAGCGATCGCTATTTTTCCCGACGGTATTTGCATGGGTAGTACAAGCGCAGGTAAATCCGGCTTGGCGGACAATCTCACTCGTTTCGCTGTTATAATTTCCGTGGGGATAGGCAAAACTTTGAATGGGATGTCCGAAAATCTCTTCTAGTTGAGCTTTATTTTGTTGGATTTCTTTCTGCTGTTCTGTAGCTGAGATTGTGGAAAGAAACGGATGTGTCACTGTATGACCACCAATTTCTATGATGTTTCCTGGTTGTAAACTAGATATTTCCTTTAGTGTCATCATCCTGTGAGTTGGACGCAACACCGTTTCGATACCCGCTGATAAACGTAGTTGATCTATGAGATGCGATCGCTCTTGGGCGGATAAGGGGTAGAGTAATTGATAAAGTGAGTAGTAAAGAGAATGGCGCGAATTGGGTTTATCCTGCTCTAAAACAGACAAGTGGCGATCGCGTTGATATGATTCCCCGTTATAATTAGCTGTTGCGCCTAACTTCCATTGGTGGCTATTGCCGTTAATATTTAAAGACAAGACTTCTGGTAAAGTCCCTGGTTGTAACAATATTCTCTCTAATTCATCCCACCATAATTCACGCTCTTGTTGCATATATCCTGTTGTCAGAAAGATAGTAGCGGGAATTTCATACTGTTCTAATAAAGGTTTAGCGTTATACAGATTATCGGTGTAACCATCATCAAAGGTGATAACTATTTGACGATGAGGACGCAAGTTATTTTTCAGAGTCTGGTTTAATTGTTGTAGGCGCACCACTGAGCCGAGTTTTTGTAATACTTGCAGATGTTCGGCAAAATGTGATGGACTGACACACAATTCCCAAGGATCAGATTTGATGTCAGTCACTCGGTGGTACATCAAAATCAATCCTCCTGGTGCGAAGCGGTTTCGCACACGTCTTGCTATTCGCCTTAATTTGCCGCTTCCTGGTATCCTCATAATGTCTCCTTCGGTTTGACGGCGCGGACAGTTATGATTACTTCATATTGGCGATGGCGTTGATCTAATTCCGCTTTTTGCAGTTCTTCGGTTGCTAAACCTTGCAAAAAGGCGATCGCTGCTAACACATTTCCGTGAGTCTCTACTTGAATATTTGCTTTTGGGAAGAACTCTTCAAACATCTGCCGTCCTGATTTGCTGGTAAAATTCCAAGACCAGTACTTTGCCCATTCGTCGTCGCTGATGTGACTGATTCCGGGAATTGTCACCAATGCCACTCCACCAGGTTTGAGAATACGGTAAATTGTTTTCAGGGCTGCTTGCAGATCGTAAATCATCTGCAATGTTTGCGTCAGGACTAAGCAGTCAAAAGCATCTGAAGGTATGTGTTCAGCGTTGGTTAAGTCGCCAACGATGGTGGCTAGTGGATTTCCTTCGACAACATGAAGGACATCACTTTGAGTGACGCTATCGCCTCCAAACTGGCGCGTGTAAGAATTGTCACCAATTTCTAATACACGTCCTTTAACATCAGCTTTATTTTCAGCGAGAAACTTTTCAATATAATAACGGTCAATCGGTAAACCTCGGTCAAAGCCAAATTCTCGGCTTATTGGCGTTACTCGTCGCAGACTCCCAAAATCTACTCCTCCCACTGGCGGAGTATACTTGTCACCCCACATTTGCGTTCCTACCCAACGGTGGACAGGAGCTGGTAATCTACGTTTGACTATTGATTTAAGTTTTTGTTTTATCCGACTGTTCAGATACTTAAGTCGATAACGATATGGTAAGAACGCCTTATTCAGCGCCTCTAGCAGTTGTGTATCATTGATACCTTGTCCTGATATATACTCTTCTAGCCAATGCAAGTAAGTTTTATGTGCTGAATTCGGTTTTACTGGATGATATTCTCCTGTAAGAATGGCAATGTTAGAGCTAGACTCTAAATGCTGCCGATACTTGTCCCAACATCCACTTTCTACAAATACAGGTGCTTTCAGGCACATTTTTGCAAAAAAAACCTGATCCTCATATAAATGCTGGATTCTTTCGTCAAATCCTCCGGTAGCTTGTATTACATCTCGTCGTGCTAACAGTCCACAAGGAGAAGGTACGGTACCAGTATCTGTTAAATATAAGGTGAGTAAAGTTGGCGGATAGAATACATTATTTGGCTCGACACCAAGTCTTGCAAAAGAATCTCGTGAGCGATCGCTCTTGTCTCCCGTCCAGCTGTACCAATATAAGGTTGGTCCATAGACCATCCCCGCTTCCGGGTAAGATTCTAGAATTGCTACCTGCTTTTCCAGTTTTGGCGGTAAAAAAATGTCATCAGCATCAAGCAGAGCAATGTAATCACCTTTGGCGCTGTTGATACCGAGATTACGGGAAGTACTTTTACCTAAATTCTGGTGTTCGGGATGTTGTAAATAGCGTATTTTCCCAGGATATTTTTCTGCATATAAAAGAGCAATTTCAGTACTCTTGTCGGTTGAGCCGTCATCTACCAGCAACAATTCCCAATTATCATAAGTTTGAGCGATTACACTTTCTATTGCTTCTGCAAAATACTTTTCAGCATTGAAGAAAATATTAACGACGGAAACCAGTGGTTTGGTAGTCATTTTTTACATTTGAAGTAGAAAAATTGACCGGGAACTGTTCACCTTTGAACACCACCATATTGTAGGTGATAAAGGTGAGAAAATAACCCATTAAGTTGTAGCAATTGCTGAAAATTTCCTTGTTCTACAACTCGTCCTTCTTGTAGCACAAGGATTTTATCTGCTTGTTCAATTGTGGATAAACGATGGGCAATAATAATTACTGTACGATTTTGACCAAATGTATTAATTGCCTCTTGAATTAAATTTTCCGATACGCTATCGAGCGCATTAGTAGCTTCGTCTAAAATAAAAATTTGTGGGTCGCGAACGATCGCACGAGCTAAAGCTATGCGCTGTCTTTGACCGCCTGAAAGACGAATACCGCGATCGCCAAGTATAGTATCATAGCCCTCTGGTAATTTCCTAATAAATTCATCAGCATTTGCCTGTTTCGCAGCGTTGATAATTTCTGCATCTGTAGCATCTAAGCGACCATAGGCTATATTCTCCCGCACTGTTGTATTAAAGACATAAACATCTTGACTGACAATCGCAATGTGACTTCTAAAAGAAGCTAAATCTAAATCTCGTAGAGGATAATCGTCAACGTAAATTTCCCCTTCAGTAACGTCATAAAAACGGCAAATTAGACCAATAAGTGTCGATTTTCCTGCACCTGAAGGTCCAACTATGGCAGTAGTTTTTCCTTTGGGAATAGAAAAAGAAATATCGTTAAGTGCAGGTTTGTCTTCAGGATTGTAGCGGAAACCAACAGATTTAAATGTAAGCGATCGCTTTAAACCATGACAATGAATATTTCCAGAGCGAATATATTGTTGTTCAGGAATTTCTAACAGGGATATCACATCTTCAACAGAAGCTAATAAACCAACTAAATTTACGCGATCGCTATCTAATTTCCTTACTGATGGCTGTAAGCGATACAGCATAAATATAAAGGTTAACAAAGTCGGTAAGTTGGCTTGGTTTTGTAGGGCGATAATCATAATACACACCAACAAAGCCACCGATAAAACTTCCGAAAGTGGTCCTGAGATTGTGTAGAGTTTTGCCAGCTTCATTGCTGCAACACTTACCTGATTTGCTATCTGCTCAAAACGCTTGTGTTCGTAAGCTTCTTGACCAAAAGCTCTAATCACCCTCATCCCATAAAACCCTTCCAGCATCCGATGAGCAAGGCGATCGTTTGCCTGTACTGCTTGTCTCCCCAGCTTCTTAGTTTTACGTGTTACTTGCTGAATTGTTAGTGAAATTAGTAACAAAGCAACAGCTACTAAAAAAGTCAGTTGCCAAGAAGTCAGCATTAATAAAATGACAAAAACAAGAATTGTAGAGAAATTAATTATTAGATTAAATAAAAGTACTATAGCATCACAGGTGCGCCAACTTTCCGTATGCATTGTATTCAGCAATTTACCTGATTGCTTAGAATCTAAAAAACTATAGCTGACGCTCAAAAGCTGCTGAAAAAGTTGCGATACTAACTTATTCCCAATTCGCCAGTATAGCCAAACAGAAAGAAGTGAACTGCTATAAGCCAGTAAATTTTTTAGCAGAACGCATCCAAAAATAGTTAGTGGAATAATTAGTAGTCGATTACTTGGCGAAATATCAATAAATAATCGATTTAAAATATTTCCCAAAAATGTTCCACTACCTGACTGGGAACTTCCTGGTTCTAAACTCTGAAGAAAAGGAATAAATAAACTAATTCCCAACCCTTCCGACAAAGAAGTTAAAATTCCTAAAATGATAATTACTGGAATCGTCCACGGATAAAGGTTTAGCAGGGGAAATAGTTTGGCAATTACACTCCAATTTTTCATTTTTTTCTATAAATTACTAAATTTTAAGCACTTTTATATAATTGCTTATTTTATATCTTGAGGTAGATGCTAACCTATTTAAAAAAAAATGTAGTAAATGCCAAATATTTTAATGAATTTGAGATATTTTTAGGGAATTATATTTTTTTTATAAATTAATTTAATTTACCGATACTATTACTTAAATAAGAGTAACAGATTTGCTTATAAAATCAAGCATATATTTAAAAAAAACTAAATTCATATCTGGGAAAACACGGAAAGACACGAAGTGACTACGCGCATCGGGTTTCCATATCTTTTATATCAAGTTCGCGAGCAGCGCTTATTATTCAAAACTCTCCGCGTCAGAGTGTCTGGGTGTCTCCGCGTCAGCCAAACATGATAAGTATTCAACCGAACCTGATATTACGGGGTAGCAAAGAAAAGGAAAAAGTAAAAATATTTGATTTTATCTTTTACCTTCTCTTCACTTCTTCTTAATCGCTAGTAGCCATTGCTAACCCGGCTAAATGTCCTGTAGTCCAAGCACTTTGGAAGTTAAACCCGCCGGTGACGCCATCAATATCCAAGATTTCTCCAGCAAAATAAAGTCCTGGTACTAGACGGCTTTCCATTGTCTTAAAGTTGACTTCTTTCAGGTTGACACCACCACAGGTAACAAATTCTTCTTTGAAGACTCCCTTGCTGGCGATTAAATGTTCTCCTTGTGTGAGTTCTTGAACAAGCTGATTTAAAGTTTTGTTGGATATTTCCGCCCAGCGGTCTTCTGTAGTAATATTTACACGGGTAATGATATATTGCCAGAGGCGGTGGGGTAGGTCAACGCCACGATGTAAAGCGATCGCTTTATTTCCCCATTCCTTCTTAACTGCTAAGATTTTTTGCCGCAATTCTTCTTGCTGCAAATTAGGCACCCAATTAATCAATAAACTGGCTTGATAGTGGCTTTCGCGCAGCACTCTCGCACCCCAAGCCGAAAGTTTCAAGACAGCAGGACCACTCAAACCCCAATGGGTAATTAGCAAAGGTCCAGTTTGTTCTAGTTGATTTTTTCCACCACCTGATAAACGTAAACGCACTGTGTCAACGCTAACGCCAGCCAATTTCCGCAACTGTTCATCGCGAATATTGAAAGTAAATAAAGAAGGAACAGGCGGTTCAACGTGATGACCCAATTCTTGGGCTATTTTATAGCCTACAGGGTTGCTTCCTGTCGCTAACAGCAAGCGATCGCACTTCAAAATTTCTCCCGACTTCAAAGTAATTTCAAAGCTTCTTGCTTCCCCCCCTTCTGAAGGGTGATCTTCTTGAGATTGGGATTCTCCCAGTCCCCAATCCCTAGTCCCTAGTCCCCAGTCTTGTTTCACCGCCACAACAGCCGTAAAAGCGCGGATTTCTACCCCAGCAGCTTTTGCAGTATTCATCAAACAGTTGACAACCGTTTCCGAAGTATTCGTAATCGGAAACATCCGCCCATCAGCTTCAGTTTTCAGCGGTACTCCATGCAGAGCAAACCAAGTTACTGTATCTTGAGCTTGAAAGCGCGTAAAAGCACCCCGGAGGGCTTTTCCGCCTCTGGGATAATTTTGTACCAACAAAGCTGAATCAAAGCAAGCGTGAGTGACATTGCAGCGTCCCCCACCAGAAACACGAACCTTCGCCAGCGGTTCTCGGCTGGCTTCGAGTAAAGTGACATGGGCGTGAGGATTGGCTTTAGCAGTGGCGATCGCGCTAAAAAATCCCGCTGCCCCACCTCCAACTACAACAACTTTGAGAGATTGCAAAGACAAAAAATTCCCCGAATAAAATAACAGCGTCTTAATTCCAGGCTAGCTATTTTTTTAGCAGCTGGTGCGCGGTTAATTATTCAGCAAGTTGAAAATCCTCTTTTCTTGCACCGCAAACCGGACATGCCCAATCATCTGGTATGTCTTCAAAGGCTGTCCCCGGTTCTATCCCGCTATCTGGATCGCCTACTTCTGGATCGTATTCATAGGCGCAGATGTTACATACATACTTTTTCATGTTTGCCTTCCCTGATTAATGGTCTGCACTCCTTTATATTATCCAGAGGCAAGCAGCGCCACAACGTAGAATTTAATTAGAAACGCCACCAAGTCCTTTGTACGTAACTGAGAATTCCCAGGGCGATCGCCGCTAGGAACAACAGCCAAATAACTCCTCCCGGCATAAAACTCAAAATACCAAAGCCTCTCAGTACCCAAACGGCTATGGCAATGCCGAAAAGGAAGCCGCAACTTTGGGTTAATGTCCGATTTAATTTATTAGAAGATTGACTCACTTAATTGCCCTCTCAACTCAACCGTCACGCTCACTTTATCAAAGCATAGCTTCATCCGGAAAACCTTGTAATCTTAAGTCATGGACGAGTTGCTTTTAAAGGCACAGCCCTTAAAAGCAACTTCAGTATTTTCCGATGACTCGAAATCTTCATCATAAAATGTCATATTTTTACCTAATTTTTGGGAATAATGACGTGAGAACGAGTCTTTTCGCAAAATTTATCTATGAAAATGGAACTAGTATTAGTCGATTTCAATCGATTAAGTTAAATGGTTTACAGTTTGACCCCCTAAGTGGATAAGTTGAGGAGTAACCAAAATCAATATGTCTGCGTCTTATATCTCAAATATTATTAGAGGTTCCGATATGACTTGGAGTCAAGACAAGCAAAATTTACTGATGCAGGGTGAAATTTTCGTGGAAACGCGATCGCACACTGCTTGGGGTGGTTCTGTCACCGCTTGGATGTATTTGCCCCTAGTGCGATCGCATGTATGGCAGCAACTTACTGATTACCCCCGTTGGGTACAATATTTTCCCGATATTACAAAAAGCGAAATTATACAGAAAGGCGAAGTTAAACGTTTGTATCAAGCCGCACAAAAAGCTTTTTTATTTTTCACAGCGCAAGTCGAAATTTACCTCAATGTCGCTGAAGAGATTGGGCAGCACATTCAATTCCGCATGGAAAAAGGTACTTTTGAAGAATTTACAGCGAATTTAGAGCTTAAAGATTGCGGTAATGGCACATTGCTAGCTTATAGTGTGCAAGCTACGCCTAATATCCCCATACCGTCGATTTTCATTCAACAAGCAATGAACTTTGAGTTGCCTGCGAATATGCGTAAAATGCGACAAGTGCTTTGTAAGGGTCAATAAAAGCAATGTCACAGGCAAAACGTATTCTGGAATTTTGGTTTGGTCATCCCAATGAACCGAGTTACGGTAAACCTCGAAAATTTTGGTTTAATAAAACACCAGAGTTTGATGAGAAACTGCGAATCCGATTCGGCGAAGATTACCAAAAAGCAGCAGCAGGACACTTAGACGACTGGATCGATTTACCCGAAACCTGTCTTGCACTGATTCTGCTGCTGGATCAGGTTCCCCGAAATGTATTTCGCGGTACTCCTCAAGCCTTCGCTACTGATTGGGAAGCACTTTCAGCAGCCCAGCAAGCGATCGCACTAGGCTACGACCGCGAATTTTTGCCTGTGCAACGCTGGTTTATTTACTTACCCTTTGAACACAGTGAAAATCTCGCTCATCAATATCAGTGTATAAAGCTATTTCAGCAACTCAATCACGATGCTAATAGTGCTAGTGCTATTGAGTACGCATTTGCTCACATGCAAATAATTCAGCGTTTTGGGCGATTTCCTCATCGCAATGCGATTTTTGGACGCACCTCAACTCCAGAGGAACAAGAATTTTTGCAGAAACCAGCTTCAGGGTTTTAGGGTAATTTACTTTAAAGACGCTTTCTCCACTAGGGAAAGCGTCCCTGTTTGTAGTTGTATCAAAGCGTATATTCTAAATTTGTTCAGGCGAAAGATATGAAAATGCTAATTAATTCCAGATAATTACCTGTATTCGGATAAATTCACTGATTCTTCGGAAAAACTTGGCTCATTTCCAAACCATACTTGATCTAGCTCATTTTCATTGAAGCTGTAGCCAAGAGTAGCCGCAAAATCAACAATCTTGGTTTTGTCCCAATGGTAGCTTCCTAAAAATCCTGGACGACAGCACTGATTATAATATTGCTCATAAATAGCTTGCTCCGCATTCAGAAGTTCATAAAAAGCGTCAACCTGTTCTAGGGACATAAAATTTATCCTCCGATGATTGTTATTTGTGCATTCATTAAAAAATACATTACTTAATCAGATACTTCCGGGTTGGATAATCGATTTATTTATTTATATGAGGTATTTTTTGAGGAATGACTTTCTCAATCTAGTTTGTCTATCTTAGGATTTATAAGTGTTTGACCATTAGCATACAGGGATTAGCTTCGCCCCAGAGTTGTGTAAATATTTCTAAAGGTCTAAATCCCATACTGAAATAAAACGCTCTTGTCTGTGCATAAAATTTATCTGAGTGAGAGAAAGCAAGTGTCTTGACCTGCCAGTATTGTATACTCTGCTGACGTAGAATCGACTCTACGCGGTTCACTAAGGCACGACCAATACCTTGACGGTGATATTCGGGACGAACACCCATAACATAGAGTTCTGCTGCGTATTCATTATGCTGCTTGAAGGTAAGAAAACCTACACACTCATTATCTACTACAGCAAGTAAAGTTGGTAGCATTTCAATCTCTTTGAGGTATTGAATTAGCGCCGTCTCCCTCCCAAACCATTGCGGTAACACTCGAAGTATTGATTGACAAACCTCGCCTTTACCATAAAAGGGACCGGCGAGTGCTATATCGCTTAATTTCATTGATTTAAACGATTTTCAGTGGCTCTTTTTCAATTCGACTTTACAGCATTTTTCATGTATTTGAACCACAACCATGCGTAGGGGCACAGCATTGCTGTGCCCCTACAATAGTGGTCTATTTACAAGGGAAACTGCTGTAAATTAGCCAGTAAACACCTCAACAGGTAAGCGCTGGAAGGAAAGGCGCTCATTTTGTACATCCACAAAAATGGTGTCGCCGTCGTTGAATTCGCCGCGCAAGATGGATTTGGCAATTTGAGTTTCTAACTCGCGCTGAATTGCTCTCTTCAAAGGACGCGCTCCGAATACTGGGTCATATCCTACTTCTGCCAAAAAGTCAAGAGCAGCATCGGAAAGTTTTAGAGAAATCTTGCGATCGCTCAATCTTTGCCGCAGTCTATTTACTTGCAACTGCACAATCCGCCGCAATTCCTGTCTGTGCAATGCATGGAAGATAATCGTTTCGTCAATGCGGTTGAGAAACTCAGGTCGGAAGCTATTTCGCATCGCCTCCATCACGCGATGACGCATTTCATCATAGCGTGAATCATCCCCCGCCACATCTAAGATGTACTGCGAACCGATGTTGCTGGTCATAATGATGATCGTGTTCTTAAAGTCCACGGTATGACCTTGAGCATCAGTTACACGCCCATCATCGAGAATTTGTAGGAAGATGTTAAATACATCAGGGTGTGCTTTTTCGATTTCGTCGAATAGCAGCACCGCGTAAGGACGACGGCGAATGGCTTCAGTGAGTTGTCCGCCTTCGTCGTAACCCACATATCCCGGAGGCGCACCGATGAGGCGAGAAACTGCGTGTTTCTCCATATACTCAGACATATCAATTCGTACCAGCGCTTCTTCGGTGTCGAACAGGTATGCGGCAAGCGCTTTCGCTAATTCGGTTTTACCTACACCTGTAGGACCGAGGAAAACAAAGCTAGCAATCGGACGATTGGGATCTGCAAGTCCGGCGCGAGAACGCTGAATTGCATCCGCAACAGCTGTTACTGCTTCATCTTGTCCAACTACACGGTGGTGCAGTTCATCTTCTAAATTCAACAGTTTCTCTTTCTCTGATTCCACCAACTTGCTGATGGGAATTCCTGTCCACTTAGAAATAACTTCCGCAATATCAGCTTCGGTTACTTCCTCCCGCAAAAGTGATTTTCCACTTGTTTGCGTTTGAGCAAGTTCAGTTTCTGCTGCTTCTAATTTACGATGCAAATCGGTTAATTTGCCGTATTTCAACTCAGCAGCACGATTGAGGTCGTAGTCGCGTTCTGATTGCTGAATTTCCAAATTAACGCGGTCAATTTCTTCTTTGACAGACTGAATTTTGTTGATAATGTCTTTTTCCGACTGCCATTGTGCTTTCAGTGTTCTTTGTTCTTCTTTGAAATCCGCAAGTTCTTTTTCTAGCCTTTCTAGGCGTTCACGAGAAGCTGCATCACTTTCTTTTTGTAAAGAAAGCTTCTCCATTTCCAATTGCAGAATCTTCCGGTCAATTTCGTCTAGTTCTTCAGGTTTGGAGGTAATCTCCATTTTCAGTCTTGCCGCAGCTTCGTCTACTAAGTCAATCGCTTTGTCAGGAAGGAAGCGATCGCTAATATAGCGACTTGACAATGTAGCTGCTGCAACTAAAGAACTATCAGAAATCCTCACCCCGTGGTGAACTTCATACCGCTCTTTCAACCCGCGCAAAATTGAAATAGTATCTTCTACAGTCGGCTGATCTACATAAACCTGCTGGAAGCGTCTTTCCAAAGCGGCATCTTTTTCTATATATTTGCGATATTCATCTAAAGTTGTCGCCCCAATACAGCGCAATTCACCCCGCGCTAACATCGGTTTTAACAAGTTACCTGCGTCCATCGCACCTTGAGTTGCACCAGCGCCGACTACGGTGTGAATTTCATCGATAAATAATACAATATTGCCGCCAGACTCCGTAACTTCTTTTAAAACTGCTTTGAGACGTTCTTCAAATTCACCCCGGAATTTTGCCCCTGCTATCAAAGCACCCATATCTAAAGCTATCAGCTTGCGGTCTTTAAGCGACTGGGGTACATCACCGGCAACGATGCGCTGTGCTAATCCTTCGGCGATCGCAGTTTTACCAACACCCGGTTCCCCAATCAAAACGGGGTTATTTTTGGTACGACGCGATAAGATTTGAACCGTGCGGCGAATTTCATCATCTCGTCCAATCACTGGATCAAGTTTACCTTGACGGGCAGCTTCTGTGAGGTCACGCCCATATTTTTCCAGTGCTTCATATTTGCCTTCTGGATTTTGGTCGGTCACTTTCTGGTTCCCACGAATTTGTTTAATGATATTCTTTAGTTTGGCTTCGTCTAATCCAAATTCTTGGAATAAACTTTTACCAAAACGGTCATCTTTGGCATAAGCCAGTAATAAGTGTTCAATAGAGATGTATTCGTCTTTAAATTCCTGGCGATACCCATCAGCTCGATCAAGAAGAGTATCCAAGCTGCGTCCTAAGTAGACAGAACTGCTGCTACCCGATACTTTCGGTTGACGTTGAATGAATTGTTCAGTGCGATCGCGTAATTTTTGTAGATTTACACCTGCTTTGGTAAAAACACCGCTAGCGAGTCCTTCTTGTTCTAGCAGCGCTTTCATTAAGTGTTCGCTTTCGATCTGCTGTAGTTGATATTGTTTAGCAATATCTGGAGTGTGGGCGATCGCTTCCCAGGCTTTTTCTGTAAATTGGTTCGGATTAGTTGGTTGCATAGGCTTACTGTGCAATGGACTACTTAAGAGCGCCTAAACAGCGCAAAGAAAACAACAATAAAATTTTTTCTGATATCGTGATTGTAAAAAGAGGGGCACAACTAGCTGGATCGGTCTTTACGTCATTTTAAAGTAGGATTACCGTCCGTGAAAAAACCTTACCCTACAGGATCTTGTGTCCTCAAATAATTCTCGCAACACAACTATCTTGATCGGGTTATGACTTCAAAAATTTTCTTGACAAGCAGCGCTGAAAATGCTCAGGTGACAAAGAAAAACCGACTTCCTGGATGGCGCAGAATCTTCTTTGGCGTTCGCACGCGCATCCTCGTTTGGTACGTCGTGCTGATGGCATTCTCCATATTGGTATCTATCCTGGCAATTCGTCAGGTTCTCCTTGTCCGAGTAGAAGAGCACGTTGAAAAGTCTCTCATCCGTGAGGTAGAGGTGTTTAGACGATTAACTAAGGGGAGGAACCCCAGCACGGCTCAACTTTTCGGGGATGATGTCGCTGCCATCTTTGATTTATTTTTGTCCCGCAATATTCCCCACGACGACATGTTTTTCATTACACTGTTGAATGGGAAATTATACAAATCCAGTCCTGAAGCCCTGCCGGTTACTCTACAGCCGAATTCAGAGCTAGTCCAACACTGGGAGAAACTCACCCAGCCTGAGCGAGGCAAGAAGAAATTAACCTCAACTAATACTATCTACTATCTGGCTGAGCCAGTCCTCAAAGGCAAAACTCACGGTGTGTTTGTGGTCGCTTACTCGATTAGTAGCGCTCATAAGCAGGTGAACCAGGCGATTGTCGTCATTATCCAGGTAACAATAGCTGTTTTAGCTGTAGCATCGGTGCTGGCTTGGGTAGTGGCTGGACGGTTATTGGCTCCCCTGCGCTTACTCACTCAAACAGCCCACTCGATTACCGAGTCTGACCTATCTCAACGTATCCCCGTGCAGGGAGTAGACCAAATTGCCGAACTCACTATCACGTTTAACGAGATGTTAGACCGTCTCCAGACTGCCTTCGCCAGTCAACGAAACTTCATCAACGACGCAAGTCATGAACTCCGGACGCCGATCACAATTATCCGAGGTCATTTAGAACTGCTGGGTGACGATCCCCAAGAGCGACGTGAAACAGTGGAATTAGTTACTGATGAACTGGATCGGATGAGCCGCTTTGTCGATGACCTACTATTACTAGCCAAGGCAGAGCAACCCAATTTTTTAAATTTACAGACTGTGGATATTAGCTCGCTGACCGAGGAACTGTATACCAAAGCCACAGCTTTAGCTGAGCGAGACTGGCGTTTGGAACACAAAGGTGTGGGGCGAATTGTAGCTGACCGCCAGCGGCTGACTCAGGCAATTATGAACTTGGCTGAGAATGCTACCCAGTACACGACTAATGGGGATGTAATTGCCCTTGGTTCAGCTATAACGAATGGTAACGCCCATTTCTGGGTTCGTGACACAGGCGTTGGCATTGCCCTTGCTGACCAAGAGCGGATCTTCGAGCGCTTTGCCCGTGGATTGGGCAGTAGCCGTCGTTCTGAGGGGGCTGGTTTGGGATTGTCTATTTGCAGCGCGATCGCTGTTGCCCACGGCGGTCGGATAGAACTCAAAAGCACACTAGGTGAGGGTTCTACATTCACTATTATCATTCCACTAGATCCACCCTTTGGAGGTTGTGTTTGACTGATTGGATTCTGATCGCCGAAGACGAACCGCGCATAGCCGCTTTCCTGGAAAAAGGGCTACGGGTGTCGGGGTTCACTACCGCAGTTGCCAAAGACGGTCATGAGGCTTTGAGCATGGCTCAAACCGGAGATTTCCACCTTTTGATACTTGACATTGGTCTCCCTGGCAAAGATGGTTGGATGGTGTTGGAAGAATTACGCGGTCAGGGCGAACATCTGCCTATCATTATCCTCAGCGCTCGTGACGACGTGAGGGATAAAGTTGCCGGACTTGAGGGTGGGGCTGACGACTACGTGACAAAGCCGTTTCGGTTTGAAGAGCTGTTGGCACGGGTACGGGCGCGGTTGCGCGACAATCGCTTGCCCAAACGAGAGGAAGAAATGGTTCTCAGAGCGGGCAATATTGTCCTGAACTTGCTTACACGTCAGGTCTGGGTGGACGATCGCCTAGTCAAGTTATCAGCACGAGAATTTACCCTAGCTGAAACCTTTGTACGTCATCCAGGGCAAGTGATGAGCCGAGAGCAGCTGCTGAGTCAGGTTTGGGGCTACAACTATGATCCCGGCTCTAATGTGGTTGATGTCTGCGTGGGTTATCTGCGAAAGAAGCTAGGTCACGACTACATTGAAACAGTCAGAGGCATGGGCTATCGACTGCAAACATGAAATTTTTCTCATCAATTGTTCATTTAAAAATCATCACTATTGATGAATATAAAACTTAACACAGGCAATCAGGGTAATAGGGGCTGCTTCGTACCTTTGCTGCCTACTTAGGTGAAGCCCCATGAAACGCATTGAATCCCAGATGTATTGCTGCGAATGCTGATATCAGGAATGGAAAAGAATATGACCATCAAATTTATCAAAACTAAAGGGTCTATCGTTAACGATATAGTGGCATCTGTAGTTGTGTTTCTCGTCGCTCTGCCATTATGCATGGGAATTGCGATCGCTTCCGGAGTTCCTCCAGAGCTGGGAATCATCACAGGAATAGTTGGCGGAATTATTGTCGGACCCCTAGCTGGCTCTCCATTGCAGGCAAGTGGACCGGCGGCTGGGCTTGCTGTCATAGTCTGGGAACTGGTTCATGAGTTTGGCATTGAAATGCTAGGACCAATTCTTATGCTCGCGGGTTTGTTGCAGTTACTAGCGGGGGTGTTCAAGCTGGGACAAGTTTTCCGAGCAATATCTCCCGCAGTCATCTACGGGATGCTAGCAGGAATTGGTGTGCTGATATTTGCTTCTCAATTCCATGTCATGTTTGATAGCAAGCCAAGCGCACACGGAATCAATAACATAATTTCTATTCCCAGCGAGTTCTACAAGGCAATCTTTCCCCCCCAAGGCAGCAACCATCTCATTGCTGGGATTGTCGCTCTAATTACCATTATTACCCTGCTCCTCTGGGAAAAGTTTAAGCCAACAAGATTAAAATTGCTACCCGGCTCCCTCATTGCTGTAGTGATTGCAACTGCGATCGCCACTGTGATGAAGTTGCCTGTTCAGTACGTCCATGTACCCGATAATCTTGCCGCCACGGTTCACATCCCAAAGCTAGAGAACTTTATAGGTGTCCTGAAGCCATCAATGCTCATGGAAGCGATGGCGATCGCCTTTATCGCCAGTGCGGAAAGCTTGCTCTCAGCGGCGGCGGTAGACCGACTTCACTTTGGGTCAAAAACCGATTTTGACCGCGAACTGGCAGCGCAAGGCTTTGGCAACATGATTTGCGGTGCCTTGGGAGCGCTACCGATGACAGGTGTGATTGTCCGCAGTTCTGTGAACGTGGAAGCTGGAGCTAAAACCAGACTGTCCGCGATTCTTCACGGAGTGTGGCTGTTAGCTCTTGTTGCTGCCGCGCCTTCGGTACTGAATCTGATCCCCACCTCCAGCCTCGCGGCGATTTTGGTAGTCACTGGCTACAAGCTGGTGAAAGTAGAGAATATCCGCAAGCTGCAACAATATGGGCGCATCCCTGTGTTTATCTACTTTGCCACTTTGGGCGGAATTCTCACAGCCGACCTACTCGTTGGCGTGCTACTCGGTCTTGTGCTGTCAGCACTCAAGCTGATCTACAAAGTTTCCCACCTCGCTATCCACGTCGTTCCCGATGAAAACAACAACCGGATTGACGTGTATCTGGAGGGTATGGCTACATTTATTCGGCTACCGCAGCTTGCCAAAGTCCTTGAGCAGATTTCTCCTGGCAAAGAAATTCATATCCACCTACAGATGCTCAGCTACATCGATCACTCCTGCCTTGACTTTTTGTCGATGTGGGAAAAGCAACAGGAAAAGAAGGGAAGCACAGTCGTCATGCAGTGGGATCGTTTGGTAGAGCGCTACCGCAAACCGCTCGCCTCTGGGCGAAAGCAGCCAGCAATGTAGAAGTTTTCACTGCAATTAAAAGCAACTTATCTCAGCTAGAAGAAATTCAAAATTTTGCTTTTAATCGGTTGCATAAATTTTGCCTCACACGAAGAATTATCAGCACCAATTTATCAAAAGGGGAATTCTCTATGAATACGATAAATGTAATAGTATTAACATTACTTAATACTATTGCTTGTCTTGCTTTGCCCAAACTTTTGTCTGTAATTATGGCTGCTAAAAACAAACGTACTGCACCTTTGCCAACTGCCATAACATCACAATCCGTAACTATTCACATTCCCCCCTGTCAGCAACTAGTTAAGAAACAGCAGGAATTGGTGGGGGCAAAAAACCCTTGCGAGCCTGTGTAATAACCTGAGGAATATAACTCCAAGGGTCAACTAGAGCAAACCGCTCCAGCGCAGGCGTAAACCAAGTAGCGGCGTAGAAAACTTCACTGCCTTATGGGGGATCTGCTTATAAGGTAGTTAAGTTGATACGCTTACATACTTCTAATGATATCTGTCACAAGCGCGATCGCGCTTGTGATATTTCGCCGAGTATATGCGTGAAGAATCGTTATACAGGCTTTTGTTTTTGTCTGAACCGGGGTATGGAAGATATATTTTTTAATTTTAGGGTAAGGCGATCGCTTCATCTCCCCTTATACCAATTTACTAAAAATCTGATACATATACTTGTAGGGGTATCAATCACATACACCCTAACTAAATCCATGAGGAAAGGTTATGGCAAGAAATCAAAAAACATTTGAGTTAAGAATGTTTCCAAACGTTGAATGACTTGCGAGAAGCGGTGTATAAATATTATAATAATCTATTCTACTTAACATCAGTACTATCACGTAATTAAATTTAATTTTTAACTTTTTATTTGTATCAAGCTTTTCAGGAATTAGTAACAGTAGTACAGCAATCCTAAATTGTTTGTGAACTCTGTGTTTTCTCTTCTCTCTGTGTACGAGTGCGTTCTGGAGCGGTTATTTTAAAAGTATATGTTCACAAGCTAGATGGGATAGCTGTATCAGCTTTAACTGAACTATACGTTGATATAAGCTTTTTTCAAAACACGTTCCCATACTCTGTATAGAAACCAGAGAAATCCTACTATAGTGCAACAGCAAATAAACTTTACCCGAGCTTAAATAATGAACTTTTATTCTGGACTTACACCAGCACTCATTGGGGTATCAATCACCTTTGTGCAAATGCAAATGGCTGTAGCGCTATCTCCAACAGAGGTAAATAAAATTGCTAAAGAAATTACAGTGCAAATCCAAAGTAAAAAGCCAAGGTACGGTTCTGGGGTGATTATTAAGAGGGAGGGTAGTACTTACACTCTTCTCACTGCAGCTCATGTAATGGAAACCCAAGATAATTATGAAATTATCACTTTTGACGGTAAACGCTATCCCCTCAACTACAGCAGTGTCAAACAACTGTCAGGAGTAGACTTAGCCATTGTGCAGTTTAGCAGCAGTCAAAATTAGCCAGTTGCCAATCTTGGCAACTTTGACATTAGCACCGAAGGCACAACAGTCTACGTAACCGGGTTTCCCGCACCGACACTTGCAATAAATCAGTCAATTTACAATTTCACGCCTGGGACGATTACTGCTAATGCCTCGAAACCACTGGATGAAGGTTATGCTTTAGTCTACAGCAACAATACATTAAAGGGAATGAGTGGTGGTGCAGTACTAAATGACAAAGGGGAACTAATCGGAATTCACGGTAAAGCAGATTTAGATACCAAAGAAATTAAAACAGGCTTTAACTTGGGTATTTCCATCAATACCTTTTTGAGACTGTCAGCAAAAGATAAGATAAATATAGGAGTCTCTGCTCCTACTCTTGTCGCTACAGCACCCAGAGCTGCTAACTTCTTGCTTCAGGGCTGGGCTAAATATCTAAAAGGAGACAAAAAGGGAGCAATTACCGATTATAACCAAGCGCTGCTAATTAACCCCAACTATTGCGAAGTGTACATGAGACGGGGTAAAGCTCGCTTCGACTTGGGGGACAAAAACGGGGCAATTGCCGATTATAATCAAGCGCTGCAAATTAATCCCAACTATGCTTTAACATACATCTTCCCAGGTGATGCCCGCTCCGACTTGGGGGATAAAGAAGGAGCTAGAGCGGATTTTCAGAAAGCATATGAGCTGATGATAGCAGATGGATCTGCGTTCATGATACAGGATCGGCTGAATGAAAACTTGCGACAAGCCATACTACGGATGAAAAAGGCAGCAGAAATACAAAGGTGATTGGCAAAGATTAACCACAAAAGCCAGAAATCCTCCGTAGCATAGCGCTGAGAATCATTCAAAAAATCAGTGAGCATCGAAACTTAAAGCAGTTGCAAAACTACTTTAAGATCGGTAATGAGCAAATGTTATATTACCGCTCACACAGCGTTACGATAATCGTAAGTCGAGTAGTGACAATAAAAGATGATTGACACCCACGACTTCGAGGATGATGACTTTGAATTTGACGAAGAAGATTTCATTCTCCCGAAGCGCGTCAGCGAAATGACCGAAGGCGAATTGCTACAGCGCTTTAAGCGATTTTTCGACAGCAGCAGCCGTGCAATGTTGCAAGACTGCCGATTTCGCATTGTAAACCACGAAGATGGCACAGGTACTTTAGAGATTCTCTGCCCTAACGAAGTTGTCCGGCAACGCTTTTCCAAGAAAACGCGCAAAATTAACCATCAGATCAGCAGCTGTTGGCTCCATATTAAATCGTTTTCTCTGTGCGTTGAAGAAAATGGTGAAGTTGTTTGTGAGACCTTTACCCGTGGGGGATGAGGGGACAAGGGGGAC